>JBCCXH010000008.1:0-30363 GCA_039192005.1 Bacteroidota bacterium
AAAACAACGGCACCAAGCTTATTATGTATTAGAACCATATAAACACCCTTTTTTAAACTTGACACATCTAAGCGTTTCTTCAAATCTGATAAAACCAATCTTCCATCTAATGTATAAATGTAGCACCTATAGTATTCTTTAGAATTATCAAATATTTGAATTTCATGACTAGTTGGGTTCGGGTAAAAAAACAAGTTGTTGGATTCACTTTGAACTGAAAGTGTTTTTTCTATTGAAAAACTAAGCGTATCTGAATAAGTGGTATCCATACCGTCGCTAGCGAACACGTACCATTTATAGTTTTCACCTTGTGAAAGTATAGTTTCTACATCTATATCGATTAAAGTAGATTTCAAATTTGAAAAATTTACAGTATCATCATCGTTATAGATAAATAAAGAGTAAGCCAGCGGATCCAAATCTGATGAATTTTCCCATTCAAATGTAAAAGGAGTAAAAGGAAGCGTACTCGAAGGTGTAGGAGAAATCAGTAAAAAATCTGATGGGGGAATATTTTCCGTAGAAAAAGAAAGCGTATCAGAATAAGTAGTATCGATTCCATCTGTGACTAACACATACCACTCATAGTCTTCTCCTTGAGAAAGTACTTCATGGACGTCTATATCAATTGAAGTAGATTTCAAATTTGAAAAATTTACAGACTCATGATCATTGTAGATAAATAGAGAGTAAGCCAACGGGTCTAAATCTTTTGAGTCTTGCCACTCAAATGCGGAAGAAGCAAAAGAAAGTGTGCTTGAAAGTGAAGGAGAAATCAATAAAAAATCTGATGGAGGTGCATTTTCTCCATACCATATAGCACCTAAGTCACCTATAGAACCGTCTTCATCAAATATCGTAGGGTCTCCCGTGTTGATTGCGGGAGAGAGGCTGTCCAAATTAGCAAAGCCTAATTCACCAAATGTTGTAGAAACAAAGAATGGATCTTCAAAGAGGTTGAAATATGTATCCGACTCTATTTCTCTTCCATTCTTAGTTACAATTTCTCCAAATCCAACAGGAGGAACTTTAAAGTAATCATCGTTATCAAAGAACAAATTATAAGATACTGTAGGAATTAAATCGTTATCGTTATTTATCGCTCTATCATTTTGATGAAAAATATTGTTTGTTACTAATGGTTTGCCTTCACGACCATAATAAACCATAATCCCATTAGAGTTAGTGATAAAAGTATTATTGATAATTATGGGTTCTTCGTCTGCGATAAAAACTCCACTTCTGAAGTTATTCAGAAAAATGTTATTTTCTGTGACTGAACTATAATGAAGTTCCAGACCCGAACGGTTATTGTAGAAAACATTAAAACGTATTGGACTCAGGCTATAATTGTTAATACCTGCTATTTCAATATGGTGTATTATGTTTTTCTCGATAATTGAATTTGTCCAATTTCTAATGCCATATTGAAAAACCTCGAAGATCTCAGACTCAGAAATTTCTAAATACCCTCTCTGCGAGAATATTCCTACTGATGGAGAATGGGCAAGTTTACAGTGATCCATAACGACCTTACCTCCAACAATCCAAACAATGCCTCCATCTTGATACCTGGGAGGTCCTGCATATTCTAGCTTAGTATATGAAAAGAAGGAAGTATCTGAAGAGGAGTTAAACCTGAGTCCCTCCCAATCCCCTCGCTCTTTTACAGTATTTCCAGATGTAAATAAAATACTATCTCTCTTGGTACCCTTAGCCAATATTGACCCATCTACGCTAATACCCCAATAATCATCGAAGTGTATATGTGTCCCTGGCTCAATGACCAATGAGTTACCTGATGGTATAGTAATATTACCGGTTACAACGTATGTAGTATCCTTATACCAAATACCTGTGGTTACTCCAGAGATCTCTTTCAATCCTTTTGAGGAAAGTTCAATCTGATCAAGCACAAGATCAGTGTTAATAAAAACCTCATCTATTTCATGAGTTTGATAAGCAGCCTTTGAATATCTGATGCGATAAGAGCCCGATATCAAATCAGTAGAAAAAAATCCATTAATATCTGAAACTATACTATTGTAGACAGCCGAGTTTGAAATTGGAATAAACTCCACAAGTGTAGATGAATGATCATCCGTATTATCCAACAATACAATACCTTCTATTTTATTAGATAATGCGCTAGAAAAAAATATTGTGGATAGGAGTATGGTGAAAATAAATGCTTTCATTGATTATTGATGGCGTACTATTATAGAAGCTGGGATCTTTTTCTTCCCAGTTCACAAACTTATAATCATCAATTGATAAAATAAAATAATTAATGCTTAAAATGCCTCACTCCGGTGTAAACCATCGCCATGTCATTGGTATTGCATGAGTCGATCGATAGTTGATCTTTTACTGAACCTCCTGGCTGGATAACAGCAGAGATTCCAGCCTTACTCGCTATCTCCACACAGTCTGGAAACGGGAAAAATGCATCGGATGCCATCACCGCTCCTTTTAAGTCAAAGCCAAACTTGCCTGCTTTTTCTATCGCTTGTTGCAGCGCGTCCACTCGGGAGGTCTGGCCCACACCACTGGCCAACATCTGGCCATCTCTCGCTAAAACAATGGTATTGGACTTGGACTGCTTACAAACTTTAGCGGCAAACAACAGGTCCTGTACCTCTTCTTTAGAAGGTGACTTCTTGGTTTTTACCACCAGGTCTACTGCTTTTTCTGTTTTTAAGTCGTAGTCCTGAACGATGACGCCACCCAGCAGGCTTTTAAATTGCAACTTCTGCTTCCACTTTCTTTTCTGCACCAATAAGATCCTGTTTTTCTTTTCTGTAAGGATCTCCAGTGCTTCTTGAGTAAACGAAGGCGCGATGAGAATCTCAAAGAACAAATCGTTCATTTCATCTGCTGCGTACAGGTCGATCTCCTGGTTAGAAACGAGTACCCCTCCAAATGCTGAAACAGAATCAACGGCAAACGCCCTTTGATATGCTTCCATCACATTTTTTCCGGTTGCTATGCCACATGCATTGTTGTGTTTGAGGATGCCGAAAGTCGTTTCTTCAAATTCTGAAATTAGCTGAACAGCAGCTTCTATGTCTACCAGGTTATTGTACGAAATTTCTTTCCCATGGATCTGATCAAAGTACTTTGAAAAATCTCCGTAGAAAAACCCGTGCTGATGTGGGTTTTCTCCGTAACGAAGCGCTTTACCAGGGGAGGTGCTCACCTTAAACGCAGGAACGTCTTGCTCTTTCTTTAGGTGGTTGAAAATGGCTACGTCGTAATGACTGGAGGTTTCAAACGCTCTGGCAGCAAATAACTTTCGATCTTCCAGCGACGTTTCCCCGTTTTTCTCATTTAGCAACGTCAACAGGTCGTTGTAGTAGTTTCTGGAGCTCACAATCAATACGTCCTTAAAATTTTTGGCTGCTCCTCGAATCAAAGAAATGCCACCTATGTCTATTTTCTCAATGATGTTTTCCTCAGACGCACCAGAGGCCACCGTTTCTTCAAATGGATACAGGTCCACAATCACCAAATCAATGGGAGGAATTTCGTACTGCTGTGCTTCTTTGAGATCACTTTCGTTTTCTCTACGATGTAAAATGCCTCCGAAAACCTTAGGATGAAGGGTTTTTACCCGCCCACCAAAAATGGAGGGGTAGTCCGTTACCTCTTCAACAGGCGTCACATCAATTCCCTGGTCTTTGATAAACTTTTCCGTACCTCCTGTAGAGTAAATGGTAATCCCTAATTCATTTAATTTCTTAACAATAGGCTGTAGGTTGTCTTTATAGAAGACAGAGATAAGTGCCGATTGGATCTTTCGTGTAGACATCTTTGTATGTGCGGTTTATATAAGGTCGCAAAAATATCCAGATTAATTCATGGTGGTCGCAGGAAGACCAAAGTTTCCTGAAAAGTGTTTTTCTAAACGTAAACGAACGATGTATCTGATCTGAAAAAAACCGACTAACAGTACTAGTCACCTTCCTGATCCTGTATATACTTCTCGATAACTTTTGGAAAATGTTCGTATTCCAACTGGTGAATTTTTGCTGCTAATGAGTCTGCTGTATCATCCAGATTGACCGGACAAGATGCCTGAAAAAGCACCTTTCCTTCATCGTAGCGCTCATTAACGAGATGAATCGTGATGCCCGATTTTGATTCCTGATTTTGAATGACCGCCTCATGCACGTAGCTCCCGTACATGCCCTTTCCTCCAAATTTAGGAAGCAAAGACGGGTGAATATTGATGATCCGACCAGGAAAAGCTTCAATCAAATAGTTGGGAATTAACCAGAGAAAACCAGCCAAAATCAAATAATCGATCTCTTCCAGCTTCTCTAAAAAGTTTACATTGTTGAACTCCTCACGCGAAAATAGGAGTGAAGGAATTTCGGCTTTTCTGGCACGCTCCAAAACAAACGCGTCCTTTTTATTGGAAAGTACCAGATCGACAGAAACCTGATCATGATCAGTAAAATAACGAATTAGGTTTTCTGCGTTCGTCCCACTTCCCGAAGCCAGGATGGCTAAATGCTTTTTTTGTACTTCCACGATGCAAGATTAAAAAGCATCTTCAAAAACCTCAAGGCAATTGTCCGAATCTACCGCAACAATGTCAAAACGAATGTCTTTGTTCCAGTTAATGCCCAAAATGTATGCTTCCGCAGCTTCCTTGATTAGCCCGACTTGATTTTCGGATACGAAGGTCTCGGGGTCACCAAAGTCTGACCGACTTCTTTTTTTTACTTCCACAAAAACCAGCAAGCTTTCCTGCTCATTCAATGCGATAAAATCCACTTCGGCTCTATGGTGACGATAATTCGCTTCTAAAATTTCATATCCGTGATTTTTATAGTGATCTTGAGCTAATTGTTCGGCTAGAATCCCTTTAGATTTACGGTCCATTTCATTTGTTATTATGTCAATATATCCCTTAAAATTCAAAACCATCTACAAGGAAAAATTGTGGGGTGGTGAAAAAGTAAAAACGGTACTCAATAAGGATTTTGGAAACCTGGCTAACTGTGGAGAAACCTGGGAGCTATCCGGGGTTTCCGGTAATATTTCTGAAGTATCGAATGGAACAAAAAAGGGACAAAACATTACCGAACTCATTGAAATGTTTAAAGGAGAACTAGTAGGCGAACGTGTTTACCAACAGTTCGGAAATGAGTTTCCATTGCTGATTAAATTCATAGATGCAGCGCAGGACCTCTCCATCCAGGTCCATCCTGATGACGCACTGGCCAAAGAACGACACAATGGGTTTGGAAAAACGGAGATGTGGTACATTTTACAAGCGGATCCTGGCGCCACATTGATTTCGGGATTTAATAAAGAAACCAACCGTGAAGAGTACCTGGAGCTTTTCAATTCGGGAAAACTGATGGAGCTTCTAAACCAGGAAAATGTGAATGAAGGAGACGTTTTCTTTCTTCCTGCAGGACGTGTTCATACCATTGGCAAAGGATTGCTCTTGGCTGAAATCCAGCAGACCTCGGATATTACTTATCGCATTTATGATTTTGACCGGGTGGATAAAGACGGAAATAAAAGAGAGTTGCATGTAGAAGAAGCACTGGATGCCATTGACTTCAAGCATTACCCGGCGTATAAAACACCTTATCCTAATGAAAAAAATCAGACCAACCAAGTTGTAACCACTCCTTTCTTTACCACGAATAAGTACTCATTAACTCAATCTTTAGATGTAAATAAGACCGAGCTCGACTCTTTTAAAATTTACATTGGAGTAGGTGGGTCGGGTAAAATTGCCGGAGAAACCATCGGTTTTGGTGAAGTCATGTTGGTGCCTGCAAACGTAAAAGAATATTCCATTGAACCAGATAACGAACTAGAACTGTTAGAATCGTATATCGAAATTTGATGCGATGCTAATTCATGAGTAGAAACACACAGTTCATTCATCTTGGTCTAAAAGACTATAAGGAAGCGTGGGATTACCAAGAGGCACTTTTTAACGCAACAGTTGAACGAAAAATTGCAAACAGGAAGTTGCCAGAAGCTGAACAGCAGGTTACTGAAAACTTTTTGATTTTTTGTTCTCATCCTCATGTTTATACGTTGGGGAAAAGTGGGAACGAAAGTCACTTGTTGGCCAATGAGCAACTATTAAAGAAAAAGGATGCTTCGTTTTATAAAATCAATCGAGGAGGAGACATCACGTATCATGGGCCTGGCCAAATTGTCGGGTATCCAATTTTGGACCTGGACCATTTCTTTACGGATATACACCGATACTTGAGATACCTTGAAGAGGCTGTCATTCGCACGTTGGAAGATTTTGGCATTCCCTCTGGAAGGATCGACGGACTTACTGGCGTCTGGCTGGATTGGGAAAAGCCGGATAAGGCCAGGAAAATATGTGCACTGGGTGTAAAGTCCAGCAGATGGGTCACTATGCATGGGTTAGCTTTTAATGTAAACACAGATTTAGATTATTTTAATTACATCGTGCCTTGTGGCATTCAGGACAAAGCCGTCACCTCTTTAGCAAAAGAGTTGGGCAAAGCAGTAGATCAACATGAGGTAGAAGAAAAACTTAAAAAGCACCTCGCCGGTATATTTGAAATGACACTTGTTGAAAAAGTAAACTCATAAAAGCGTTTGAAAAAAGACATTGATTTCTCTCCCGTAAAAGATGTTCACGTAGTTGTTGGCAAAACAGAAGAAGGATGGAAAGTTTTTCTTATCAATAGGAACAGCTCTAAACTGGACAACGTGATCGTTAGTTCGAGAGGATATGGTAAGGCTAACAATGAAGAGCAAAAAACCTCTGTACTTAGGCACGTCATCCCGTATCTGGAACCAAAGGAGTACGCATTGATAGAGCCTATTGATGAATCTGTATTTCATTTGAATAATGAATACTGGGTTAGCTACTACATTGATGGGCAGATCTATGACAAAAAGTTCATTTTTGTTCCCGACTCCATCATAGAAGAACACCTTGTTTTTATAGCAGAACTAGAGATGGAAGGCATTTTACACGATTAGTGTCAAGTCAAGCCTAAACCAATGGGAAATCCGGGGCATCTTTTGAGCTACCCTTGCGTTGCAAAAAATTCACTTAACTATAGCTAGGCTCATTTTCTGCGTCTAAGCCTAACCGCGCCGCGTCGGCTCAAAATCTGCGACCGCCTTACCCGTCATTTAAACGTTGACATGACACTAGTGTCATGTCTAGGCGGCAGCACCAAGACTTACGGATAACCCAAAAAAATTAAGTTCTTTTTTCCAATACACCGGGAAAACAAGTGGCGATGGTATTCGAAGAGACCTTACGCATACCAACCTCTATGCAAAATGACATTACATTAATTGTTCGGATTTTCGACACATCCAGAGCTCTTATTCACTCTCAGAGGTTATTTGTCAACTAATTTCCGGACGCTTGCCTTACGTTTTAGGTTGTGCTATCTTGCGAGGAGATGCAACATCACTTCCAGGATTTTCTTGTGATAGACATTGAAACGGTTTCAGGAAACGAAAACGTTGAAAACCTTTCGGAAGAACTAAGAAAGCACTGGAACAAGAAAGCAGACTTTGTCAGAAGCGATGAAAGCCGTACCAATGATGAGCTTTACCTGGATAGAGCAGCTATTTACGCTGAGTTTGGAAAAATCATTGTCATTGGAATGGGTATCTATCATAAAGTAGATGGGAAGCCAGCACTGCGGGTTAAGTCACTGGCCAGTCATGATGAGACACAACTACTTTCCACGTTCAAGCATTTTATTGAAAGTAAGTTTGATCAGGATCATCTAAAGCTATGTGCGCACAATGGAAAAGAATTTGATTTTCCTTATCTCTGCCGGAGGATGTTGATCAATGACATCAGGATCCCATGGTCGCTAAATATGTCCGGGAAAAAGCCGTGGGAAATCAATCACATTGATACGATGGAACTCTGGAAGTTTGGAGACTGGAAAAATTTTACATCACTTGATCTGTTGACAACTATTTTCCAGATTCCCTCCAGCAAAAAAGACCTGGATGGGTCGATGGTTACAAAAACGTATTATACTGAAAAAGAAGGTTTGAAAAGAATTGATGAGTATTGTAAAGGAGACGTTATTGCAACTGCCCAACTGTACCTCCGCCTAAATAACCTACCACTTATTGAAGACGACTTCATTACGATTATTAACTAAATGAGCAGAAAACGAAAGCAGGGAAACCCTAAAAAGAGAAGAAGCGAATCCACCAAAACTGACCAAATCCGAACGAAGCTTTACCAGCTTTTTTCAGTAAATGATGGTAACTCATATGGCTACCGAGAGCTGATTCGTAAGTTTTCACTTCGGGATAAAAAATCCAAAGATTATCTCAAAGACCAACTCTTTAGTCTGGAGAGCAAGGATCGGGTACGTAGGCTTAGTGACGGAAGGTATGTTAGTGCAGCTGAGTCCGAATACATTCAGGGAAGTGTGGACCATGTCAATCCTAATTTTGCTTACGTGGTCACACCAGAAGGTGAAGACGATATTTGGGTAAAAACGGGTGACTTAAAGTTTGCAGTTCATGGAGACCTGGTTAACGTGATACTTACCAAACCCGCTGGAAACGGATTTCGTCCGGAGGGAAAGGTCGTCAAGATCATAAAAAGAGAACGAGATGAGTTTGTAGGCAAAATAGAGATTTCTGAAAAGTACTCCTTTGTTGTGCCGGATAGTAAAAATATTCATTTTGACGTTTTTGTTTATCCCGAGAAAATAGGAAAATCAAAAGTCAATGATAAGGTGTTGGTGAAGATCAATAAATGGCACGATGCTTCTAATAAAAGTCCGTTAGGAGAAGTCATAGAAGTCCTTGGGCAAGCTGGTGAGAACGATGCGGAAATCCATTCGATCATGGCAGAGTTTGGGTTGCCTTTTCGCTTCACAAAAAAGATTGAAAAAGCGGCAGAAAGTATCCCAAATGAGATAACGGAGCAGGACATTTCCCAAAGAAGAGACTTCCGGCCCATTACTACTTTTACCGTTGACCCGCATGATGCGAAAGACTTTGATGATGCCCTTTCTATTCAGGAAATAAAAAAAGGTGTCTACGAAATTGGTATTCACATCGCAGATGTCTCTCATTACGTAGAGATCGGCAGTTTGCTGGACCAGGAGGCAATAGACCGCGCCACTTCTGTTTACCTGGTAGATCGTACCATTCCTATGCTCCCGGAAAGGTTATCGAACGGTCTTTGTTCGCTAAGGCCCAACGAAGAAAAACTTACTTTTTCAGCTGTCTTTGAAATAGATGAAAAAGCAAAAGTGACTAAAAAGTGGTTTGGACGAACCATCATTAAATCCGACAGAAGGTTTACTTACGAAGAAGCACAGGAAAGAATAGAGGGTTTGGAGGCTGACTTCACGAGCGAACTTACTACACTAAATGACATCGCTAAAAAACTACGAGAGAAGCGTTTTAAACAAGGGGCTGTCAATTTTGAGACGGTTGAAGTAAAGTTTCGACTGGACGAAAATGGGAAACCACTTGAAGTCATCCCTAAAGAAAGAAAGGACGCGCACAAGATGATCGAGGAGTTTATGCTAGTGGCAAATCTGGAAGTAGCGACGCATATTTTTAAATGGAAGGAAAAGGGAAAAGAGGAAGGGAGCAAAACTTTTGTTTATCGAGTGCACGATGATCCTGACCCGGAAAAGCTTAGTACGTTTTCTTCTTTTGCTTCGAAGTTTGGGCATAAACTGGATTTGAATAAAAGCATTTCTTCCGGTCTTAACCACCTGATGGAAAAAATAGAAGGAAAGCCAGAGCAAAATGTCTTGGAGTCGTTGGCGATCCGTTCCATGGCTAAAGCAAAGTATACCACGGATACGAGAGGGCATTTTGGTTTGGCTTTTGACCACTACACACATTTTACTTCCCCCATCAGGAGGTACCCGGACGTGATGGTACACCGTTTACTCCAGCATTACCTGGACCGTGGTAAAACAGAGGATAAGGAAAGTTTTGAGCAACTCTGTTTGCATTCCTCTGAAAGAGAAAAACGCGCAGCGGATGCCGAGCGGGCATCTATTAAATACAAACAGGTAGAATTCATGGAAAGTATGCTGGGCCAGGAATTTGAGGGAATCGTTTCGGGAGTGACGGAGTGGGGCATCTTTGTGGAAATCGTACAAACGAAGTGTGAAGGCATGATCCGAATGGCGGACCTGGAGGATGATTTTTATGAGTTTGATGAAAAGAACTATCGCGTGATTGGGCGAAATAACAAAAAGATGATCACCCTTGGGGATGAATTAAAAGTATTGGTCGCTAAAACAGATATTGACAAGCGCACCATCGACTTGGAAATGGTCGGCACGCCATGAGGCAGGAAATCGTCCAAATCGCACTTGTCGTAAAAAACTACGACGAGGCCATCCGGTTTTACACTGAAAAATTAGGGTTTCAGTTAGTTGAAGATACCCAGCTAAGCGAAACAAAAAGGTGGGTGCGGATACGACCCGCCGGTAGCTCCGGTTTCTGTCTGCTCCTTGCTCAGGCTAACAGTACGGCACAAAAGCAAAGTATTGGTAACCAGACAGGCGGACGGGTATTTCTTTTTCTACATACGGATAATTTCGATCGTGACTTTAAAAACTACACCACTAACGGGGTAGAAGTGGTGAGCGGACCAAGAGAAGAGGAGTATGGAAAAGTGGCGGTCATCAAAGATCTTTACGGGAACTTAATTGACTTAATCGAACCTAAAAATCACGTTTCGCTGGACGGAAAGTGAAGATTGGTCTAAAAAAAACTGGCCTTTATCCAAAAGAGCTATCAGCACTGTTCTTTTCTAGTATCTTGTATTATGTGAAACCACTTTTAAGCAAAAAATCCATTCGCCTTTTAGAAGATAACGGGTATAAGTATTACCAGAAAGGGCGTACGATTACTTTCCAGAATACCTTTGACTACATAAGCATCGTTGTTATTTCCGGCCTTGTCCTATTTATCGGTGTACCTATGATTTTGTTCAACATCTATCTGGGTATACTCACTATTCTCATTGCGTTAATCGGCTTACTTTTAAAGTATACGCGCTTTTCAAAGAAAATGAAGTTTACCATCGATCTTCCTACACAAAAATTTGATTTTTTTGACAAGCATGTTGGACTGGCCAACCAATCTCTTTCGTACGCATCTAAGATTATTCTAAACTCAAAATTTAAGGACGAGTATAGCAGTGCCTTTAAAACAACAAGCGAAGAGCACATCATTACAATCCGCCTCGAACTTAAGTCAGGTCGTGGATTTACCTGTTTTAAATTCCACTCCGATTATGCCAAACCTTCCGAAGAGATATTAGAGATTTATAAGTTACTGAAAAAGCTTGTTCGATTTACTAAAAACAAACAGGTGGAACCATCTGCTGCTTGATGCATTAATCGTTTGCATTGAGTTAAGCCTTTACTCTTTTTACTTCCGGATAAAGGAAAGTAATGGCGTGAATCATTGACCAGATTGAACAAATCAATTCGCCCTTTGTCCTATTAGACTTTGTTAACCAAATCACTATTTGCGTGCCACTCGCCACACGTCCCTAAAGGGGAGAGGCAAAAAAAATCAATTTAGCTCCCTTGAGATCACGAAGGCCGGAACGACGTTCGGCTGAGGTGGCCCGTACTGGGTAAATCAATGATTTTTTTTATTGTGAAGTAGGATTAAATAGCATTTAACATATAATTTTTTGTGCCTTATTTAATTTCGGAACTTTACACGATGAATCGAACAACATAGTGCAGGAGTGTTAAGACAATTGGAAGAATCGCAATGGAAGATAGAGAGTTAAAGGATAAGTTACCAATGGATGAACCCACATCATCCGAGAAGGAGGTACTAACTGGTTTTAAAGAGGATGCCATGCGACTGCTTCAACATACACATCATTGGAGTCCTTCGGAGGCAGCAACGATCTTTCACGATGCTTGTTTATTGGTATTGGATCAACTCACTAACAAAAAAATTGATGAAATAAATAAAAGTTATTTTTTGAAGGTATGTAAAAACCTCGGAGCCAACACCTATCGGAGGGCATTAAAGGAGAAAATGACTTTTGCCTCTTACCGGGACGAAATCCAACAGGAATACCAGAAGACGATCCAAAACAACTATGGAATCACCCTTTTCGATGCTGCACCTGACGAAAGCAGGTCACAAAAAGCATTGAGGGCATTTAGTATGCTCAGTGAGAAATGTCAAAAAATCATACGAGCTAAGTACGTAGATGAGCTTTCACATAAGCACATCGCCCAACAATCTGTTCATGTCAATTCCGAGAATAGTGCCAAAACCGTTCTTAGCAGGTGTTTGAAATATTGGAAAAAACTTAATAAACAATTAAAGTAGGGAGATCAGTCATGGAAAAAGATACGTTGATAGAGAAATTTTTGTCTCAACAGCTTTCCTCCTCTGAGTTGGAAACGTTCCGCGAAAAGTGGGCCAATGACCCTGATTTTGTCCAGGAAGTTAGGGATTATACGGAGCTGATCATTTCTGTTAAAGCAGCTGAACAAGTGACAAAAGGGAAGCTAAGTAAAGGAGTTGGCATCCACTCCACGCGACGTCTCTATTATCGCATAGCAGCCGTCATTCTCTTACTAATTGTTACTATTCCTTGTTATTGGGTAGTGACCAGCACCTCGTCAAAAAAAATAGCCCGGGAAAACTTCATTGATCTCCGGCTACAAACGTCCAGGGATGTGGCTAGTGACGATACAAGCCCGCTCAATGAGGCACTTCGGCTTCATGGGCAAAATCAGCCGCTGGCCGCCATTGATGTATTAAGAAAAACGGTTAAAAATGACGAAAGTACCCCTATCAAACTATTCATACTGGGAGACCTTTTCATGACTACAGGACAGGGAGACAGTGCTATCTACTATTATCAAAAAGGCCGCTTATTGATTGAAAATGATCCGTACACCCACTGGAATACCATCATGGCCATGCTACTCAATAGAGAATCGGGCAACGCAAAAGTGCTACTAGCGCAATTAGCGGACTCAGACCAGACTCCTTATAATGAAAAAGCGAGAAAAATATTGAATGAAATAAAGACCCCCGGCTTTAGGCTCAAAGTCTGGCTAGGGATCGATTAAAAAGTAATGTTCAACAATTGCCTGATAGGAAATGCGCGCTATTTACTACTTATCTCACGTACTATCCACACTTTTTTTGCTCCTGGGCTACCAAACAGCGGCAGCATTTACGGGTTTTCAAACCATTATTCCTGATACAGTAACGGCTGATAGGTACTACGCAATTGCTGACTCTCTTTACGAGAAAGAATCAATGGATGCTGCATACTGCTACTATCAATCGGCTGCTGCTTATTATCATCAGGAGAATAATTGTTTGGGTATTGTTAAATCAAGAGCGGGAGAAGCGCTTACGCTAAGCCATGCAACAGAATACGATTATGCAATAAAAATGCTACGTAGTCTTTTGTTACAGGCCCAATTTTGTCTTAAAGAAAAGGGAGTTGCTGAATCACTCATTTACCAGAACCTGGCGGAAGTATATCAAAACCAGCGACTGTTTGACAGCGCCTTTTATTATCAGGAAATCGCAATGGAAGGGTTTACCAGGCATTTTGGCCCGAAACATCCTGTGATGGCAAATGCATACAACAGACTGGGAAGCATGTATCATGAAGATGAGCAATATGAACAAGCATACGAAGCGTACCATAAAACGCTAATGATCAGGACACAACTTCTTGGAAAAGATCACCTTAAAGTGGGGTATATATATAAAAATATCGCAACCAATTACCTGGATTGGGGAAAGTATCATCAGGCACTACGTTATTATCACCAGTCATTGGATATTAAAAGTAAATGGTTAAGTAATGATCACCCGTTTGTCGCAGATGCATACAATGACCTTGGAGCCATTTACACCATATTGTCTGATTATAACAGGTCGCTGGAATATTACCAGCTTGCGTTGGAAATTCGGATCAGCCAATTTGGTGAACAAAGTGTTCCCGTGGCCAACACCTACGTCAACATGGCACTTATTGACTACTACCTGAGTGACTATGGGAATGCCCTGAATAAGCTATTAAGATCGATCGCAATTCATGAAAATCAATTCGTTAAAAACGAAGTTCTCTTAACAAGGCTACTGGATTATACAGGTGTGATCTACTCAGAGGCAGGAAACCTGGACTGTGCGTTGGACTACCAGAATAATGCTTTACGTATACTTTCGGAGATGAAAAATGTCCCTGTCAGTCGTGTAGCCTCAGCACTCACCAATATCGGTAGCACGTACCGGGATTTAGGACAATATGACCGGGCCATGGAGTACTATGAAAAAGCGAAGCAGGCCTATCTTAAAAAATACGAAAGTGATTACATAGACCTTGCAGATCTGTACTTTAACATGGGAGACATTCAGGTACTAACGGAATCCCATGACTTGGCACGAACCTATTTCCGACAGGCACTGAACCTTAGGCTATCTGAACAAGGACACCTGCATACAAAAGTCGCTAATTGCTACAACGCCTTAGGAAACGTGTACCATGCACTGGAAAAATATGACACCGCCTCCTCGTATTATCAAAAGGCGCTGGCTAGCTATTCAGAGCAGTTTGGGATACAACATCCTAAGGTTGCATCCATTTACAATAACATGGGCAAGGTACATCAGGCCAATGAGCAATTCTCTCAGGCGGGCTTATACTTCGAAAGAGCTTTGGCCATTCAACAACAGGTCCTTGGCACTGACCACCCGAAACTTTCGCTGAGTTACACCAACCTGGGGATAAACCATGAATTGTCAGGATCTTACGAAGAAGCAATCTCATACTTTCAACAAGCGATTGCGGTCAAAGAGCGATCTGTAGGTAAAAAACATGCGAACCTCGCCGATGATTACAACAACCAGGCGCGTGTCTTCTTCAAACAAAAACAGTATGCAAAAGCAGTTAGAATGTATCAACAGGCAATCACCCGTAATGTTGTTGGTTTTGATGACGTGAATCCGGAGTCAACCCCTACGATGAAAGGATACCTGCACGGACAAACGTTACTTCATTCATTATTGGGCAAAGTGAACGCTTTGTCCAGCCAGGGTCAGGCATTTCCAGAGCTAAAAAAGCCCAAATTGATGGATGAAACGTATCGTGCGTGCGATCGGCTCATCGACCAGGTGAGAAGCGCTACGTATTTGGAAAGCGATAAAGTACGTCTGGGAATCATCGCAAAAGAAGTATATACGCATGCCATTGGGTTTTACTTAAACGAACATACGGATTTCGAATATGCTCATTACCTGAGTGAAAAGTCTAGAGCGATGGTCTTACTTGAAGCCATCTCCGACCGGTCGGCTCAACATTACGCGGGCATTCCTGATGACTTATTGAAGAATGAAAGGAGGTTAAGAACACAACAAGCTTTTCTAAGACAAAAATTGACGGGAACGCTTTCGGAAAAAGATGCAAAAAATTACCGGCAACAGTTGACCACCGCCTATGAGGACCACCAAAACCTCATCCATTACCTGGAAGAAAAATACCCTGCCTATTACACACTAAAGCATGGGAACCATACAGCGAGTGCCCGTCAAATACGACAACATCTCGATCAGAATACGGCAATGATCACCTATTTTCGGAGTGATAGCATGTTGGTAAGTTTTGTACTGACGCAGCAAAACATGATCGTACATAAGATTGCATTGCCCAAAACATTTCAAAAAACGTTGCAGCAAATGCTTACAGTCATCCATACGCCGCCCGGCCTTGAAGTGCCTCCCCCGGTCAGGTTGTTTGACAGCCTTGCGTACCGACTGCATGACCGACTCTTAAAAAACCCTTTGGCCGGTCTTCCTGCCGCGATTGAAAAACTCATTCTCATCCCGGACGGGGAACTGAACCTGCTCAATTTTGGGACACTGGTCACGGATACATCGGCGCATACCGGTGCTGATTTGGATTTTTCCCAACTTAGCTATGTACTCAAAGAGTATGACATAAGCTATGCTGCTTCAGCCAACTTGTGGCTGGATGCCCGACAGGATGCGCAGAAGATCACCCATGATAGGGGTGAGTCCGTCGCAATGGATTTTGGAGGGTTTGCCCCCGCCTACGATACACGGAAGCTAATCACTAAGTCGACCCCAAAGATGGTCGCGTCATTGGTACGTTCAGAAGAAATGCCGCTCCCGGGAGCCAAAGAAGAGGTGTTGCAAATTGCTGAACTGGTAGACGGACATGCCTGGACGGGGCATGAGGTAACTGTACAAACTTTTCGGGACAAGGTAGCAGATTACAACATCCTCCACCTGGCCATGCACGCATTGCTGGATGATGAAGACCCTATGCGTTCCAATTTTGTCTTTGCTAACCCGGACTCATCTACTGCAGATTATTACCTCTATGCTTCTGAGATTTACACCATGAATTTAAACGCTCGCCTGGCGGTACTCAGCGCATGTAACTCGGGGGCCGGAACTGTAAAACAAGGGGAAGGGATCATGAGTTTATCAAGAGCATTTGTGTATGCGGGATGCCCATCGCTGGTTACCAGTTTATGGAAAACATCGGACCTGGCTTCCAGCGCCATCATGGTTGATTTCTACAAAAACCTGAAGGACGGTTCGGATATCGATGGGGGTCTTCGTTTGGCTCAACTCAATTACCTGAAGTCTGTCGGACACCCACATTACTCACATCCGTTTTATTGGGCTCCATTTATTGCCATCGGAAACACAAAAGGTGTTCGCTTTGACACCTCCCGCTCATCAGTTATGATGATTATGTTATCCCTGTCAGTAGCTGGTGTTCTTTCGCTGGCTCTGGCCTACTACTCTTTTAGGGGAAGGAAAAATCAGGGCCGCATATCAACTGATCGCACCATCAATTTTTGATACGGCCCTACTCAAATCACCCGATAACTTAAACCACAATCAATTACGAAGCAACCTGAGTTTTTTTAGTGGATATGAAAGAAGCATCAAAAAATCAGCTCAGGAAATGTGGCATCCGTTCTTATTACTGTAAACTCACCGTCACTAATTACTACGCTATCAGGAGCTTCGGCCCCATTAAAGAAGTTTCCAATCAACACCCCTTCAAAAGTACCCGATACCAGACTACCCTCTTCGGTTCCAAATTCGGAGACCGTAATGGAAAACCCCGAATCCTCAGTATCTTCTTCGTACTCATAGATGTTTTCTCCGGTATCCTCGTACTCCATAAAGTAGTTGGAGGCACCCAGAGCCCTTGATCCATCAATATCTTCCTCGGTAAAGGTTCCCGTATCTGTATTTAGCAATCCAATGGTAATGTCTGTACCATCTTCAAGTTCTCCGGTAACTATTAATTGCTCCCAGATCCAACTGATACCTGCATCCGGATTCTCGATGGTAACTATTTCGCCATTCACTTTGAATGATAACGTCTCTCTGACTTGAGTTTCTTCTTCATCACTGCATGAGGTAAACAGTAGGGCAGCAATCATCGTGAACATGTAAATTGATTTTTTCATTTTTATAATGATAGATTTAGTTGTAACAGTTTCTCAATCTGTCTTTTGGCAACATTGAGCGACTGCTTGATAAATGTGAATTATGTTTTCACACTACCTATGTCTGGGGACAAGTATTCGTAAACACCTGAGAAGAATTTTTTTGCAGGTGCTTCTTCCTTACAGCCAACAATTGATCCTCTTTTTTGACTTTTCTCCATTACCGTAGCTCCTCAGATTGTACACCACCAGCTATATGACATTCGCCAACTTATAGGTAGAAACGCAAAAATCCATTAGTGAGGAAAGCACTATTGATGGTTCTACCATTATCTACGATTCAATAAAGAGTCAGGAAGAATTCTTAAAAACGTTCGGAAATTGAGCAAGGGCTTCGTAATGCGCCTAATGAGGCCGCTCAAATTACTTTTGAGACGGCCTCCTTTTTCAGCTTTCTTGAGCTTTAGTTAAAAGCGTAACCAATACTGAAATTAAGTATAGGTGAAACTCCATCAAATGATCCTAAATCGAAACCATTTTCCGAACCGAGCTTAACATCGACTGAAGTATTAAGGTATTGTGCACCTAGTCCAAGATCGATGACAACGTTCTCTTTTTGACCAAGTAACCAGTTCATACCTATTTTTAATCCCCCTCCAAGGGACGTTACGTTTGCCTCGCTATCTAAGAAGGAATCTTTCGCAGTAAAAGAGTCGAAGTTTATCACGGGTCCCCAATAGAATCGATTGAGCGCTCCATTGGGGTATCGTCTGTATTCTGGCCTGAAACCAAATCCTGAAAGCTCAGTAGAACCAAAATCTGCAAAAATGAGCCGAGCACCTAACTGAGCTGAGCTATTTGCTCCAAGTGCCTTCTCATAAGATGCATTGGCAAAACCGAACAATAACCCGATGGGATTAACTTTAATTGCTCCACTTTTTGTTTGTGACATGGCACTAAGTGTGATAACTACCAATGCGACGAATAGAATAGTTCTTTTCATTTTAATAATAAAGGTTTAGTGTAAATGATCATCCATCTACTTTTTCTTATAGTTGAGTAATCCATTTGATACATGTGAATTATGTTTTCACACTACCTATGTCTGGGGACGGGTATTCGTAAACACCTGGGGAGAAAAATGTTTATCGGATTCCCTCTACTCCACTACGGCAGGGCCCGACTTCGTAGTATCCACTGCTGCCCCAATGGAGGAATGAGTGGAGCCGCTGCAAGTGAAATTGTCCTGATGCTACTAACTTGGTTAGGTTTTACATTCCCCGGTTTATTTCACGCCAATCGGATACAAACCAGATCGTCAGAGAAGGTCTGTGTGTCATATACTTTGGATTAGGAGCCAACGGCAGTAGGGCTTGTCGAAACCATTCCAATTGCGACAACCCTATGTTACATGTATGCTCAGGGGGTAATCCAATCCCACTGCAGGCCAAACTTCACTACCCACTTATTGGGGTATACGGGCCGTTCAGGCTCATGCAAAAAGTTGTAAAGCAGCATCGTACGGGTTTTGAGTTTTTCGGTGAGGTGGAAGTCCTTACCGATACCGGCTAACCACGTACTGGTCCATGCTGTTTTGGTTGGGTCCATCGTGGGGTTTATTTCCGCTACCTGTGCTTGTCCGGCCTCGCTGTAGGCAAAAAAGGAACGAACCAGCCCATAGTCTACAAAGGCAGCATATTGAACGCTTTCAGATAGAAAGATAAGTGCCTCATTCTTACCAAGCGTTTTACGGTAGCTACCCTGTAGCCCTATGCTCAGTTTTTTGTCCAGTTGGTAGCCCAAACGGGGTGCGAAGTCTATCGTAAAGGGCTCGTAGCTGGCGACGTCCAGCCTGCCACCAACAATCAGCCGTTTTTTAGTGGGTTCGTCCTGAAGGGATTTGCGTTTGATGGCGCTGTCCATGTTATGGATGCCCGGGATGGTGCGGTACGTTTGCTTCAAGTTGGCCAGTTGCTCCTGTGCGGCAAGCAGTTGCTCATGGTGTTGGAGTAAGTAAGCTTTTACCTCCTCGCTCAGGGCTTGCGGATCGCTCATGTTGTCAGGAAACTTGTTTTGGTACTGTTCGCTGAGCTGTTGTGCTTGTTGCCACTCTTTCTGGTAGGACCCTGCCAGCTCCTGCCACTCGGTTGGGTACTGGCCAGTGGCATCGCTACCCAAGAGGTCGGGCAGGTCGTTTAGGTCGCCCACATGTTGTAAGCTTTCCGGGTTTTGCAGGCTTTCCAGTGCGTTGAGCTTTTGGAGCACTTCTGACTTACCTGATATCGGCGGGTCGTTCCGTTCTGGTAGCTGAGCGGGGTACTGATCAGGCGAAAGGTTTTCATCCAGTGGATTCAGGCCGTCCGGCACATCGATTTCAGGCAAGTCCTGAGGCAGGGCTTGCAGCTTTTCGTGGCTCCAATCAGTAGGTACTGCCCCGGCTTCCTGTAACGGCTGTAGCTCCTCCACTGACGGGTAATCTTCCAGGTTGCCTTCCAGTCGGTCGGTGGGGGGACTTAAACCTGCTGACTGAATACCCATGTCGTCGAAGTGGGGTCTGGCTTTCTGCACAATGTTAAGCGTGTCTTCGGATTTTTTTTGCTGCATGGCAGCTTCGACCTCTTCCGGTGCCTCGCGTAGCTCGTCTTGTATGCGCCGATATTTTCTGAGTGTTTTTTTCTGCTGGCGCTGGTACTTTTTGGACAATTTTTGATGGGTTGCCCAAGCTTCCCTGGCAGTATGACCGGCAGCCTCCGGGCTGCTTTGCTGGGCCGTTGCTACTCCTGATAGGTAGAGGAGTACGGCTAGTAGGTATAGGTTTTTCATTGTTTTTTTAGTTTTTGATCTTCTGGATAAGGCACTGCTAAAACGGTATATGAACTAGTGCGACGGCTTGTTCATCATGTCATGTTGTAAGGAACCTGCATCATTATGTAGTCTTTTCGGGCCTTTGAATTGAAAAAACGTCTCTATAAAAAATCCCGATGGATGGTTAGTGTACTTAATTTAACGTTTGGTAGTAACAGCCACCCGGATCATTTTACCGAGTGACTGTTATTTGCGCTATAATCCTGAAGCGACGATTAATAATGTCCAAACCTTCTTAACATATTATCTGAATATATTACATGATCAAGAAAATCGACAATACCGCTTGGAGATTCTGGTAAATGATAATGTGTCATTTGTTGGAAAGTCGTTTGGTTACTACCCGGAGGAGGAGGAGTAAGTTGTCCAATTGAAGTATAAGCATTATTTCCATTCATAATTCTAAAATATCCATTTGGATAAGACATTGTTCCACTTCTTACCTGTCGCGTCATTGGATTCATTATTCTGATATTAAATCCTCCCGTATTTCCTATTATTCTCCCATCATTATTTCCAGTTCGCGTAATTGTTCCATTACCTTCAAATACTCTTTCATTTAAGACATTCGCCCATTGATCTAAATCCGGTGGCGAATTACGATTTTGAGGCATATCGAAACTAATGCGGGCCGGGTCGAGCCTTCTTCCAAAAAGCCTACCTCCTTGACGCGCTCCGATCTTTCTAAGTCCTCTGTTAGCCAATCGGTTTGCTGAACGGCTCAAGTTGCCTAGTCCGCTTATCGCCGATCTACCTAAGCGACTTCGACGAGCCACTGCCCCAACAACCCTACCACCATACTTGCCTGCAACTCCAAGAACAGCCCCAGAAACGGCTCCGATCGCACCTGCTTCCAAACTTTCTCCGACACTTTTTCCATCTACAGCAGCAGCTCCGGCCCCATAGATTGCCCCACCTACTGCACCCGCAACGATAGGCCCAGCGTACAATCCGGTCTCTCCGGCAGCAGCTCCGGCCACTGCCGCTACCCCTACTTTCTTCCAATTAACTCCATCTCCTGATAATGCACCACTTACTATTTCTATTCCTGCTCCCACGATTGCTCCTCCTACTGTAGCAATAACGTCGTCAAAGAGAAACCACTCTCCATTAGGATCAACCCTGGAAATGGGATTGTTTCCCACATAAGCATAGGCACTGTTTTGTTGTGCGGCAGGATCAGGAGTGTAGAAGCGGCCCAGTGAGGGGTCGTACATCCGCGCCCGGTAGTTGTAGGCCTCCAGCTCCGGCTCGTACTCCTGCCCGGTGTACAGGTAGTGTACCTCCAGCCCTGCCGGCGGGGCTTTGGTTACCGTCGTCTGGCCAAAGGCATCGTAGTCATAACGGGCGACAATGGCACCATTGGCATCGGCCAACGCACGGGTAGAGCCTAAATGGTCCCTGAGCGGGTAGTACCATCCTGTAGGCACCATACTACTATGTACTACGGTCAGGTCATCGAAAAAGACATCTACGTTTTCCACCGCATCGTGGCTGGTATTGACGAACACAAACCCATCTTGCGGCGCCGTTAGCGTTACTTCCAGCTTTTCGTGTGGATTGTCCAGTGATGCTTCGGTCACCGCCGCACCTGTGCTGACCGCTTCCAGCCCTGCATCCAGGGGTTGCATGTCTTCGTCAAACAGGTAGTAGTTCAGCGAAGCTTTCGGGGCTTCGTCTGTTGTTTCTCTGCCATTTTCCAGCAAGGAAAGTAGTGCGACAGGCGACAACGTAGCCGCGTGCGCGATGCCCTCCGTGACTAGGGGCGCACTTCCTGCCACCGTTGAGGCCGGGCTATTGGCCAGAATAGCAGAAGGCTTCCGTAGGCCCGTAGGTTTCAGGTACTTAGCATACACCTCTGCTTTGATGACATCGCCTTTGTTTACTTTGATCCACTTTCCGGGTCCCTTGGTCATCCCGTGTGCTCCATTCAGGCGGGCCACTTCCGGGGTTGCGTTTGCTGGCAATCCGGTATGATCAATGGCCGCAATGGTTGTCATTCGAGAAGCGTCCAGGTTTTCAAAGCCAAGTGCTTCTGCCTCTGTTGAGGCAAACTCGCTTTCCATCGTTGCCGTAGCCGTTAGCGTCGTTGTACTGATGGCTACCTGCTGCATCGCGATCATGCCACGCATGCCATAGATGTAGGTCAGTGCCTTTTGGGTACCGTCTGCTTCCCTGACCACCTCAATCAACGGGTAGTCATTTAAGCCATGGATGTAGTCAATGGTCCGTTGGCCGCTATGTGTCACTACGGTTTTACGGATGCGCTGATGGTGACTGCCATAGGTGTAGGTCAGTGTCGTGCCCTCCTGATAAATGTGACAGGTCAGCCCGGAAAAGCGCTCATACGTCAATTGCATGTTCCCATTTTCTTCCGTCAGGCGTCCGTTGAGGTCGTAGTTTAATGATTTGGTACCCTCACCTTCACTTATCACTTCACTTAACTGGTTGGTTCCCGGGTAGTAGTGATAGATATCAGGAGACCTTTTCGTACCAATAACTGTTTTACGGAAGGTTTTAATATTTCCATTGTCATCATAGGTATTGGAACTATTAGAAGCAGAACCATTATGCAAGCCCGTATTTAATAATTGCCCAAACCCATCGTAGTAATACTCATAACTTTGTTGGGTACCATTATTCAGGTTAATACCGGCAATGTTTCCATTGAAGTAACCTGGATTTCCATTCTTTCGTGTTGCATAAAACAGCTCCTCTTCCAGCAAGGTGGTCCCATCTTGCACATACTGTATTTTATTGGGCAGGCCTTCCTCATTGGAAGTATAAATCGCAGCAAACTTATACGTGTCACCATTTTCCTGCTTTAACTTTTCAGTGATGATTCCGTTGTCGTACTCGTATGCGGCAAACAGGGCCGGGTTACTCAGGTTTCCGATGCTTTTTATTCTTCCCAACCGGTCGTAATTGTACACCGCTTCATAGGCTACTTCGTTGGTAGCGTTTGCAATGTCCTGGGTAATCGTTTCCGGCTGCCCCAATAAATTGTAGGTATACCGTATGGTCGAAGCATGAAGTTCTTCCTTTAGCTGATCTTCTACCTCCTGAATGACGGCGGTCGTGTTCCCCAACAGGTCATATACATAGGTTTCCTGACTGTACGTGTTGGTGACCCCGGCTTCTTCATAGGTAGTCACCGTGACCAAACGGCCAATGGACGCACTTTCAGGGTGTTGGCTATCCTGATCGTAGTGGTACTCCCTTTTTACTTTGCGATGGCTGTCCGTCGCAAGTGGCCAGTCGGTGTTGTCCGCATCTGCCTGTGTCAGCTCCTGAACTACCGTAGTTACGATGGTTGCCTCCAGTTGATGTCCCGGCTGTGCCTCGTAATCAAACCCGGGCTGGAAGTCTATGCGCACCCCCGCCTTCAAATCCACCGTCTTTCCGGTCAGGGTACTGTTTGTTGTCAGGGTACTTACGACCGTTTCCGAGATGGTACTGGCAGTCGTATCGGAAAGGGGCAGGTTCATGCCACCCGGGTCCTCATAGACGCCTTCTTCTGTCACCCTGCCCAGCTTGTCGTACTTCCAATACTGGTAGTAGCCTTCTTTTGCCCCTTCGGCATCCAGTCGTAAACGCATGCGCTGTACCTCGTCGTAGGTAAAAAAAACCGAACCATTATCCGGGTCGCGTTGGTAGGTGACACTGCCTAAAAAGTTGTATTGCGCTTCGGTATAGAAGTTTTCACTTCCAGCCACCCCGTTGTCATAGGCGTTGGGCTGGTAATGTTTGTCCCTGCGCATCTGTGCGTCGTACTCTTCTGTTTCGATCCGCTGCTCCTCGCCATCTTTGACAGCCGTGGCAAATGTGGCACCGGTACTGAGTCCCTGATAGGTTTTGACATCCACTTTACCGGTATTGGTATAAGGGACGATTTGTTCATTGACCCTAAAGTCGTCCTCTCCATACCCAAAGTCATTGTTGAGTTCGTTGGCAGCATAGTCGTGTTGGGTTGCATGCCCGCCACCTACCGTAAAGGCTCCCCCTGCTCCTGTGCGGTTGCTACGCAAGGTAGGGTCCTCATCATAGGTACGGGTAGAGGTGAAGGCCTTGTCATTGTTTTGATGTTCGTCTTTTACCTCTCCTGTTACTTCCAGGGACGTTTTGCCTTCGCTATTCGTTACTTCCAGGTTAGCAAAGTTTTCCCGAAAGGAAAGCCCTCCACCACCTGTGCTGACATGTGTGGGGCGGGTTCCTGCCATCGGCAGGTTGAGGTGGTCTCCGTACAGGGTCTCAGACACAAAGAATTCGTCCGGTTCGTTGTGCACCAGAAGCTGCTTGGGCTGGCCCAGCGCATCAAAGGTCTGCTTGCCGATGAGTGGATCTTGGAGGTACATAAAGTTATCAAAGGCACCGCCCTGATTATTGGATTCCAACCGCACGTCCCCATCCAGCTTTTCGGTAAAGGTATGATCAAAGAGAAAGCGACCGTTGGCATAGGCAAAGAGGTGCTCTCCATCCATTACTACAAGCAGCAAATTGAAGTGCTCAGGTGAATGGTCAAGAGCCTGAGAAGCCAGCAAATCCCCATTATCCGTAGAAGTATTAAAGTCCAGGAGGGCTATCGCGCTGTTTGAGACGGCAAGGCGTACCCCACTTGTAGCACCGTACAGAATACTTACTCCCATCTCCTGGTCACCTGCCAGGCCATTAGGTAGCAACTCTGTATAAATGGCATAGTTGTCTCCGTGTATCAGGTTCGCCGCTGTCCATTTTAACCCCCCGGACGAAGCGGCTGTTGTCACCAAGGCACCATTGCTCACTTCAAAAGATCCACGCAGGTTACCAAATAGCAGGTCGTTTGCATGTTCAAACCCTTCCCAGGTGCCGCCCTCACGCGCTGTCAGTTGCATGCCCATGTTGGGATGGGCTTTGTCAAAGTAGTGGTCATCAGGGTCGCTGTCGCCAAAGATGCTGATCCCTCTTGGGGAGTTGTAGCTTATGCTCAGCTCTCTCAATTGTTCATCGGGCCCCACTGAAGCGATGGACTGGTAAAAGGCATCGTACACCGGGCGGTAGGTCTCTCCGTTTACCCCCAGAGTGGCTACCGGCTGTGCCATATCCAGGGAGAAGTCACTGAGGTATATGTCTACTGTAGCACCGGGGATGATCTCGGTGCCGGACTCAAACTCAATGGACTGACCGGCTGTGGCTTCCAGCGTTTGCCCGGAGGCAATGGTGGTACCACTTTTAACTGTGATCACATCATTGGCCTGATAGGTACCTGCTGCTGTCACATCAACTGTAGCCGGGCTGATCTCCTTGTCCTGGTAAACGTTGGCAGAAAAAGACCCTTCCAACGGGTGAAAACGGATGTCGTCCACGTAACAGTCGGTACAGCGCAGAGTGGGTAGGTTACTGTTACCGGGATGGTCCATAACCACCGAAATGTACTGCCACTGCGTATCCCCGGCATGGATCGGAACTGTGTTACTTCCCAGGAACTGCAAAATACCTGTACTGCTCCCCATGTTTTTGACAAAGGCACCAAATACGTAGGGGGTGTTTGCCGGCGGATCAAAATTTTCTGATCTGACCTGAACCTGAATGGCTCCCGTACCTCCGTATGCCTGCTTTCCGGTATGCTGCTGGCTTTCCGTAACAGCCCCTCCACTCAGAGACCATCGGGTATCCGACTCGTAAGCTTCCCAGCCCTGGTAACCAGCCTCGTTTTGGGCAAGGTCCGCATTGTAGAAGATTGCTACAGGGTACATCTGGTACACGTTGTCGAGTGCCGTTGTACTGACGATGTCCTCCGCATCTGTCTGGCTGGTGACCGTACCGTGTTCATTTCTGACATTTACCTGACTGGTTTGTAGCCAATTACCGGCATTAAACCCGGATAGGAAGTTTCCCCTTTCAGCAATTGCCCGCTTAAGGGTGTATTGCTTTTCTACTCCCCAGCCAGGTGTCGCCCACTCTTTCCAGGTGTCGATGCTGGCTGAGGTAACTTCCCAGCTTAACGATGGGTCCGTTGGTGAAACAGTTCCTGAATAAGGTGCTGTGGCTGTATAACTCTGGCTTACACTGGTAAGGAGGTGGTCGCTACTCATACCCGCATAGTCCTGCCAGGCGTAGCGTGTTACTGACTTGGTATACTCTTTGTAATCCGGATCTTCTTTTTTAGGATTACGACGGGAGTATATGGTTGTTTGGGGCAATAAGTAAACGGGCTCGTAGGTATGGATCACCGACTGATCTTCTACCTGATCTTCCGTGTGGGTGCTTTGATTCAATAACGCCACCTGAAAGCCGTGGTAGGCTTGTAACCCGTACGCATAAGTATCCCTGCTTACCAAATCCGCTGGTGTTTCTTCTTTGGTATCGTTTTTATACTGCTCGCTTTGGTAAGCCGTCCCTCTTAAGGCGGTGGAGGTAACATCGACAGCCGGGTAATCCATTGGTAGCCCTGTCAGATTGCCTCTTGTATTGCCATTGAAAAAGTAATGGGTTTGATGACCGAAGGGGTTATAGATCTGAGTAGTAACGGTAGGGTCACCAGTAGCGGTTCGAAATCCTCCCTGGTAAACACGTACCTTATTAAAGTATTGGTAGGTGCCTGTGTTTTGTTCATTTCCTATGTCGTACCAGATGGCCGAATAGCTGGCGTCATCGTCCCTTCCCGTGGCGGGTTTTTCGGAATCACCAGTCACTGTGGCGTAACCGTTATCGGTTTGGTAGCGAATCACTTTGCCCTGTATCTCCGGGTGGTTGGCCCCGGTGTAATAGGTATAGGTTTTTACACTTCCGGAACCACTCACAATCTTTTCAATACGTCCCTGTGCATCGTACAAAAATTGAGCGCCGGCCATGTCTTCCTCAAATAAATGGGTAGGCAGGGGGTACTCACTTTTCATGCTGCTTAACCGACCGTCCGCATGGTAGTCTAGTACCATTCGGTTGCGCATGTGACCGGCAGCACTTCGGTAGTCGTAGTAGTTTAGGATTTCAACAAGGTGTCCTTCATCATCGTATTGCAAGTCCAAAAAACCTCTTATTTGGCTTTGGACACTTTCCAGACGATTGCCTATGTAGGTAAAGGTCAGTACATCGCCCCAGTTACTATCCTGCATTTGGGAGAGGTGCCAGAAATCGTAACCTGTTTCGATGCTGGTATTGCCCAGCCGGAAGACGGTGCCGTCTTCGGTGCGGATGGTCCAGGTATTGTCTGAAAGGGTAAACTGCCAGAGGTAATACGAGTCACCAACGGCATAGTGGGTATCCTTGTCCTGAAGGGGGTACCTACGCTTTCCGTCCAGGAAATAATACGTACCTGCATCTTGTACCACTTTCGGGTAATCCAGCAACTTCCAGCCATTGCTCCCCAGCACATTGTCTACTTCAATAGTGCCCTGTTCATGCGCCACACTGTTATAAAACGCCTGTAGCGTAAACCCCAGCGTTCTGCCCTGTAGGGTGGCGAGGGGAATTTCGAGGTTCAGGTCTCCGCTCATGAGGTTTACCCCCTCCACGTTGGTAGCCATGTACAGGTCGGGATAAGGATAGACCGCATCCGGGTTATTGAGTATCGCCTGCGCCTGTACGGCACCTGTGAGTAACCACAGGAGCCAAAAAGACCTGGCCACAATTGCCAGAACCTTTTTGCAGTTCATATGTATTTTCATGTATATCTGGTTTGAAGATCCTGTTACTTGTTTTTCAGGGTATTTACTTCCTGTTGCAGGTCTTTGATCTGTTTTTGCTGCTGAATGGTGTATAGTGTCAGCTCTTCTATTTTTTCCAGTAGTGTTAAACTAAGCGCGACCACCTCCATTCCATCTTTTTCCATTTCGGTGGCAGAAGGTACGGCTGGCAAGTGGTGGTTTGCTTCAATGTAGGCTTCCACCTCTTCTAAAGGGTTTAGGTGATAGCCCGTAGTAAACACGTAATCGGGTACGCTCCCGGCATCTACGTCACATTTCAGCCCAGTGGCACGTATTTTTCCTGCGACGTGGAGTTTTTCGGAGGGAGAGGTGGTGCCTATGCCCAGTTTTCCATCTGCTTGTAGTAAAAATTTAACCCCTGAGGTCTGATTACCAATGCCCGTATGCCCAATGGTAAAATCCTTTTCATTTTCCCAACCATCCAATCCTAAAACCCACGCATACCCTGATCCCGGCTTTTCTTCATAAAAAGCAACACTTGCTTCTTCCTCATCTTGATTTGGGAAGATACGTATGGTACCCGAATCTCCTGCTCCCTGAAAGTTGATGCGGTTACTTCTGGAAACGGTAAAAGACCTTGTCGTTACATCCCAAATGTCAGTTATGTCAGCATCTCCATGAAAGAAGATGATACTGTTGCCCGTTTGATTGGCTTGGTCATATAACGTTACCTGAAGCCCCCAGGGCACATTTACCGACTTGTATGTTGCATTAACATTATGACTCCCCTGTGCGGTACTAAATCCACCACTGCCACTAAAGTTTGTGTTTGTCCAAAGCCTTACCTTGTTGTAGTTATCGTTGGCTTCCTGAGCCTGCACTTGGAAAGCTATAACAGAAAAGACGATTAAAAAGAAGCTCGAAAAAGACCGACTTATTTTTTTTGATGGATTTTGCCCGTTTGTTCGTGTCATAATTTTGAAAATTTTTAATTGTTTAAATCTTTGATTGGTAAGCGCATGGTGTTCTCACCTGCCTTACATCCATACTATGTTGGGGGAAGAGGAAACGTAAACAGTGGGTTGAAAAAAAATTGGATGGAGGAAGGGTCAACTGAAAACCGCATGGCCCATTTCATACGTTTCTAGTCTGTCACGTAAAAATTCAAGACTTTTCCATCGGGGTCATGCTATAAAGGGTAATTGCATTTAGCATCCGGCTGTTTAGTAGAGCTTTGAAAAAGAAGCCGATGCGGGAAGAAATTTGAAGGTATGGGGCTGTTGTTTGGAAATGTGGGAGTTAAAAAATCACAAAGCAAAGCCACTAAATCATTCAAATGAGCAGATAGATGACCTAAGCGCAGAAGTTTCTACTTTTTATTCTGAAATAAAGAGTTTGTCAAGACGTAAGTGAGTGGTAATTAGTCGGTTTTTGAGTGAATCAAAATGAATGTCGAACCCTCAGTTCAACACTTGAAATGCAGCTCAGATTGATTTAAACGATGGCTTTAAACAAAAAACCGAACTACTATTTGATAAGATCAAATACCAGCCCGGTCAAGGGTCGAAGACCGGGCTATTCTCGAACCAATTTCGTAAAGATCTTGAGGAACTTTACAAGCTTAAACCTCTTCTAAATCAGGCACTTACCTCTCCAAATAACGCTGTATTCAAGCAGTCTTAAACAATCAATTTTATGAAAAATACAGACGTAAAAACTAAAGATGCAAAAGGTTCAATTAAGGAGTTCTTCATTGAACACGTATGGACGTATCGGACCTTCCTTCTCATCATCATTATTGGAGCGATGGTCAACAACCTGGAGCATAGTGCAGATCTATATATGAAGATTAGCAGCAAGGTAAGCACAGCGCAAGCCTATTCGGTAGTGATCATTTTCGATCTGATCGTTATTGCGCTTATCGGAGTAGGGGATTCCAAAGCATTGATATTCGCAGTTAGTGTCTTTTTCATTAACGAACTAGCTTGGGATGGGATAAATGTATTTTATCAGATATATAAAAAATCAGGTGACATAGATTATACCCCTGATAAATTCACCGTAGAATACCTCTCCTTGATTGAGAAAGGCGTGGTCATGTTGATTTATGGTGGAACCTTTGCCTTTACCGTCCATTACTTTAGCTGTCTCTTCAAGATACAAACAGCTAAAAGATCCAAGCTCAGCAGAATCGTAGCTGAACTCAGAAATCGACTTGCTGAAAGATCCGCTACTAATATTGACTTAAGCAGTCGGTTAGCTGAAGACGAAAAACGATTAGCTGAACTTGAGCTGATCGCTAAAGAATCCGAGCAGAAGGCTTCTGAAAAGGGTCAGCTAGTTCATTCTTTAGAACAGCACACCACAAATTTGACAGCAGAAGTTGAAGAGTT
>JBCCXH010000009.1:0-30028 GCA_039192005.1 Bacteroidota bacterium
CAATATTCGGGTTGCGATGGGTCGTTGTAATTATTCGTATTGCTATCGTTGTTATTTCCACTTTCGGAGTTACTCATTTATCCCCCTTAAAGGTTTCTGCCAGTACGCCTAATGCTAGACCCTTCTTTCAATACTTCCAACAAGCGGTCGGCTACTGAAACTGCACAGGTGATTGGCCGCTTTACGACCGACCTTACCTCTTTCAACTTCCCGGATAGTACCACCATTTATTGGAGAACCCGATTCTCCAACCCGACAGCAAATGAAACCAATGAGTGGGTAACCTCTTCTTTCACTTTGATCCCCAACATTGCAGAGGGATGGGGACAGTACGAGGCAGACCAACTGGACAATGCGTCGATAACCGGTGTCTCTTACAATAATCTGACGGGAAACTGGGAGTTTATCCAGTCCACTACCCCGATCAGCATCTCCACCTTCGGCGCGGACCATCCCACCTTTACTTACCCGGACATTGAAGCCATCATTGGAGGCATCGATTTTTTGGTTACCTCCAATGGCATCGATCCTTTTTGCAAGCAAAACACTTTAAATGCGATTGCCTTCGATAAAGAAAGCGGTGATCCTTATGTGCCGTTTCAGGGCGCAACCATTGATGTTTTTAATGGGGAGGTATGTGGCAGGCTGCCACAGCGAATCTACAATTTTGAAGAGGACGACCTGATCACCGACGGCAGGCTACAATTTCTGATTGACAACATGCGCGATGGCGACCCCATTGTATTGTTCAGTATAGGCTCCGTAGCCTATTCTAATTTAGGGCCGATTCAATCCACACTCAATTCGTTGGGAATCGGGACAACGGTGACCAGTCTTACAGATGGCCAGCCGGTGATTTTCTTTGGAAAGAAAGGAGATGCGCCAGGTACCGCGATCGAAATCATTAATGATGGCACCCCTACCCCCATCACGCAGCAAGCCCTACAACTAGCTGATAACGTACTGGGTAGTTTTACCAGCGGCACCATAAGAACGAGCAGAATTGGCCCGGCGTTGGACTGGCAGTCGTATTCGTTCAATATTTCTGAAGAGGCGAATGATACGTACTCATTGCGTGTCCTTGGGGTAGATCAAAATGGCGTAGCTACTTCGCTCCCTACCTTTGAAAGAAGTCGGGCGGAGACGATAGATATTGCTACCATCGACGAAACGACCTATCCTTCTTTGGAGTTGGAGTTTGCCTTTCAGGACGACATTGACCTGACCCCTCCTCAACTGAACTTCTGGCAGATTGGTTATTCACTTCCTCCTGAAGGTATTTTACAATCAGAAAGTGCGCTTGTCTCTTCTTTTCAGGAAGGCGAGCCCATTCAGAGAAACTTTCTTTTCTATAACCTTTCCGGCCTTGATTTTCAAGACTCGCTCAGCGTTGAGGTGACCTTAATCAATAACTCAGGAGCTACTCAAACAAGTAATTTTAACATCGCTCCACCTGCAGCCGGAGACTCTACTATCTTTTCTACAAACTTTGGCTCGTTTGGATTTGACGGCCTGAATAGCTTGGTCGTCAATGTCACTCCCCGGGAAAATGAGATGTACAGTTTCAACAATCGATTGACATTGACCAACTTGATCGACGTGCAAGCGGACCAGACTAACCCCGTTTTGGACGTTACATTTGACGGCACACAGATTTTAGACGGTGACATTGTCTCGCCAAATCCTAACATTTTAATCAGAATGCGAGATGACAATCCTTTTATTTTTAAAAATGACACCTCCGGAGTCAATCTTTCACTTAAGCTTCCAGGGGATGAAAGCGTCTTTCAGCGAATCAGTTTTGACGATCCAAAACTAAGTTTCACCTCTGCCTCGGAGTCTCAGGATTTTGAAATCACCTATCAGCCGGGGCCACTGGATGATGGACTGTATGGACTCAGGGTACAAGCAGCAGATGAAGCGGGAAATCAAGCGGGAGCCGAACCCTATGAAATCAACTTTGAAGTCATCAACACCTCCAGCATCACACACTTCTATCCTTATCCTAATCCATTTTCTACCAGTTGTCAATTTGTTTTCACCTTAACAGGAAGTGAAATTCCCGATCAAATCAAAATTCAGATTATGACCGTATCCGGGCGCATTGTCAGGGAGATCACCCAGGATGAAATAGGCACCATCCGCATTGGCAACAACATTACCGACTACGCATGGGACGGACGAGATGAGTTTGGGGATCAACTCGCAAATGGAGTGTATTTTTACCGCGTTTTTGTCAATTCAAATGGTCAGTCATTGGAAAGAAGGGCCACAAACGCGGATCGAGCCTTTAAAAACGGGTTCGGAAAGCTTTACATTTTAAGATAGTGCAAACCCAGTTTCGTTTTTTTTACCTTCCTTATTTGTTGTTTTTGATAGTAGGGATCGCTGTCGTGCTTTCAACAAATCACGGAGACACCGTTTTGTGGATGAACGACATCCACACTGGTTTTCTTAATAGTTTCTTCAAAATCTGGACATTTGGGGGGGACGGAATCCTCTATGGAATGGTCGCACTCGCGCTTCTTGTTTTTAAAAGAAGGTACGGATACGTTTTCCTGGTAGCTGGCCTGGCTCAGGGGGTCATCGCCCTTCTTATGAAGAAAGTCCTGTTCAAGGGAACGCCAAGACCACGAAAGTTTTTTGAAGGTCAACATGTGCTTGATTTAATTGAAGGAGTACGTATCCATGATTTTAACTCGTTCCCTTCCGGCCATACCATGAGTGCCTTTGTCGTCGCTACTTTTCTTGCCATGATGGTTGAAAAAGGGATGGTGAAATTTGGACTCCTGATCTTTGCAGTTCTGGTTGGCATTTCGCGCATCTACTTAAACCAACACTTTTTGATTGATGCCGTCGTCGGATCTTTTTTGGGCTTAGTGATCTCTACCGCTTGTCATCGCTCGTTTCGAAATTACTTAGGAGTAAACAAAAGGTAGCGAACCCGACAGTCCCTCATTCTACTTTCAGACCTCCTGACCTTACGAAGTTAATTGGTAACCAGGTCTGTTACCTGGATTTGATGTTTTTTGAATCCCCTTTCGCCCCCTTTACCTCAAAAAAGGGGGAATATTGGCATCAAATCCAGGTATTCCCATAGGGTTAAACTCAACTTCGTAGAAGTAGAACTAAAACAGAATTAATTTTTTAATTCGTTAGCTGTAAACCTGAATGACGCATTAAACACCTCAATCGCTGCATTTAATGCAATAGGCTCCGGTATTAACATGAGACGGGTCAACAATGCAGCACAAGCCGATATTATCGTTTCAAGGAATAATGCCATCGGAACGAATGTATGTGGTCGTGCAGGTTTTCCATTTTCTAATGGCCGGCCATTCGACGATGTTTTTATTTCCGAAACGACATTGATTAATTTCAATCTTACCAGTCAGGCTCAGTTACGCTTCCTTTTGGCTCATGAACTGGGCCATTGTATCGGTTTACGCCACACAAACTGGAATGCACTTGGGGAATCTACGCCTATTCAGATTCAGGGAACACCCGCTACTGACAATGCATCCGTCATGAACGGTGCAACGTGTGGGCTTTCCTGGGCAGGCTTTTCTAATTTCGATGAAGTAGCCGTACGAACACTCTATGAAGTACCTTTTACCGGAGAAGATGGCTATTTATCCGGCAATTGGAACGGTGACAATAGAGACAATGTCGCGGTAAGGAGAGGCAACCAGATTTGGATGGATTATGACTTTGATGGAATTCACAACTTCATCCAATCTTACGGGAACGGAAATAACGAAGACGAATACCTCGTTGGTGACTGGAATGGGGACGGAAGAGACAACATTGCGGTAAGGAGAGGCAACCAGATCTGGATGGACTATAACTTTGATGGAACTCACAACTTTATCCAGTCTTACGGGAATGGAAATAGCGAAGATGAATACCTGGTCGGAGATTGGGATGGTGATGGAAAGGACAACATTGCGGTAAGGAGAGGTAATCAGATTTGGATGGATTATGATTTTAATGGAATTCACAACTTTATCCAGTCTTATGGGAACGGAAATAACGAAGATGAATACCTGGTTGGAGATTGGGATGGTGATGGAAGGGACAACGTTGCAGTAAGAAGGGGCAACCAGATTTGGATGGACTATGACTTTGATGGAACTCACAACTTCATTCAGTCATATGGTAATGGTATTTAAAAAAAGGATAATCTTTTTTTTAACCATGACCAGGCTAGTTACTTAAACATTCAATAGAGGCAAGGCTGTATTTACCTTACCAATTACAGTCTTGCCTTTCCTACCTAGACTCTGCTGAGAAACACTTTTATTACTATTTACGGTACATAATTGCACTACTAACCAAGACTTTTTGAAATGTATTTTTCAATTGGTGCAAAGTTTTTTAAAGAATACTCTCATTTTCTGTGAATTAAATAGTTCAAATGATCACTTTGTGATCATTTGAAGCGTTAGCCTCAAGCATGTCATCTACTTTGTTTGCCGAGGATCGAAGTATATGTATACGACTTCACCTCGGCTGCCGCGTACCTAACATACTTGAGACGCCCCAGTCCGGGACTTTCTCAGCAGAGCCTACCTACCCTATCGACACGTTCCCCTCTGGTCAATTTGAAAAACCAGAAAAACGAATGTCAATATTGGGATTATTCGGAATTCACCATCTATTCAACAGACGTTTGCGTGATCACCGGCATCATCATGCCACGATCCTCATGGCGTAAGATGTGACAATGGTACACCCAAATTCCTACTTTGTTGAAATTATCCGCAACCATGATCTTCTTCCCTGAACTCGTTTGGTTAGGCACATTGAACCAGTACCTCACTTTCACATAACCATGTGGAGGGATGATGATGGTATCCCACCAATTGCCAACGATGGCGTTCACTCCAATTTCTCCCTGATAAACGGTTCCTGGAATCGCTCCTTTTCCAGGCATTTCAGGCCGTTGCGGTTCGCCTTGGGCTGTCACCGCCCTCATGTACCAGTCTCCCTGTTCATAACTAAGCTGTCCTACCTCAACAACAAAAAACGGATTGATGTGAATGTGAAAGGGGTGGCCAACATCCGAGTTATTGATAAGTATCCATTCTTCTGCGGTCGTAGCTAATGGAAGGTTGGGCAAGTTCTCTTTGTTTGCTTCATAAAAGGTACTCTGTTCGTTGATAATGGCGGTCCGTTGTACATTATCCTGATCTTGAATGCCTGTTAAAGCAGCCCAGCTAGGAGTAACACCAGTTGTATCCCACGTCCAGCCTGTTGCATCATCGCCTTTCAACTGCTGATAATAACCCGGGTTTGTAAAGTAGTAGTCCTTTCCAACCTGGCTTGTATTTTTCCAATTTACCCCACCGGATGTAGTAAAACTTAACTTAGCATCCCTGGCGATGGCCTCTCTGTCCTGTTCATATTCCAAGTCTTTGGGATCTTGATAACTTCTCTGGATCAAGCTATCGCTCTTGGTGTTCCCGATGGGGTCATTTAAGATGAAAAACCGCCCGTTCAGCGTAAACTGATTCACATTTTTACTTTTCTTGTTTTTGTTAATTTTCACGGAGATACCTGCGACATCAAAGATTACCGGACGCGATTGTAAGACATCTTCCGGGTCAATTTTTGACACATACGCCGGCGCATCGTCTCCCATGCCTACGGGAGAGATCTTTTCCAAATACGATGTGGTTGGCATAGCAGGTGGGTTGGTGGCTGCTGTATTCGATACGGTTACGTCAAAAAGTTTTCCATCCGTGATTTGTCCTCCTGTGGTGATCGGTTGCCATCCGGTCGCACCTGTTTTAAAATCACTGGCTACGGCAAAAGTCACATCCAGAAATTGGTCATTGACCGGCTTGGTTTGGATTAACGGCGCAAGAGCTACTGTTGTATCATTTGCCACCCAGTACTTTTCAAACCCGTAATAATTGGCCGTTTCCGAGCCTGTTTGTGCAAAAAGGTACGGGTTATTTTTCATGTTGGTTTGTGCCGGATAGAAAGATGGTTTTCCGGTAACCGAATTGTAAATGGGGTTTCCATTTTTATCTTGAATGATCAGGCCGCCTTGAAGGTTGTAGTTTTTGAATAACCTGTAGGTCCCTGCGGTATCTAACTGAACGAGAAAGTCCGATCGGTTACCAGGAGCGAGCAGCGCCGGCTTACCTGCTGTTATCGTATCCAGTTGTGAAAGTGTGATGCCGTCTACCGCTGCCAGGTAAATAGGTGTTGATTGGTATGTGTTCCCCTCTATCAACCTTCCCAACCATACATGGCTAAAGGACCTGTGGTTGGTTCCGGCATTGATCAGCCTCCATCGTTGGAGTTGGTTCCGTTTTATTTCAAAGGAGTAATCATTGATTCCATTTACTGTCAAATCAAGTTGCTTTTTGGGATCTGCGATGACGGCCTCCCCTTTCTTGTTTCCCTTCCCAAATTGGGCATAGTTGGTAATTTCCTGAATGGAAAATACCAAATCATTTTTGTCCCGCCAGGTAATCATTTCATCTTCATTGGAAAAAGGGACGAGGGAGTTTTCCAGGGAGTCTTGTATGATCAACGCACCGGCGAGTCCATTTTCGACTTGTGCAGAAGTCGCTCCATGCTTGTGTGGATGAAACCAATGCGTACCGGGAAGGTGACTTGGAGGGATTTTGTATTGATACTGCCAAATACCGGGCTTGACACTTTGGTCCGCTACCGAGTATTCGTTGAGGCTGTCCAGATTTGACACCGGATGGTTGCTGTGCGGCGCGTCGTAGTCATCCGGGCTGGCTCCTTCTGGCACAATCACGATGGTCACGTCGTCTTTTGACGGGTCTACATGTAAGCCATGGACGTGCAGGTTGGTATTATTGAAGTTATGGGGGATGTTGATTTCACCATGTATTGCAACAGGAGCGAGCTGCTCGTCCACGTACAAACTATCTCCCTGGATTTTCTCAAAAGCAGACAAAAACTCGCTGCTATCCGGGTTGAGTCGGTTCACCATGTTAATGCATATCAGGTCTCCGGGGTTGAAATAGAGTGCCGGGCCTGGGATCATCTCAATTTCTTTACTCAGCCCGTACGCCCTTGTCCAAATCTGATTTGCATTGGTTGCGATGGTTCCGGTCACCTGATCGGTTTCTCCAAATTGCGTATAAATGGTCGTAGCAAGTGTGCCTTTTTCCGAATACAGATCCCTTGGTAGGAATTTAATGTCCTTGAGGTAAAAGGAGCCCGATATCGGTTTTAAACTAATTCTATTCACTCCTTCGTTGATCAGGAAGCGTTCTATTTGAAGGATCCCATAGAGGTAGTTTGTGTCTTTATCGGGTCGTTGAAAGCGTCCTCCGTACTCATATTCCAGGTCTATTCGTACGGTGTCTTGTTTCGCACCATTGACAGTGATTAACACCACAGGATCTTTGGATGCAATATCAGCCTGGATCGCCACCTGTACCATGCTGGGCCTTTTCATCAAAAGCGTAAAAGTCAACGAATCCTTCATCGTTAGCTGGCAGGCTTGCACCCCCTCTTTATAGGTGCCTGTGTTTTCAAACCGAACACGATCAATTGAGGAAGCACCTGATGGGTTGATCACTTCCGGCCCGAACCTCGTGTAGACAACTTGCGCATAAGAAACCGGTGGAGGGCTGTAGGCGCCGCATTGAGATATTGGAGGAAAAGTGGGTTTGTCCTGCGAACAACTTGTCAGGAATACGATCAGGAATAAATATCGTACTAATAAAAATAACGGGTGCTTTAGGTGCTTCATCTGTGTAAATAAATAACTGAAGTAGTTAAGTATAATAATAGATTAAGTTAATCGCTTTTTCTTAGTTATTCATATATTTAGCCTACTTGATAGCCTTAACATGATGACGATGCGAAGAACTTTTTTTTTATTCAGCACTTACCTTCTACTTGCTACTTCCTGCAGTGACGATGACGAAGCAGAAGATGTATTTTCCAAAGAAACTTACGAGGCAGCAGTCAACATCAACCCGGCAAACTTTCCGGCAGGTGTGGGACTGGACCTTAGTGCCGGAGATACCGGACGGGTGGTGCAACTGGATGAAGTCACGGACGTGGATTGGGATCTGATGATTATCACGTACAGAACATCCAAAGGAGGGCGACCGGGCATCTTCTTACATGGAGATGTCTCACGTACAGATGCAGTTATGGCATTAAACGCATCTGATCAATCCGGTGAAGTAGCCACTGGAGCAGTGGGGTTTGCTTCTTTTGTCACCGTAAGTCAGGAAATGCAGGGCTCGATAGCACCAGACGGTGTTTTTGATTTTGACCCGGATATCAATGTCGATGCCATGGGTAAGCCAGATGTGGATTTATTAATGGCTGCGTACGAGAAGCTGGTAATTGGCAACAGCATTATCAATCTGGACGAAGCAGAACAACCTGTTTATTTAGTGAGAAGTAAGGAAGGAACCTTTTTTAAATTTCAGTTTGTGGGACTGGAAGGGGGTGGCAACATCAGCCTTCGCTGGGCTCGGTTTGGGTCAGATGCCCTTCAATAAGAAGATGGCCCGATCATTTTTCCATTGATTGACTGGCGATGTCATATCAACCTTTCGCTTTCGGGCTTTGTAGTTACCATACATCAGACGTACGGCTTAAGTAGCGTATGTCTTCTGCGATGGCTACTTGTTCTGGTTTCTCCCTGCTGTCTTGGTCAGTCTACCGAAACGCTTCCTCTGGAAGACACCTCCGTTATTGCCTTAAAAGAAGTACTGATCTCAACCCGTAGAGTGGCTCCTGAGATGCAACGAGTGGCTCAGTCGTTCGTTCATTCCAACACCGATTTGGCGGCATCTCTGGACCAGCTCCCCGGATTTCGTCAGGTGCAGGCCTCCAACTACCCTTTGAGCTATCGGGGACAGCATGGAAGCCGACTGAGAATTGAGCAAAATGGCTTTCGAAATACTGGTGTTTTACAACAGGGATACTACGGGGAAGATATCAACCCCGGAGACATTGGTGAAGTCAGAGTTGTTCATGGCATCAAAAAAGCGATTTATGGTTCAGGTTCCATAGGAGGTGTACTGCTGTTGGAAAATGGGAAAGAACGAGTCTCATCTATCTATTCGGGCTATGAAACCGGGAATCAAGAGCGAATCGTCGGGCTGAAACTGGCTCCTTCGTTTAAAGGTCTTGGTCTTCAGCTATCCGGGAAAACCACCAGGGCAACCGATTACCAACTTCCAAACCGGGAAAAGTTACTTCACTCCGGATATCGCCAACACTCGTTGAGTCTACAGGGATCGTATGCATTGGCGGGTACGCAGTTCTCGTTTTTACAACAGGCCAATAACGGGTACTGGAAGAGGCCTCAGGGTTTCCAAAACAATCCTTTTGAACTGAGGACCTTCAGGAACCGATACAGTTACCTTTCTCAATTAGGTGCCGAGACGACGGTTTCCAAAACCTTACGTTTCACGCAAAAAGTAAGCCTGCACCTGCAAGAAACGGACCAGCAAAGACGCAATTTCAACGCAGATTATACGACGCTCAATAATGAATCCATCCGAAGTTATCATAAAAACTCATGGGCATACAGAGGGAACCTCCGATGGACCAAACTTCGCAGGGTATCCATCGACGCGGGAATAGACGTACTTGGTAATAAAGTCAGGGAGTTTTTAACAGCGTACGACTTTCTCAATGACCTGTTTGTTGATGAACAATTCAATGCCGCACGTAATGAATGGCAAGCCGGCGGGTTCCTTTTCATTGCTTCGCAGTGGGAACACCTAACGCTAAAAACGGCCATAAGAGCAGACTTTGCTTCCATTGGAAATGAGTCTTCATCTGAAAATTACCAGTCGCTAACGGGAGGAATAGAAGCCGAGTCGGTTACTAAAAACGGATTGACGCATTCGCTTTCATTTGGCAGGTATTTTCGCTACCCAACTCATTTAGAGGCAACGGGTGTCTTTTTTGGTGGCCGTGGCATTTTCTTTGGAAACCCCGAAATAGATCCTGAATACAACTACCAATTGGAATGGCGAATAAGAAAACAAGCGCTACGGTTAAGCTACCATGTAGAGACCTGGTTTGCCTGGTTTACCAACCGTATTGTCGAGTTCCCCATAAATGGCACCGAATTTACCTATGAAAACTTAGGTCATGCCCGAACCATGGGCCTTTCAACATCGATTGTTTACCGATATCCTTTTTTAGTGAAACCCCATACGCTGGAAGTCACGTTTAGTTCCACATTTATGAAAGGAGACGAAATGCCCAATGCCAACCTTTTTGGAAGCGGCACTCCGCTTTTAGGCATCCCGTCCGGCCAATGCAGGGCATCCATCACTTACACCCGAAGAGTCACCAAAAAGTTTCTTTTTCATGCCCTGGCCGGGCTAGATTATACTTTTCCCTTCCAAAGAATACCGGATGGGTTCATTAACCAGGTATGGGGTATCCTCGAAACGCCCGCTTACCTGCTTACTCATGCAAAAGTGGAACTGCGATACGACTTAAAACGTAGCTTCATCACGCTAAAAATGGAGGGCTCTAACCTTACCAATACTGCCTATATGCCATTTGGTAGTAGAATTACGGAAATGGGGAGGAGCATGCAATTTTTTATCGCTTTTGGGTTTTAGCAACCTTTCGTTCTCTGCGGCTCTTGCGGGTGTTATCTCCTCAGAACCTCCCCAATGGAGGTAAGGTATAACCACAGCTGAATCGATAAACCTACCTTTTGGCGCAACGCTTTGGCAATGACGTACTACTGTCCGTATCGGTGTTTTGTATTTCAATGGTAACTTCTCCCAGACATGGCAAGTAGCACCTCAAAAAATCAATGAGTTAAATGTATCTCAACGGCATTTCAACCCTATTTCTAAAAAACACATTGAAATGTCTCCAAATACACTTCCGTTAGATAAAATGATTCCAAATTGGACGCGTAATCAGACGCAGGCTTTGTATCTTTCTATAGAATATTTCTCACTATTAATTGATAAAAAACAGAAAATGGCAGACTTGAAATTAGAAGAAGAAGTTACCTCTGAGATAAGCACACAGATTTTGGAAGAGACTGAAAAAAACCTGGGTTTTATTCCTAATATGTATTTGAAGATGGCACAGAATGACTCGCTCCTGGATGCTTATACCTATTCCTATGATTCCTTCAGGAAACACTCGGGATTTTCACCGGTAGAGCAGGAAGTGATTTTGCTGTCTATAGCCTATGTAAACGGTTGTGAATATTGCGTAAGTGCACACAGTTTTGTCGCTGACATGATGAGTAAAGTACCGACGGAAGTTACGGATGCGATTAGAAATGGGGCTCCCATTCCCGATGAAAAATTGTCTGTCTTATCCAAAACAACCAAAGCATTGACCGAAAACAGGGGACATCTTTCAGATACTGAACTAGCAGCGTTTTTAGGTGTTGGCTACACGGAAAGTCATGTATTGGGCATTATCACAGGTATCGCGGCAAAAACAATGAGCAACTACTCGAATCATAATACGCACCCGGAAGTAGACGAGGCATTTCGTGGTAGGTTGTGGACAAAAAATGGTTAACCTGAAAAATTCAGGAGTTATTCACTGAGAATGCGCCTGCCTGGCCGGCAAAGGCAAGTAACACACTGAATTTAAGCCGCAGTGGAGCTTCCGCAATGGAATTGCCGTAGTGGAACGAGTAATTGATTTTGAAGAGATTAAGCAACGAACGCAAGCCAATTAATTATCCGGTTCTGAAAAGCGAATTTGCTTTTCAGAACCGGTCAAATAGTCGTAAAATACGACAAAAGCGAACCTGACTTACCAATACCCATCCGCTCAATTTTGCCCGACTCGTAAAAGTACGGTCGTCGTGCCATCGAACAAATCAGGCGCTCGCGCAACTTCTTTAAAGCTGATGCTTGTCAACTCTTCCATATACTCCGGCCTGGTGAAGATCACCCCGGAACCCTTTTCTTCAAAAAAATCCGTTATTTCTTCAGACTTATACGCCATGGGAATGACTCGATCCAGCGCGTGAACATATCCCGAATTCAGGCGATGATAGGCAATCAGGTTCGGTTCGTCTTTTACCCAATCAATGGTTTTGACCACCGTATTTTGCTGGTTGATTTCAGGAAAAACAAAATAAAAGAACAGCTGGTGCAACACTAAAAAGCTAACTCCGGTGGAAAGCATACTCAATTGTCTTTTTCCCAGAAGGAGGAAGATCAACGCCACAAAAGCAATGATCGGGACGGGTAAAAAATACCATTGTAAATGCGTCAAATGCCTGATCTCTTTGGCATCCTGAATCCCAATCTTACTGCCAACGAATAGCCCAATGGTAATGACCAGAAAGACAACCAAAGAGGTAAGTATCCACTTTCGGTTGTATTGTTCTATTTTACTTAGGTAGTTTCCCAACACGATGGCCGCAAAAGGAAAAACGGGCGACGTATATCCGGGAAGTTTGGTACTGGCAAGGGAAAAGAATAGGAGCATGCACCCTATGGTAATGAGGCTGTACACTAAAATGTCCTGCTTTTCTTTAAAGGCCTGACGCACCGCCTGAGGTATAAAAACGGAAAAGGGAAGCAACATCCCCAGTGCGTAAGCGGTAGGAAGCCAAAATCCGCCGCTATGCCCTTCTTTGGGTGCATTGAAGCGATTGACGTTGTGGTCCAGGAAAAAACCTTGCGTCCACGCTCCTGCGGTTTCGATGTGTACCAAATAATACCACGGCCCCGCGATGGCCGCTATAATCAAAAGTCCCAATGGAGGATTGAGCATCAATAATTCTCTGGCAGTTAACTTTCTTTTATAAATCATAAAAAAGAAAACGGCCATACCGGGAAGGACAATGGCAATCGGACCTTTAGTCAACACTCCAAGGCCCACAGCTATGTAGGCGAGATACAAATATTTCCGCTTTTGCTTTTGCTCGTAATAGAAATAACAGCAAATAGCCGCAGTAATAAAAAAGATGAGGTATGGGTCGGGTACGGCTAAATGAAATTGGGCAATAAACCCCAATGAGCACAATAAAACAAGCGCCGAATAGCTGGCCGCTTTTTCACCCAGAAAAGACCTAGTAAAGAAATACGTTAGCAAAACCGTCAGCACACCAAAAATGGAAGAAAAAAACCTGGCTCCGAAGGCTCCATCTCCAAAAACCGAGTAGCTCAGTCTCATAAAGAAATAATGGAGGGGAGGTTTGTCTGTTCGGAGTTGTCCATTAAAAGTAGGCACAATCCAGTCTCCCCTATCGGCCATTTCTCGGGCACATTGCGTATTTTTTGCCTCATCCAACATGTAGATGGAGTATCCACCAATGTTTGCGGAGATGAGCACATAGGAAATAATTCCTACAACAAGAAGGCTTTTACTTATCGACATTTAAAAGATGGATGTCAGCTTCATAGCAGCTGCTTTGTCACCTTTAATTTTCAATTTTCCGGTCATAAATGCCATCATCACATTGATTTCGCCGCTTAGGAGCTTTCCGAAATCATCTGCTTTGATCACGATGGCAAAAGGAGCCTCTCTTTCTTCGTTTACTACCAACGGAGGAGATACGGTATCATCCAGATGCACCACGCCTTCTTCAAATTTAAAATTAGCAGTACCCTGGAATTTACCTCCGTGAGTCTCTGCAAGTGATTTAATCTTATCCGTAACTTCCTCTAATGTCATTAGGATTCATTTTTAGGTTTAAATTTTAGCTCAAAAAGCTTCGGCCAAAGTTTTCCTGTCACAAACGTTTTATCGTTTTCCGGGTCATAGGCGATGCCATTCAAAACATCAATCTTTCCGCCTTTCACCTCTTCCAAAAGTCCTTCTAAATTAATTTTCCTTAAAACAGCGCCACTGTTAGGGTCTACCACCAGGATGTAATTTTTCTGATATACGTTAACGTAAATCAATCCATCAATGATTTCAAGCTCATTCAAATACGTTACTTTGCCATTTGTGTCATACACCTGTAGTTCATCCACTACAGAAAACGTCTCCGGATTCCGAACCAATATTTTCTCGCTACCATTCGTCATCAAAAGTTTTCCCTCGTAGGTACAAAGTCCCCAACCCTCACCTTCGTAGCTAAACGTATTTTCTTTTTCAAAAGCTTTATTATATACGAAGCAAGCGCCTGAGGTATAAGTAAGCTGGTAAAACTGATCGTTCAGCAATGCGAGCCCCTCACCAAAAAACTCATTTGGCAGGTTAAATTGAGCTAATGTCTCCCCTGTCTTTATGTTTTTCTTTTCTAGTGTCGACCTTCCCTTTCGACCGCTACTTTCAAATAAAAACCCGTTGTCGATCAGCAGCCCCTGGGTGTAATCGTTCGTATCATGGGAATAGGTATTAATAATTTCGTAGGTGTACTCTTGAGGAGCTTCTGTAGGTAAAAATGTCACTTTTGGATAGTGTGTCTCCTTCTTCCCGTTAAAGAACACGGTAACCTTGGTTCTAAAAACACCCACACGTGGGGAGTCGTAAGCAGCTTCGAATGTCAACTGTTTATGTGTCTCAGACTTGTCGTTCATTTCGATTGACACTGAATCAACTTTGACATTTTCAGCTTGTATTTCGAACGAAATCGTTTCTCCCAGTTTAAATTTTTGACCTTTTTGGGGACTGATGATTTTGGTTTCCTTCTTTATTCTAGGGCTTGAGGGTGTTGTACGCTCCTTTTGGTCGCCACATCCAAAGATTACCAATAGAATGAACAGAGGGCTGAATTTTGACATGGCGTTAAAATTAGCATGATCCTTTTTAATAGAATGGAATTTTATTTTTCAGACTCCACTTTGGACATCTTCATGAGTGCGGGCACGGTCAACCCTTGATAAAGCACTGAACAGACGACGACAATGTAGGTCATGGTGACAATGATTTCTTTACCCTGAAAGTCTGTCAGCGAGAGCGAGAGTGCAATGGGCAGTCCTCCCCTCAGCGCTCCCCAGGTCAAAACGGAAATGGTATTTTTCTCGAAAGTGTCTTTGATGGACATCATTTTGATAGGAAGGAACACGCTGACCCACCGGCCAAACAACACAATACACACGGCGAAAAAACCGGCTGCAATGAAATCCAACCTTAACTCCAGCACCAGCATTTCTAACCCAATCAATACAAACAGCATGGCACTGAAAGTTTCTTCCAGCAAGCCCCAAAACTTAAAGACATAGTCACCGGCCGCACTGGCGACATGGGTACTTCGTCCCTCATTACCTATGACCAACCCCATCACGACAGCAGCTTGTTTCGCAGAGACGTGAATAAACTCAGCAAGCTGAGATCCTGCCATCACAATGGCCAGGGTGATGAGCACCTCAACTTCTACTTCGTCGTTGTCAATGTATTTTAACAGGCGATAACCTACGTAGCCGAGGAACAACCCGACAAATATTCCACCTCCGATGTCTGCAACGACAATGTAAGCAGTCTCAAACATCGTAAGGGTATGATCGTCTCCTGCATGAGCAATATCCAAAATGGTCAGTGCCAGGACAACGGCGATCCCATCGTTAAATAAAGATTCTCCGGCTATTTTTATTTCCAGGTCTTCTTTCAGGCTAAACCGCTGAATGGTTTTCGTAACCGCTATCGGGTCGGTAGGAGAAATAAGTGCTCCGAAAACCAGACAATAGAGGTATTGGAGTTCGATGTTCATGGCCGACAACATGAAGTAGACCAACGTCCCTATGACCAGGGTAGAAATGAGTACTCCTACGATGGCCAGAACTAAAACCGGCCTGCGCTGGCTACTCAATTTCTTGAAATCAATGTTCAATGCCCCTGAGAAGAGCATAAACGTAAGCACGATTTGATAGAGGACTTCTTCAAATTCATAGTCTTCGACTGCTTCAGCGAGATGCAACTCGGGAAAAAGTTGTCCGACAATAAAGATTAGGACGGACAGCCCAAGTGCCAATATCATCAAACCAATCGAAGAAGGGAGTTTCAGGAAGAATGTGTTTATGAAAATAAACGCTCCTGAAAGGAAAATAAATAAGGCAATTATATCTAGAACGTTCACTATTCTTTCTTAGTTAAGCGGTATTCCTTCGCAAATTATTCTAAAAATTGGAGTATCCACGTTTTTCCGATCACGCAAATCAAATTTTTCACACTTAAGTAGGTGAAACTGATAAACTTACCCTTTGTTCAAATGCCTCTCAACGTAGATGACCTGCTTAAGATACACATTAACATCTTTGAATCATATCCCTTGAAAAATAACGAACAGATAATTTTTGAAAAAAAATTGTAAAAACCTGATAAATGAATGAAATCAATTCTCTGAAAGAGGTAAAACCCAGGTCGTCATGAACAGATTCAGACTTTTCATCCTGGTTGATGTAATGGAACAAATTCAGGTAGATGAACTGTTTTGAGATCAATGAGCCTAAGGTTTTGATCACTAGTTGAGCAGCGAATATTGCTGCTTCGGCTATTCCAATTATCTTGGCGTACTCGTGTTCGTATGCAACAAACGAACGATTGAACGGTTAACGAAGGTACTATGAGAGCAGTTTTTTTCTCTTTTTTGGTTTTTTCTTCATTGGCACTGGTTGCCCAATTTTCTAATTCCGGTAAGAATTGGGAAACGATGGCAGACGTAAACTACGAAAAATCCGAAGACGAATATGGAGAGATCTATGTGCCGAAATTTGGAGATGGTGTTTTGAAAATGAAAGGTAAATCGGTCACGTTAAAAGGGTTTATCCTTCCTTTTGAAGGGATGTTTGAACCTAATCATGTTATGTTGTCTTCCATGCCCATTGCGTCTTGTTTCTTCTGTGGAGGGAGCGGACCGGAAACCGTAGCGGAAGCATACCTTCAGGAAGAAGTAAAATACACAGCTAAACCTGTATCCATAACCGGCACGTTGGAGTTAAACGATACGGACTATAACCAATTGATGTACATTTTAAAAGATGCCAAACTAACTATTGAATAAATGAAAAGAATTGTTTCTGCTTTATGGGTGCTGTTGCTGATCGGGTGTCAGGCAACGACAAACGAAAAAGTTGACTTAAAAACACTTAAAGACGAGGTGTTTGACATCCACGATGCAGTCATGCCAAAAATGGGAGACCTAAGAAGAGTTCGCAAAGACTTGGTATTAAAAGCCGACTCAATTCAGGAATTTAATCAGGAAAAGGCACAATCGTTAACCAAAGCATCTGATCAAATCGCCGCCGCTAATGAATCCATGATGGACTGGATGCGAAATTTCAATCCGGATTTTGAAGGTACGTATCAGGAAGTACTCGATTACTTAAATGAGCAAAAAGCAGGAATTACGAAAGTCAGAGATGACATGGAGGCTGCACTCAAAGAGGGAAAAGAAATCATCGAAAAGGACCTTTGAAACCTTGTCTCTGAACTCCTCTCACTCTCCTAGGTTAGCTGCTCTTTTTGGATTTTTGCTTACATCAAAATGCCTAAAGCATAGTTAGGCACTTACCAAGGCTGCCCAGAGGGTGAGCGTAAAGAAATTAGTTTTGGATTGTTGAAAATGAACCAAAAATCACGTGCCGGTTACCCATAGATTAACTAACTGGCAAATCAGTAAGATTCGCATTCCTTTATCCACTTATCCACATCTTTTACACCGATTAACCCTTTCTCATTTCCCCATGCATTGGTAATGTAAGTAAGTACTTCGGCTATTTCCAGATTGGAGATGGGGTTTCCGGGCATCATCTGGTTATAAGTGACCCCGTTCACCACAATCTCTTTGGCTTGCCCATGTTTGATGATGCATGCAGCCCTTGGTAAGTTTTCTAATAAATAGTCTGCCCCTGCCAAAGGTGGATAGAGCGCGGCTAATCCCGAGCCGTCCTGCTGATGACAGTTGGCACAATAGGTAGTGTAAACTTTTGCTCCCTGTACCTGATATTGACGCAACCGAATTTTTTCCCTCGAATTGAGTTCGACGGCACCTTTCTCTGACTTCGTCTCACCGCCGCAGGAAGTGATAAAAAGTACTGTAGCTAATAAAGCTAACTTACTCAGACGGAGCATACTCATTTAATAGTTGATCGATATCATTCATTAATATATCCACCTGCTCTTCAATGGTGCCATCGTACACCCCGCGAATTCTTCTTTCTTTATCTACCAGCAAAAACGCCCCGCTATGTATAAATCCACCGGGAGCAGCCGGATCTTCATCGGCCATGACCATGTAGCTCTCCTCTCCAAGGTCATAAATGTAATCCTGATCTCCCGTGACAAACTTCCATTTCGATGATTTCACGCCCAATCTCTTCGCGTAATCATTAAGTAAGGATACCGTATCGTGCGTAGGATCTATGGTATGCGACAAAATCGCTACTCGATCGTTGTTTTCGATTTTTTCATAAATGCGAAGCATTTGCTGCTTCATTTTAGGACAAATGGTTGGGCATGAGGTAAAAAAGAAATCCGTAATGTAAATCTGATCTTCAAAGGTTTGATTGGTTACCCATGAACTGTCCTGATCGACCAATTTGAAATCTGCTACCGTATGGTAAATGGTATCATTATCCTGATAGATGGTATTGCCGTAGATCGGAAGATTTGTGTTTTTCTTTCCTCCTGAACACGCAGCAAAAACAACCGACAAAATCAATATCTTTCTCATAGTGCCAAAACTAATGGTAACGGGTGATTTTCGGTCGTTTATCAATAAGTTAAGCACGCCTTTTTTCCCTTTTCTTTTTGTAGATCCTGATTGCAACCATCAGCACCACTCCCAATCCCACCAACGACAAAATCGCCCATATCCAGCTTATTTCATCTTTTAAAACGATAAGAAATACCACCGCAAATAAGATAATCGTAGAAACTTCATTAAAAATACGCAACTGAGTAGAGCTATATTTTGCGATGCCTCTTTGCAATTGTTGGTAAAGTTTTTGGCACGCCACTTGATAGCCCAATAAAAGGAAAACGAAGGAAAGTTTGACATGCATGAAGGGCTGTTTTAACCACGCCGGCTGGAGTACTAACAAGGTTGTTCCTAATATAACCGTCAAAATAGCCGATGGCCAAGTGATAATGAACCATAACCTTTTGGACATGATGGCCAGTTGCTTTGAAAGAATCGTACGGTCCGGCTCTTCTTTGTTTAATGCCTCCGTTTGGTATATAAATAACCTCACGATATAGAACAAGCCGGCAAACCAGGTCACCACAAAAATGATATGCAAAGACTTTATATATAAATATTCCATTGTAGGTATCGCGACAAACTTGTAGTTGATTTCATTTGTTAACAAATTTGAGCGTATAAAGTGAATAGATCACTATTAACCCGAGCACAATAATGAGTGAAAATTCAAATATTTGGTTTTTCGAAGACACAGACTTATTTGAGGTACTTTGCCCCAAAAAAACCCCTCATATGGAGGATCATCATCCTCCGGGAGTATACAAAAAGGACGATTTCATCTATTTTAAAGATCAATCTTCGGAAAGTGTTTACATGGTTTCCAGCGGAAGGGTCAAAATTGGAACGTATGCCGATGATGGAAAAGAGATCGTTAAAGCCATTCTCACGCGGGGAGAGGTATTTGGGGAACTGGCCCTTGCCGGAGAGCAAAAACGTCAGGATTTTGCACAAGCGATGGATAACAGCACCCGAGTCTGTGCGATGACCATTACTGATCTTCAGGAGCTTATGAAAGATAATAAGGAGCTTAGTTTTAAGATTCTGAAAATAGTCGGCTTCAGGCTCAGAAAAATGGAGCGAAAGATCGAATCACTCGTTTTTAAAGATGCACGGACCAGAATAGTTGATTTTCTTAGGGAAATGGCTGAAGAAAAAGGACAGAAAGTTGGTTTCGAAACGATGATAAAAAATCACCTGACGCATAAAGACATCGCCAGCTTAACCGGTACTTCCCGGCAAACGGTCACTACTGTCATGAACGAGCTTCGGGAAAGAAACCTCATCAATTTTGATAGAAGAAGAATTCTGATACGAGACATAGAAAAACTAAGCTGACCAGATTCAATAGACCAGATAACGCACTGGTCTATTCTTTTGTGTTTAAAAACGACTTACCTCTAACTCGAAGAGCTTTAAAATTGGTTGGCTAATTTTCATGCTTCTTTTTATCCATTTTAGCTTATCACAATGGTGTAAACCTGTTTCAGGAACAAGACCTATCAACTCCCTTTAGGACGGTCCGCCGCGCGACGGTCCGTCATAGGTCAGGGCAATTGCATTTAGAATCCAACTTTCAAAAAGAAGCCATTATTCCCTTCCAGGTTGGCCCTTCCTGGTCGGCCCTTCCAGATAGGGTTGGGGAAGGTTAAATCTAAAAAGGTCTTTTTGAGAGGTGGTCCCAGGCGATAAATATGTTTTTTTTTAAAAAAATTTAAATGCGATTGCCATACACCGTAGCGGTAATTTTTGAAGAAAAAACAGTTCTCTGATACTTTAACGACATAAAAATTGATCTTTCAAATTTCTGAGAACCTGATCCTACGTAAACAAGATTGTCGCAAATTGAACTTTGCCATTTGAGGCAGCTCCGCTAATTCCCTCTTTGGAGAGGGTAGGGAGAGGTTTTATGAAATTTGCTGTCTCAAAAGTCAATGAAATGAATGGTTTTTCGACTTTTTTTTACGTCAAATGGTCTTTTGAAGCTTATTTGCGGCGCCGAGTCAGGAGGTCTGAAACTTTAATCAGATATCAGTATTTTTTTTCACTACCCCTTTTCTTAATTGCTTAACTCCTTTCTCAAATGCTTTGGTAACCGCCGATAAATCGCTGGTCATATTAAAGCGTGTTTCGCCACCATCTTCTTCTTTGATGGTTAGCGGGCCAATGGTCGTATGAATCTGAAAAGTACGTTCGGCGAGTTGGTCTTCCGTATCTACGAGCCTGAAGATCATACTTGCACTATTGGTTTCTTTGCCTTGATAGTAATGCGAATTGTACTCATCCAATTCCAACGGAGTATACGAACCGATTCCTCCGCCTTTCTCTGAAGCCAAATCTTCTACATAAAGAACGTAGCGGCTGTTTACGCTATTGGCAATGCGGGAGACCATGGAGTCGGGAGTGTGGTTGCTGCGTAGGTACTCCCTACTGATTCCTTTCGCTATCAAGTCGTATTCCTCTTCCAAAAGGAATTTCAATTGATTGGTTCCTGATAGGATTTGTTTCGCCGTTTCAAATAGTTTGTATTGCTTGGTTTCGGATACATTTCCGATACGCATTAAGAGGATTCCTTCTCCTTCAACCAACTTCGGTAGAGCTGTACGCCTCGTTATTTTCGTACTTGTACAGGCAACAATAAGTACCAGAAATAAGACACTGAGATTTTTCAAAACTGTCTGCTAAAGGTTGAAACCTGAATAATGGGATTATCCGGGCGACCCCAAGGACGACCTTCGGTCACCCGGATAATGATCCCATAATCCAAGCCAAATTCGCAATTGAACCTAATAAAATGACCGTGATTCATCAGTGACCACCACTGATTTATATCAGTATTGAAGACCCCAATTGAGGAATAATCGGACTTATCGTCACCGGACTATCAGACCGGGAAATAAGCTGGGATGATTTCTATCGAGCTGATACCGTGGTGATTTCTTCTAACCTAATGGATGAATCGCACACCGAAGTTGACTACTTCACCTGCACCTGCTTCAATACCGGCAAAACCTCTTCCTGAAACAAAGTTTCCATAGCTTACCTCAAAGCCTAGCTTAGGAGTCGCCTGATACTTTACACCACCTCCTACTTGTAAAATCCATTGAAGCAGACCAAACTTTCGATCCAGGCCTTCAACAGCCGTAAGGCTTGTGTTTCCATACCTGCTCAAATACTGTCCGTTTACAAAAAAGTTGAGCTTGTCGGTAGGGAAATAATTGATAAAGACCGTAGAAGGTATGTCGAAAAAGTTAGGCCCGAAGAACACCTCGTCCTTGTTCCTACGGATGAGGTAATTGAACGTCAGGTCATAAAACAAACGAAACCGTTCGCTTAGTTTGAAATCGTAGAAAAACTGTGTCCTCCATTGGTACCTGTTCAAGCCAAGAAATACGTCTCTTGCATCTGTCAATCCCTCCAAATCATTGGCTACAGGGAAGAGCAGGGTCGATTGTATGGAAAAAAACTGATATTTCTGAAAAGGTTGAAACTTCACCCTTGGCCCGATAGCGGCTACCGCGAAATCATTTGCGATATTGGATCCGAAAAGTTGAAACTGATTACCGGAAGTAAGCCCAACTGAACCACCTGCCAGCACAACATCCGCTCCTATATTGACTTTCGCCGTCTGTGAAACACCGTATGTAAACTGTAAGGTAGATGTAAGGATACTTACCCTCCGGTCTTGCTGAAGCTCTTCGCCGCTTTTGTTTCTTACCGAAGTTTGCGAATAGAGGTTGTTAAAAAAATTGACTTCGTACTGCCCTTTTCTGAAAAGCTGGGAAGGAGTAAACTGAAGAAGGTTGGACGAGCCATTTTGACTTTGACTCTTAAGTTGTGTTTTTACTACTTCCGTTGCATTGAGCGTCCAGTCGTATCGATAATAGGTAAGTGCGTAAGTCTCTCCGATCTTATTGGTCCGATACTTATTCAAAAATGAGACGATGCTTTTGTTGTCCTTCAAAAAGTCTGACCGGTACCACTGAAAAATGCGGGACAGTTCAATTGATTGTTGGCTGTAGTTGACACGTGTAAATGCATTGTCGTTCAGCGCTAATCTTGTCTGCCTATCCAATTGATCCTCAAGGTTCTCTGGTCGATATGCTTCTGAAATAATTTTCGGGCATCCTTTTGCCGCGCAAACCAATACAAAGTGAAGCCTGGGATCTTCTGTTTGCTTGAGGAGCACTTCTTTTTCCAATTCATTCAGGCTGATCTTCCTGCCTGCAATTGTGATACTTTTCCGATCAAAAAAACTGGGTATGGCCTGCGGGGAATTTACCGGATAGGCCTCTACAATCCCTTTAATCACATATAAGTTATAAGCGTTGATCAACAACGCCTTATCCGTGTTGGAAGAAGCATTCAATTTTGCGGAGCGGCCGATCTCTTCGATGAGTTTGTTCAGCGACGCCGGGTTCTCGCTAATCTGATCATAAGCGACTAACCCATCTTTTACATACGCTTTGAAAAAAACATCCGCCTGATCAAAAAAATCGGTCTGTGCAGAAGCCGTAACCAACGTCACCACTCCCAGCATGAGTAAAATCAATTTCTTCATGTCTTGAAACAGCTTGTATTAGTTAGCGGTAGACGTGTACCTTCCCTCTACATCAAAAGACCCGAAAAGGTTACTCTGATAGATCCCTGTAAATGTTAGTAATCCCGCATCCAGCGTGACAAGCGTAGCGGTTGACTCCTCCGTAGTACCTGGCTCAAAAATTAGTGCCTGCGTTTCGAAATCAAATGCCCAGTTTCCTGTGCGGTTTCTTTCATTATCTTCCCCACCACATAGACTTTCGCCACCATCGTACGTATACGTTCCGTCTGAAAACAAAGTGATGGTGTCATCCAGTCGGCAACTCAAAAATGAACTCAATCCTTCTATTGAAAACTCATTTGCTGCCCACGTTTTGGAATCATTATTATGAAGCATCTGCGCAAGTGTCGCTGCATCCGAAGGTAGGTCGTTGTCTCCGAGATTAACTATACTGGAATCATTGATCGGGTCACTTTCCGTTGCCGGGCTGTTTTCTTCTAACTCCACAATATTACATCCAACCAGGAGGAATACCCCAAATACTACGCTTAGTGATTTCATCTTTTCTGTCATTTTAAAACTTATTTACAATCTAAACGATTTAAATGTTGCAGAACTATCACAAAACCATAAAGATCTAATTACAACACCCTTGTGTAGAATAAAATTAGTCTTTGAACGCTGTAAAAGCGTTTATTATCGAAAAATCACGGAATTAACGTTGCGTTAAATAGTAGCACTAACCTTCATAAGTGTCTTCTTCAAGACCTGGCTCTTCTTCGTCGAACTCTTCCTGTCCGAGATTTTCCCAATCGATTCCCGATTCTTTCAGGTCATCAAATGTATCAATATCACTAAGAATCGGTAATTCGAAAACACTCAAATCAAGGTTGGCGGCTTCGATCAAAAGGTCTTCCAAAACCGTATCAGTACCATACTTCTTATTTTGAAAAAGTTGCGGGTAGTACTCTTTCATTCCCAACAGGTAATAGCCACCGTCTTTTGCAGGCCCTACGACCAAATCATGTCCTTCCAGTTCGGTGTAAGCGTCGTTGACAATTTTAGGCGTGAGTTCGTAACAATCGCTACCGATAATAATCACCTTGATGTAGGAATCAAACGCTTCATCAAAGGCGTTGGTCATCTTCTCACCTAAGTCTTTTCCTTTTTGAACACCTAATGAATACTGTTCGGTGTCCCATACGTCTTCAATTTCTACGTACTCGGAGTAGTAGACGGCTTTGTCTACGGCTATCTTATCAGCCACTTCATTCGTGTGAAAGACAAGTTCCATGTACACATTCAGCGCTGCATCAATCCCAATATCTTTTGCAAGGCGCGTCTTAACCATTCCAGGTATCAGGTTTTTGACAAAAACCATTAAAAGGCTATCATTCATATACTTTAATTCCTTGTTCTAACCATTTTGACCAGGCCTTGTTATAAGTGTGTACGCTGTCCGTAGGCACGTCACGTTCATTTACCACTTCATGGCCCTGATTTTTCCATTCAAAAATACCTCCGTAAAGATTTTTCACATCCTTAAAACCCATTTTTTGCAACTTTTCCCCCAGCCGTTCGCTTCTGTATCCGACTGAGCAATAAACAATTACTTCTGAATTTTTATTAAGAGACGCCACATCTTTAGGCTTAAACTTGTCAAAGTCTATCATAAAAGCGCCGTCGATATGACTGACGTTGTACTCTTCCGGGGATCGGACATCAAGAATGACAACATCTGTCTTTTCTTTTAGTACCTCGGAATCAATTAGAGGTACGGTATGTCGATACAGGCTTTCTAACTTCTCGCCGTAGGAAGTTTGCCCACACGATGGAAACACATAAGTTACCATTGCAACGAAAGTGGTTAAAACCCTATTCACTTGCTGTTGATTTAAAGACTTGACCTATTACTAAGATAGCGTGAATATAGGATAAGACGGATAGAAAGCAACTTTTTTTCGATGGTTGAGAAGGACCCTCTTTATTTTCCAAATTGATTAATACGACTTAGGTAGCACTTGATTAAAAAAAATCTTTGTTGTAACCCATCACTCCCTGTAGTTTGAATAAGCCATTCTCAAATCAGAAACACGATGGCGTACGTGACTGTTTCTCTCCATCAGCATAAAAAGGAATAGCATCAAATATTCTAAAACCACTGCATAAAGGGGTAAGTGAAAACCTACCTTAGTGTAACCGACATAGGTGATAAAAATAAAAAATGACCAGGCCACCGGATACCAACCCCCGCAAAGAAGTCCTAGTGCGACCAATGGCAATGTATACCAGGGATGTACCGTAGTGGTAAAAAGAAGGTAACAGGTAAGAATAAGAAGCAGCGTTTGGGGTATCCTCCATTTTTTATAAACTCCCAACACAGAAATCAAAAGGATGCTGATAAAAGAGACAACGGATAAGAAGGGACCGATTACCGCAATGTTGTTATACCCATAAACCAAATACCCAACTTCCCTGGCGAGGTAGTACATACTTGCGTTGAATTCAAAACGTCGAAAATAGAGGTCCAGGCTACTTTGCATCCCATTGATAAAATGCTCGTTGAGTAATGGCAAAAGCGTCACCAATGCGATGATACCTGCCGCAATAGCCACTGCCCATGTTTTCTTCCTCAATCCATGAATAAAAAAATAGGGAAGGTAGATCAGTGGCAAAAGTTTCGTTCCGATCGCCAACCCAAGAAACAATGCCGAACTCCACTTTTTAGCTCGCTCATAGAAATAAACTCCCATAAGTAAAAAGCAAACCACGACCCCTTCAAAATGGAGGTTTCCGGTAAATTCCAGAATAACCAGAGGGTTTAAGAAATACCAGAAAGCGAGTCGGCTGTCTTTTTCATAGTGACGTAGTAGCTTCTGAAGGAAGAAAAACGCCCCCAGGTCTCCGACAAAAAGAAACAACCGTATGACTGTCGCCCCGATCAGCCAGTTGCTCCCGCCGATCATCGCAGAAAGCCAAAAAATGAATTGGTTAAGCGGAGGGTAAATCGTAAAATAATCAGCGGAGTTAAGTCGATCGAACAACTTCTGATTGATGCCTTCCACTCCCTTATCTAGGTAATATCCCGGAAGATGCTCAAACGGGTGGATGCCGTTTTTCAAGAGCGTCCCATCCCAAATAAACCGGTAAAGGTCATCTGACAGGGAAGGCAGCGAAAACAGCAACATTAATCTTGCCAGCAACCCTACACCGACCAGTAAGTTGAACGACCCCTCTGATTTAGGAATGAAGATGTAAGCGAGAAAGGCTACGCAATAGGTTGAAACTAGTAACGTAGATTGCGACCTTTCAATGAATATGCTTAAATACGAAATTGATAAGATAAACAGTGCCGACGGGACAAACTGCACGAATGAATGCTTACTGAGCATTCCTTAGCGGTTTTACAGAGAGTATGAAGATATACGTAAACCCGATGACCAACATCAAATGGAAGAGCATCAGTCCATAATCTTCCAGTTTAAATCCCGAGAAAATTCCGTATCCAAAGTAGAGAGCCAATAAACCCTCCATAAACGTAACGGGTGTGAGTACGTTCTTCAAATACTGATTTCCCTCCCAGGTGTCACTTTTTGATTTGATATTGAACTTAGGCGTACGTACAAATGGTGTCTTGATGCCTAAATACCCTTCTACAACGGCAATGGAATTATGCAGTGCCATACCCATCGAAAATGCCAGGAACATGGGGAAGTTGTAAATGAAATACCGGAACGTGTACCCCGGATTGGTTGCTTTTGCTGCTACCCAGTAAAAGAAACCCATCGCCAAAAAGCCTACGAGGAAAATACTTCCAAAATCAAAGATTAACCCTAACTCTGGATGGTACTCCTTGATGTAAAGCATGGGTATGGAGAGAATCGCAGCGATCAACAAAAGCAGGAACACCGAACTATTCAATAGATGAAAGACCGCACGAACTTTATGCTTTAGTGAGATCGAAGACGTCAGTACTTTTCCTAAGGTCTTCCTAGCTGTTTCAGCAGCTCCTTTATTCCATCGGTATTGCTGGGATTTTACAGCAGGAATGACCACCGGCAACTCCGCTGGTGATTCGATTTCCTCTCGATAGACAAATTTCCACCCTTTTAATTGCGCACGGTAGCTCAGGTCTAAATCCTCTGTCAGCGTATCGTGCTGCCACCCTCCGGCATCCAAAATACACGACTTCCGCCAAACACCTGCCGTCCCGTTGAAATTGATGAAGCTTCCTGCCCGCTCTCTTCCTTTTTGTTCGACTGTAAAATGTGCATTAAGCCAAAACGCCTGAATCTTCGTTAAAGCTCCGTAATTGGTATTTAAATGCGCCCATTTTGTTTGAACCATCCCTACTTTCTCTGAAGTAAACCGTGGCAGGGTCTTCAACAAAAAATCAGGTTGAGGGACAAAGTCGGCATCAAAAATGGCAATGAATTCCCCTTTTGCCTGCTGCATGCCGTATTGTAACGCTCCGGCTTTAAAACCAACCCGATCCGGTCTTCGTACGTGCTGGATGTCGATGCCCTTACCTTGATAATGCGCTATTTTATTCGCTATGATGGTTACCGTTTCGTCATCTGAATCATCGAGTACCTGAATTTCAAGTTTGTCGAGGGGATAATCTATTTTACTGACTGAGTCAATCAAACGTTCAATGACGTACCGTTCATTAAAAACGGGAAGCTGGATGGTCACCGCAGGATATTCCTTCAACTCAGTGACTCCTTCGTTAGCGTCACATTTCTTCGATTTCAAATAGTGCCACGCAAGGTTGAACTGACCTAAACTAAATAAGCAGATAATGAATAATGTCAGTCCGTATACAATGATGATTAGCCACTCCACGGTTATAGGTATTTAAAAATCGTGTACAGAATTTTGTAACCTGCTCCAATTGTTCCTCTTATCGTACCACTTACCTTTGAAACTCCTATTCGCTGACGATAATCTACCGGAACGTCCAACGTTCGCAAATTTAACTTAGCTGCTTTTAATTGCATCTCTACTGTCCAACCGTAGGTCTTGTCTTTCATGCCTATCCGTAAAAGGCTCTGATAGTCAATGGCACGAAATGGCCCAAGGTCTGTATATCTTATTTTGTAAAAGCGCTTGATAAGAGAAGTAGCCAGCCAGTTTCCAAAAACCTGTTGAGGTGTCATGGACCCTTTTTCTTTTCTTCCCAATGCTCTGGAGCCGATGACCAGATCTGCCTGATTGGACTGAATGGGTTCCAATAAGTCTTTCATTTGCTCGGGATAGTCCGAATGGTCACCGTCTAAAAAAACCACCACATCGGGCTGTGTTTTTGCGTTGGCGATATGTTCCATACCTTTTAGACATGCATTGCCATAGCCTCTATTGGATTCTTTTAACGTGGTAGCACCTCGTGACTGCGCCTGTTCGAAGGTGTTATCGGTGGACCCATTATCAACGACAATGATTTCAGAAACAAGTTCTTTGGGTATTTCATCTATGACAAGCCCGACGGCATTTTGCTCGTTAAAGGCTGGAATTATCACACGGACGTCTGGTTTTGACAAGTTCTTTGGTTTTCAAATCGGCGAGCAAAGATAACATCACCAGTAGGAATTGATTGTTTTACAAAAGACAGTTGGTGTTTCCATGAATGACTATACTTTTTAAATTTGGAGTAGATGTTTAAAAATTTCTTCTTTTTTATTTTCCTCATCCTGATTTCACTTGTCGTAAGTCATCTGGATCTTATCAACTACGGGTTGGGCCAGGCTAAAGGGCAACTCAACATCGTACAAAAGGCTGTCCCTATTGAAGAGCTTCTGAGCGATCTGTCATTTGAAGACTCTTTGAAACAAAAAATCAGGATCATCAATAAAGTCAGGCAGTATGCGATTGACTCCATTGGATTGCAAAATTCAACGAACTATACCACATTTTATGATCAGGAAGGAAAGGTCATTTTATGGAACCTATCTGCTTGTGCTCCTTATGAGTTCACCCCTAAAACATGGGGCTTTCCTTTTTTAGGGTCGTTTCCTTATAAAGGTTTTTTTGAGCTGGAAAAAGCTCAACTTGAAAAAGCCAAACTCGATAAGCTGGATTACGACACCCGAATTCGACCGGTTGGAGGGTGGTCTACTTTAGGGTGGTTTAGTGATCCCATACTTTCCAATATGCTAAACAGGTCGGAAGGCGGCCTGGCTGAGCTCATTATTCATGAGCTAACACATGCCACATTATTCATCCGGGACGACGTGACTTTCAATGAAAACCTGGCTTCTTTTATTGGAGAGCGTGGAGCTATGAAATTTTTAGCATCCCACTATGGTGCATCTTCCCCCTTCCTGACAGACTACCTGGCTCAACAAGAAGATGAAAAACGTTTTGTCAAACACATGCTTTTCGCGTATGATTTATTAGATGAACGCTATCAATCAATCAAAGCATACCCGGAATCTGTTAAAGAAATAGAAAAGCATTTTTTGATAGACGAGATCATCGCGTCACTTGATACCGTTTCATTTCACAACATACGCTATCGTCGTATTTTCGAAAAAGCGCGGCCCAATAACGCTTATTTTATGTCTTTTCAAAGATATCATTCTGTAGAAGATTCGTTAAACCACCTATTGACTCACCAATTCAACAATGACCTGAGGGCCTTTACTATTGGGATGAAAGAGTACCATGAGTAACTCCGTTTTCATGCCATTTAGTTAAAGGATCAGCTATGTGTTGGTAATCAATAATTAAGATTACCTGAATGCATTCGTGATGGCAGAAGTATTAGTTTAATCAAACAGCATTAAATTTTATTCTCGGATCTGCGAATAGTAAATCGGGAGGTGGGATAGATGCATTAACCTGAAAAATTCAGGTGTTATTCATTGAGA
>JBCCXH010000010.1:0-28968 GCA_039192005.1 Bacteroidota bacterium
AGCCTGGAGAGAAAGTGCCGCACTGGCCAATAGTTTTCACCGTCCGGTGATCGCCACTTTTGCCCCTGCGGCTACAAATGCTTTTGCGATACCCAGTCCAATACCTGTTCCACCTCCTGTAACCAGTGCCAGTTTGTCTTTTAATGAGAATACGTCTCGATTCATTTAATCTCTTTTAATCTGTCATCTAAAAAATTGAAGCCCCATCCTGGCAATTCATGGGGGCTGGCATATCCATCCTGTACCACCATCGGGTTGTCGATGAGTGGGTCGATCCAGTCAAAAGATTCGGCCCCAATGCCATTGGAAATGGTGCATAGCAAAGGTACGTCGTAGTCTTTGTAGTAATGTGGCAATACCGGAAGGTGAAAACTATTGGCCAGTGCGGCACTTTCTCTCCAGGCTTCCACGCCTCCTATGCGAAGAATGTCCGGTTGCCAGATGTCGAGTGCATTGCGCGTGACCAGCTCTCTTAACGGAAGGGTGTCGTATTCCCGTTCTCCCATCGCGAGGGAGATCCCTGTTTGGTTTTTTAGTACCTGATAGGCCTGAAAGTCCTGATGATGTACAGGCTCTTCAAACCAATGGATGTTCAGGTCTTTGGCTCCGTTCGCCAACTTGATCGCGGAAGGCAGGTCCATGCCCTGATTGGCATCCATCATGATGTCCACTTTGTCTCCAACTGCTTCGCGAACTAGTTTCAGCCTTTCCAGATCGGTGCTTACTTTCGGTGAACCTACCTTTATCTTTACCGCTTTGAATCCCCTGTCTGCATATCCTGTAACCTCAGCGATCAACTCATCGATGGAGTAAGAAATCCATCCCCCGCTGCCATAGATGCTTACTTTTTCTTTTTGTGTTCCTAACAGTTGATGAACGGGTTGCTGCAAGTACTTTCCCCAGGCATCCCACATCGCGATGTTGACGGCTGCCTGAGCCCACCGGTTGATGCCCTGATTGCCAAAATACTCGGCCAGGTCGTCTAGTTTTTGATAGACAAGTCCTGTTTCATTGGCTTTATACCCTTTAACGACGGGTGCGATGTCTTTTAACGCACCGACAATCGCATGAGGAGAGTACTGAAAGGAGAGGAGGTAAGACGCCCCGACAATTCCATTTTCCAACCGGATCTTCAGGACAATAAAAGAGATCTCGTGTAGGGTATGGGTGGCATCGGATATCGGTTTAGGTAACTCGGCAGATGCTTTGAAGATTTTCAGGTCTCTTATCGTCAGATCTTGGCTCATGTTATGTTTATCAGCTTACAAAGCTATGGATCACACTGCCTCGGTTCATCCATCATCACGCTTATGTTATACACGATATTGACTTTTTTGGTGATATTTGACAGGTAAAATGGTTTGTTAAATGTATGAAGCCTGAGTATAGAACCGGAATTCCGTCTACAGAGACGTCCTTTCATGTGAAACAAATTGACTTGCCGGAATTTGATGTGGCCTGGCACTATCACCCTCATTTTGAGCTTACCTACATCTTGCAGAGTACGGGCATTCGGTATGTGGGCGATTCCATGCATCCTTTTGATCGGGGAGACCTGGTTTTAATGGGCAGCAACCTCCCTCATTGCTGGAAAACGGTAGAAAGCAAAGAAGACGTGCATTGTGTTGTCGTACATTGGCAGGATGCTTCCATAAACGACTGGGTGAAGAAGCCGGAGTTCTCCGATATCAAATCGTTGCTGGATCACGCTGGCAGAGGCATTAGCTTTGATTTGAATACCTCTTTGGAGTTGGAACCGTATTTCAAAAAGTTAACGACAGTACGTCCTTTTGAGCGATTGATCACGTTGCTTCAGATCCTGGATAAACTGGCCAATGCGCCGAACCGACGGATACTCGCAGGTCCGGGGTTTCACAATACCTTATCAGATAAGGCCAGCGATCGGGTAAGTCTTATCAATAACTACCTGAAAGACCATATTCTCGAAAATGTAACGCTTACAGAGGTGGCGAGCCTGGTTTCCATGAGTAGGGAAGCGTTTAGTCGCTTTTTCAAAAAGACCTTTGGGAAACCCTTTACCACCTATGTCAATGAATATAAAATTAACCTGGCCAGTAAAATGTTGATCCAGACGGACCTCTCTGTTTCGGAGATCGGCTACCGGACGGGGTTCAATAACCTGACGTTTTTCCACCGGCAGTTTCACCGCTTTCAGAACATGCCGCCTTCAAAGTATAGAAAAGAGTATCGTGGGATATAAGAACACGAATCAGTTAACTTGAAGTAAGCTTGCAAGAGGGATGCTAAATTGTCTTTCGATAAAAATGTGCATATTTGTTATGAATAGCAGTTCACCCGGGTTTACCAAGCCAACCATCCACATGAAAGCATACAACTAACACGGTATAAATGAAAAGAAGAATTCGGTTTTCTCTGTTTATGATGATCTTCTCGGTAAAAATTGCTTTCAGCCAGGCTTGTCCGAGCTTTCTGTCATTCTTTGTTACCGATAATACCAATTGTGACCCTTCAGACCCAAATGGTGCGTTACTTATTGATGGATTTATCGATTTGGACGGAAATTTCATCGCGGATGTTTCTGGTTATACCATCACGTTGTTTTTAGGGACGTCTCCTGATCCGACCGATCAAATAGGTACCGGAGATCAATACTTTGGTTTGGAGAGTGGTGATTATTCAGTTGTCATGAAAGACATCAACGGTGTATGCGGAGATTTTTTTCAACAAATTTTTATTGGTGATGACCAGACCTTTTTTTACGAGGAAATCGAAACGAAAATCTGCTTTGGCGAATCTTATCTACTCGGAACACAAACCCTTACGTCCTCAGGAGAGTTTACAGAGGTCTTTCAGTCGCAGGAAGGATGTGACAGTACCGTGGTTTTAACACTTACGGTACAGCCCACGTTCAACGAACGTGCTTCTGTAGGTATCTGCGAAGGAGAAAGCTATGCGTTTGGAAGCCAAACGTTGACGTCCTCGGGCGACTTCATGGAAGTTTTCCAGTCCCAGGCAGCCTGCGACAGTACGGTTGCTTTAACGCTTGCGGTACATCCAACCTTCAACGAACATGCTTCGGTAGCGATTTGTGAAGGGGGTAGCTATGCATTTGGCGGTCAAATGCTGACGACTTCCGGTGACTTCACGGAGGTCTTCACGTCCCAATCGAGCTGTGACAGTACGGTTACTTTAACGCTTGCGGTACATCCAACCTTCAACGAACGTACTTCGGTAGCGATTTGTGAAGGGGGTAGCTACGCATTTGGAGATCAAACGTTGACGACTTCGGGCGATTTCATGGAGGTCTTCACGTCCCAATCGGGCTGCGACAGTACGGTTACTTTAACGCTTGCGGTTCATCCAACCTTCAACGAAGCTACTTCAGTGGCAATATGTGAAGGGGAGCGTTATGCATTTGGAAATCAAACACTGACAACCTCGGGCGACTACACAGAGATTTTCCAGTCACAATCCGGTTGCGATAGTACAGTGGTACTCTCTTTATTGATTGAAGATTGCATTGTCAGCGCATTAGCAGGTGATTTGGAAGAAGGATTCAAAATATTTCCCAACCCAACAAAAGAAGTCGTTAACGTCACATTTGGAAGACCTCTTACTGGTAAAATAAAGCTCATCAATCTTTCTGGCCATGTTCTTATTGAAGAATTTGTCAACCTACACAAAGCGACGCTGGATTTAACGAACCTACCCAATGGTATTTACATTATTTACATAACTGGTATTGATGGCGCTACCATTTTGGAAAAAACGATCATAAAGGAGTAGCCGTTTTAGGTGTACTTCTAACACTCATTTATAACGATTACCTATCCATTAAAGAAGATCGACTCATTTTATAAGGCTTGTTTTAAACCAGCGCCGTTATGGTTCTTTCCTGGTCGGATTATCTGAATCAGGTACGTCATTTTTAACCTTTTGAGCTGCCGTTTTTTCTTTACCTCGAAGTTTTTGTTGATAAGCAACTAACGTACTCTTGAGTTGGTGCTTCAGGTCTGCATAGTTTCGAAGTTTAAAGTCATAATGAAAACCACCTACCTGAGCTTTGACGTTTTGAGATGGGATAGCAAACAGTGAACTGATCATCAAATAAACGATATAGGCATACCCTAACGGAAGTAGCAGCATACAGAACAAGACCATGCTGCAAAATCCGTAAATTTTGCTTTTCATTTCATGACTGTCTTTGTGTAAAAGGCGCCTGATGTGAAAATGAGGTCCGCTAATCTCTTTTGTTGGTTTATTGAAATCGTCGGAAACATGCTCCCTGAACGATTGCAGGATGTGTATTCCTTTTTCACCATTTTTGACTTTGGTCAGGTCACGTTGGTGCTGTTTGGACAGTTGTGCATGCTCTGATTTGGCCGCTTTGACTTTTGATTCCAGTTTTTTGAGGTATACCGCTCCAAAGTCGATGGAAGATTCACCTGCCAGGATTTCCACTCCCGAAGAGAAAATGGCCAGGCCAGGACTTACGGCCAGCGAGACGATCAATAACTTCGTGCAGATGGTCTTTGTGCTTTGGAAAAAGCTCAGAACGAACAGGCATAAGGTGACCGTCTTGAGTAGCCAACTTTTGCTTACGGTCAATAGCAAGACCTGGCAGAATGAGAGGATATCTGTTACCAGCAAATACTTCATGGCAAAGTCCACGCCGTTGCTTACTTCTTTGGCGATTCCTTCTACGATGGGAAGTTTGATGGAGCCAATGCCGGAACTGATCAGCTTGACTTCCATGACGAGTTCCATAAATCTTAGGTTCTTCACAAAGACGCCTTTTACAAAAACTAGCGCTCGCTCTTCAAACAGCCCGGCCAGTGAGCAGCCAATCAGCAGGATAATGATAAAGAGGGGCAGTCGCTTAGACCAATTCATCCGGGCTTACTTGACAATGTTTCGAAGGTCGCCACTGTACTCGTCAAGGTCCAATGCCCGTGAATACGCATAATACGTGTCGCTTTTCTGCCATATTTTGATACCCTTTTCTTTCCAGATATCAGGAACCAGTGGTTGAACGGCCCCTGAATATTCCGCAAGCCAAAGATTATAGTCGGCAAATTCAGGATTCTTCAGGTATTGCTGTGCAAAATCATAGTCCGTGTAAATCATGGGTTTTCGGTTCAGTCGGTTTTCAACAGATTTAAGAAAAACCAAAATGTCTTTTTCCATCTGACTGCCTGATACGGTTGACGTCATGCTTCCTTGTTCGATGTCCAATATGGGCGCAATGTCCAATGAGCTAATGTCTTGCACCGTATTCGCAAAGTTTTCGGCCTGCTTTACGGGATCATCCGAACACATGTAGAAATGGTAGGTTCCCCGGATCAGTCCCTGCGCTTTTATTTCGTTCCAGTTGTTTTTAAAATCAGGATCAACATAGTCTGCGCCCTGTGTGGCCTTGCAGATGACAAATCGTAGGCTGTCACTCTTTTGATACACCTTCATGACATCTCCCTGAAAGTGGGAAATGTCAATTCCGTAATGATGATTAGCTGTACTACTGAATAAGTCAGAAGGGTCATTTTTGGGCAGACTTACCGTGTCTTTTTTAAACCCAATGTCCAGAAGAGAACCGGATTGATTCTTTGGGTTGCTTTTGTTACAAGCCAAAAAAATGCAAGAGAAAATTAGTAAAATCAAATAATTCCACATATAACTACTTTATAGTAAGATACATATTTAAATCCATCTAATAAAAGCGTCAAAAGCTTATTTAAAGGCTGTTTTTTTTATTGTTTTTATAGGACTTACATAAGTGTGCTTTTGATTTTCTGAAGTTGCTTTGGTGGTTATTTTGAGTTTGGAAAGCGACCGTTTCTAAATGGAATGTAAGAAGCGACTCCTAATTTGTGAAAAAATGCTTGACAGTTTTCCAAAGTGTTAAGTTCGCTCCCAAAAACACATGGATTTAAGTTATATTCGTTAGGTGAAATGTAAAAGATAGGCTGATTGAGACTCACCTCTTGAAAATCGAAAAAGTTTAAACGATGTCCAGGCAACCGGAGAAACGGAAAACCATAGAAAGCCGATCAGTGGCAAATGTGATTCCTAAGAAGAAAAGTAATCCGGAGTCTCCTTTTCCTTTTGTAGACAAACGACCTGATGCCATCATGCAACGGAAATTACAAACGATGGCAAATGAGACGAATCAAACAAAACAAGTTGCCAGATTGCAGGCGATGGCGGATGATTATTCCCTCTTTCAGAAACAACCCATTCAAAGGAAGGAAAATCGTACCGGTCTGCCAGATCGTTTAAAATCAGGCATTGAAAACCTATCTGGTTATGCTATGGATGACGTATCTGTTCACTATAATTCCAGTAAACCTGCTCAACTCAATGCTCACGCTTATGCAAAGGGGAGTGAGATCCATGTGGCTACCGGTCAGGAAAAATACCTGCCACATGAAGCATGGCACGTAGTACAACAAAAGCAAGGTCGGGTAAAACCTACCTTGCAAATGAAGGGAGGGATCTCTGTAAATAATAACGAATCGCTTGAGAAGGAGGCAGATGTCATGGGAGGAAAGGCTTTACAGTTTACACGAACGATCGGTGGAAATGAGGAAGGGAAAAGTGAAAATGCGGGTGCCTCAGATCGCATTGCCACTGCAAGCGCACCGATTGTTTTTCAATGTCAGCTGACCAATCGCAATGATCAGGAAGCCTATGACCTGGACATGAGCGACAAACGAATTGCTATTTTAGACAGCGAAGGAGCAGAGCGCGGTTTTGTGGATTTTTTTGAGGCGGATGGTAAATTTTATCTTAAGACGATCAATACAAAATCGGGTAAAGGGCCCAAAGGGTCTGGTGCAATTCTCGTGTATCAGGTTGCTGCAAGAGCAATGTCAAAATTCAACCGGGTAACCGTTACCAACGCAACACCCGAAGAAACGGGCTTTTATCTTCATATGGGCTTTGAACCAGATCCCGAATTTCTCCAGAAACTGCAATCTTCTGGTATGGAACAAGGCAAAATTGATCAGATGAAGTTTACTACGCTATCAGCGGATGTTAACAAGCTTCTGGACAGTGCCGGAGCCTCAATGGTGAAAAACTGGAATGAGGAAGGCTGGGATGAAAGAGGGGTATACGCAGGGGAGCATCCTGAACACGGGTCGATGTTCCACATCCCGCTCTAATCATACAAACTAAAGTTTCACTACGTGAGAAATTTTGGTTTCGAATGGGTCAATTTGCTGACCTCCACTTGGAGAAGTTTTGGAACAGTTGCATTCCCAAAAAAGATATGTGAAGACAGAAATAAGTATTAGAAACCCGGAAGGTTTTCTGAACCTCCCGGGTGAAATTACTTCAATAGCTTACTAGCGAACAATGAACTTTGTCTGAATAGTAGCAGAATTGTTCTTGATCATGACCATGTAGATGCCAGCGGGCCAATCTGAAACGTTGTATGCCGGGTTCAGGTCAGTGACAGGCTCATTGATCACCAGCTGTCCTGACTGGTTGTACATCAGGACATTGGATCCTAACATCTGCTTGCCGATATTGAATTGTATGCGTTCTGTCGCCGGAATGGGATAAATGGACAGTTGGTCTGCCGGAGTCACATCGGAGACCGTTTCCGTGGCATCGGTCAGGCTTTGTGTGGCAAGTGAAGACGTCCGTGATCCATTTGCAGTTGCCTGAGGACCCAGGTTTCGAAGTTGATAGCCATTGAGGTTAATGCCTCTTTTTTCTGTTCCTACTACCTTACTAAAGGTAAAGGTCATCTTATCAGAGTTGGCGGTAAAGGTACCCTCCATGGAAATGCCATTGGAAACAGTAAAGCCGGTAGTCGCTGCCGAACCGAAGCGGTCATTGATCAGAATAAAGGAACCTGACTGGCTTTGCCGGGTATCGCCCATGAATAGCTGTAACAAGTACTGACTGCCTACATTGAGACCATCCAATGTGACGACGGTTGGCTCGCTGTTGTCCCAAAGGAAATCAGAAAGCAAAACATCAAACACTTGCAAACCTATCGCTGCATTGTATATGTCATTGGTACTAGGGACTACCCGTTTGGAGTTGGCGGAAAAATGGGCTGTTGTGGGGTTTTCCCAGAAATTGGTGTTATTTCCATTTACTTTTCCTTCAAAGGTGACGCCGTTTAAGGTGGTAGACAATCCTGATGGTACAGTACCTCCTCCGAAATTGGCAGCTTCCACCAGCGCTCCTGTCGTTCGAACATTTGAGGCACCTGACAATGGAGTGACGGACCAATTGAGCAATGGAGAGACGATCAGTTCCACTTCATCAGAGGCGGAGGGCCTGCCAGCAGACATGGCCTTGATGGTCACGATGCCTTCCGCATGTGCGGTGATCTCACCAGAAGAACTGACGGTCGCTACCTCTTCATTACTACTTGTCCAGGTCAGGCTCCGATCGTTGGCATCTGATGGAGTGACGTTTGCTGATAATGCTTCTGATCGTCCCACTGAGAGCAGGATGTCTTCACTGTCCATGGTGACAGAAACGGCCGGTTTGGGTTGGTATGCCGCCTCGAAAACGTCGGGATCGGCAAGGTCGTCATGGATGACGATGGCTTTTCTGGGGGTGTCTTCGTAAAACAGGATGTAATCAAGGCTACAGCCATTGGATCGTCCGGAGATGTAAAGGGTATATTCCTCTCCCGCGATGAACCCATACCTGGCATCATGATGTGTCCCTCCAACTTCGAGTTTATGACAGGAACCCCATGTCCTAACCCCGCGTCCCCAGAATTTGTGATTGGTTTTCAATTGCGATAAGGGCTGCGTAGTAGCGCTGGTAAAGTTGCCTTCGATGCGTGTATAAATATCATTGCGCTTATCACCGGCTTCTTCCGGACTCAGGGGTTGATACATCCGCATCAGCATCCGGTATTCTCCGGTTTTAGGACAGGTAAACGTATACGAAAGCTGCACATCACTGCCAGACTGTAGTCCGGCATTCCAGGGCCCGGTATATTCCAGGTACGTTTGATGGATGGAGCCATTCGCCGCCGCCAGGTCCTGCTCACTGTTAGATCTCGGATTGGAAGGGGTTCTTACGGTCCAACCATTGATGATGGATTCTGTGTCTTCGGCTTCAAAAACAAAGTAGTTTTCGCCGTACTTAATGTTGGATTGAGCAGTCAAACTCAGGGAGCCTGCTATTAAAATAATACAAAAAGGGTAGGTAAGATGTTTAATCATAATGTTGTTTATTGAATTTATTGAAATCAAAATTAAAGAGGGTTTTTGCAATAAAACATATGATAAAGGATCAGAAAGAGGGTGCATATTGTCATAATATCAAAAGCAATGGAATTTACCCCCTGTTTTAAAGAGAATATGTGTATGCTACTTATTTGATTCCGTTTTTTATAAAAATGCAAAATTCGCTGGCGTGTGAAGATTTCTTTTGCTACATACAAGACTTGATAGATTTAATGAAAGGGATAAGACGATGTGTCAACTTTCTGTAAACCTACACGTCACAAACCTGAAAGAAGAAGTCGGAATCTCAGGTGTATCTTTGGACAAACGACCATCAAAAACTAATTTGTTTCCCCACACAAAAAACACTAATGCAGAACTTCAACAAGAACATACCCTATTATTTGATAGTAGTGACAATTTTCATCTTGCTGAAATTTGGTTTTACGTTTGCCAACACTAACGACCTGGCCTTTCTTCTAAAACCAACCAATCAACTCGTTGAGCTTTTAACTGGCTCTCATTCGATTTACCTTTCAGGTAACGGATATTTTTACGAGCAGCTAAACATCCTTATTGACAAATCTTGTTCGGGGTTCAACTTTTGGGTTTTGTGCTTCCTTCTTTTTAGTTATTTGACAGTCAATCATTTCGACAGGTCGATCCATAAATTACTGACCATTCCAGCTGTATTGACCGGAGCTTACATGCTTACCCTATTTGTCAATGCATCACGAATTTTTGCTTCCATTGTTGTGCAGCGTCAGACGAAGAATATTTTTCACGACCAACAACATTTCATACACGAAACCATAGGGATCATGACAAGCCTAACGTTCCTGATTTTAGCTTACATACTCATTGAAAAATTATTAACCCGCCAGCGACACTATGCGAAACTTGCTTAATCCGAAATGGCTTTTTGTGATCAATACGCTACCGTTGAGCGTGCTGTTTTTTCTGCTCTTTGGGCAGTTCAATATCATTAAAACCTTACTTCAAGAAGACAGCATCCAACTGTGGAGATCTTTTGGGCTTTCGTTAGGAATTCTAGGAGTGCTGAATTTTGCTTATGCCGTTTATTTGATGGTAATAAAGAAGCATGTTTCTGTCTGGTTTGGTTCCATAGCCTTGCTTTGTTACATACCGTTCATTTACCTATACGGCTACCATTCAGACAAAATCATTCCCTTTTCAGTCCCTCAATGGATGGTTTCAGGCAACATCTTTTTATACGTTGGCACGTTCCTAATGCCAACACTTGCCTACTCTTTATTTGTTTTAATTCTACATTTCACATTTGATAACAAGGAACACAAGGCCCAGGTCAATTTTCTAATCGCCATTAGTATTCCGATTGCCGCTTACTTGTTTTCACAAATCATTCTACCATTGTGGCAGCCCGTTGAAAGAGCGTTTTATGCGCACGCATTGGTGATACTTGTAATTGCTGCCACTTTAGTGTTTCTGTTTTTCTTAACCAGAGGCATTTTTATACTCGCTGCCAGGAAAGCTATAGCCTGGCGGAAATATCAGTTAGCCTGGAAGGTTCCCATTGCTATTGTATTTCCATTGGTGGGGTTATCGGTAAATAACGGTTATCTGTTTAATGATTTTGGTTCGAGTGAGTCAGGAATTTTCGGGGATTTCAATCATGCCTGGTTTTACATGCTTGCTGTTGTGAATGGCATCTTGGTTTGCCTTCCCCACCTTGAAAACAAGACCTACCAGCTGCTTGTATTCATTGGAAGAAGTATCACTTTTGCCTATACCTTCTATTTCTTTTTGGTGTTTCTTCCGTTTTTGCCTGTATCTGTCATTGCAATCATCATAATCGGAACGGGATTTTTAATGCTAACACCTTTGCTACTCTTCGTTATCCACGTAATCGAGCTTTCAAAAAATTTCGTATACCTAAAAAACCTGTTTTCAAAAAGACTCATAATAGGAATTTCACTATCAGGCTTTTTGGTCATTCCTCTGGTTATAACAGGATCTTACCTGAAAGACAGAAGTGTTTTAAATGAAACGCTGTCTTATTTATACACCCCTGATTACTCAAAAGAATATGCTATCGACAAACATTCGCTTCAAAAAACACTCCATGTCATAAGGGGGCACAAAGACCAGAGAGGCAGAATGTTTGGCAGCGGAATTCCCTATCTTTCTTCGTATTTCAATTGGTTGGTTATGGACAACCTGACGTTGTCTAACTCTAAGACAAATACCATTGAGAGGGTATTTTTTGGACGTAGGTCCTTTGATTTACCACCTGAAACCATTCAAAACGACAGCGTCCAAATAAGTAATCTTTCCACGAGCAGCACCTATGACAGGGCTCAAAAGGCCTGGAAGAGTTGGGTTGACCTGGAAATAACCAACAGGAGTGGAGATAGCTGGTTTTCGGAATATGCCACAACGATTGATTTACCAGAGAGCTGCTGGATCAGCGATTACTACCTTTATGTTGGCGACGTAAAAGAACCGGGCATTTTAGCTGAGAAAAAGTCAGCCATGTGGATCTTCTCACAAATTCGAAACGAAAATCGAGATCCGGGAATTCTGTATTACCTGACCGGCAATAAAGTGGCATTTAGGGTGTTTCCGTTCGCAAAAAATGAAGTGCGAAAAACAGGGATAGCGTTCTTGCATAAAGAGCCGGTAAGGCTAACCTTTGATGGTAACACAGTTGAATTAGGAAACACCAGAGAAACCATTGATGAAAGCATCGAAACCGAAAACATCGCTTACGTATCAGCCCAACAAAAACAGAAGTTGAACCTGGTAAAACGTACACCTTATTTCCACTTTTTAGTTGACGTTTCTAACGGTCAAAGCAGTAACGTTACCGATTTCATCAACCGAATGGAGCGGCTTATTGAAGCCCACCCATCGCCTTCGGAAAACGCAAAGATCAGTTTTGTGAATAGTTACGTCACCACCTCAACGTTAACCAGTGACTGGAAGGAAAAATATAAGCATCAAACGTTTGAAGGGGGGGGTTACTTAGACCGGGCAATAAGAACTGCCTTATTTCATGCGTACGAGGACAAGTCGGAGACATATCCCGTAATTGTGATTGTAACCGAAAATATTCATCACGCTGTTTTAGACAAAAACTTTGCAGACCTTAAGTTTACCTTTCCGGAAAGCGATCTGTTTTTCACTCTCGACCCAAACGGAAACTTAAAAGAGCATTCCCTAGTGGAAAACCCGGTAAATGAACTTCCCCAAATGAATCGTGATTGCTTGTTCTGCGAAACCGTTTTGGAATACCAACGCCCCGACCATTCAATGGCCTATTTACCAGATAACGACGAGCCGAGCATTGTTTTAAAGACGGAGGAATTTGAAGTTGATGAAACGGAGATCGAAGAAAGGAATTGGCAATCTGCTTTGCTCATGCAGGGACAATGGAATGCACAAATGCTGCATCCTGAAAACTCAGACAGGGGGTGGCTGAACTTGGTGAAATATAGTTTCATGTCAAAAGTAATGACACCGGTAACGTCCTATTTAGTAGTGGAAAATGAAGCACAAAAAGCGATGCTAAAGAAGAAGCAAGAACAGGTGTTATCAGGCAACAAATCCCTGGACGTTGGTGAAGATGTCCAACGAATGAGCGAACCAAGCCTGATTTTATTGACCATGCTTCTGGGGCTGGTATTGTGGGTTAGAGAGAAGCGAAAAAGGCCATCTTCGGGAGCTGGGTAAATAACCTGGGATAGGTTTTTGGCATATTTTGTGATCCTGACTTAATTGACTTAGGTTAACCCATGTTGAATCCGTAACTAACCGCCCCATGAATACCATTCGAACGTTCGCATTGATCGTCCTTTTGTCGTTACTTTCTGACTGCTGTATTGCTCAGGATCAGGGATCAAATTATTTCAGGCTTTGGAAAAAAGTTCATCATTACGAGTTGGAAGACCTTCCGAAGTCGGCAGCGGTTTTGGTGGACTCTATTTATGCCTTAGCCAGGCAGGAGGATAACGAGGTTCAGTCCCTGAAGGCGTTGGTCTACCAATCGAAGTTCATCTCACTGCTGGAAGAAGACGCACCTGTAAAGGTCATGAAAGGCATTGAGCAGGAAATGGTTAATGCTGGGGCCGAGTGATCATTTTAACCGTACTTATCAAATGATGTGAAAAGTACTTTTTTGAAAAATTCAAAATAAAATTTTGTTTGTTTGAAATTCTTTCCGATAATTGCATCACAATAAATAAATCAATGAGACAACACATAACAAATAAAAAAGAGTATCAGCCGATAGGGTTTCTATCGTTTGGTCGTGTTTGTAGGCAATGTCCGGGGATGTATTGAATGTTATTTAAATAAGATATTCGAAACCCAGGTCAAAAGCCTGGGTTTTTTGTTTGTATTCAATAGGTAGAATATGATAGGTAAACAAAATATTATTTGGTTTTTAGGTTTCTGTCAATGGGAGAGGTGTGCCCATACGGAACTGCATGCGGTGGAAAATCAATGGAAAACGAAAAGACAAGATATGGCATAGGATTTCAATGAAATAAGATGAAACCCTGGCCCGATCGGTCAGGGTTTTTTTGTGCCTTTTTTGGAAGTGTTCGGAAGCATGGAGCTTCATGTCTGTCGTGATATACAACAGGTAGAAAATAGGTTCGAATCCTGTCACTTTCACAAAACCGGGTGGTTCAATAAGACATTGGACCTAAGACGATGGTGGTTCACCACCGTAGACTGGTTCTTAGCCCGGTTTAGCCCAAAACAGATGCAAAACAGGTGTCTCAGGCTTAGAGAGTGGTTAAAGCCCACACGTCAGATTCTGTTTGTCTGGCAATGTTTGAAAAAGCTCTAAGTAGCGGGCGGTCGTCTTGATGGATCAAAAAGGATCTGTTAAAGACGGCTAAATGGAGAAGATCAGTGGGTTGAAACCCATGAGTGTCAGGCGGTCGCTGATGCGACTCGCTCTGACTTCCTCCTAGAGCAGCTTATTATTGAAAATAAAGGATCTTAACGGTCATATTGAAGTAACAGTAAAAAATTAGAACAATGAAAAAGCTACATCAAGGTCGTTTTGATCAACGGCCATTCTTAGCTATGATGAGAAATACATGAAGGTTTAACTGAATGGCACGCTCGGATTAGCAAGGATCGGCACGCGAAGCAAAATCGATTTTTTAATCCGGATGGTGTATTAGAGGTTTGAAATGAAGGGATAAAGCACAATAAAATCAAGTGCTTAGGCGACGAGGCATAGCTAATCGCTATGGTGAGAAGCCAAAGTAATGATAAGTGCTTGATTTTGAAGTGATTTATTCATGTAATCAAAGAGCTAATGCATTATCCGGATTTAACACCTAATATAATCCGAGAGGTCATGACACCTTTAGAACTAGCATTTATTGAGCAAACAATAGATGCCAACCCCAAACCATTTTATTACTACAGGGATCAATACGCCCTGCAATTAATTAAATACCATGTAAAAGACGGCATGAAGATCAATGAGTTGAAAAACTCCAGGTATCAAAATTTGCTGAGTAAGTCAGTGATCCGTGAAGTCCTCAAGGGCTGCGGAGGTCAGGTGATCCGCCCGGAAGCGCTACACGATCCACTCACAGAAGATGGGAAGGAGTTTAACTACACGCTTTCCAAATGGGGTGAATTCATTCCGCACAGGAATGATCCCTGGCATCAGACGACCAGGCCGGGCTTGAGCCTCGTGCTGCAATTGAACTTTGATCCATGGCACAATTACCAATACCATCGGTTGATCAAAGCAGATGGGGAGGAGCATCCTTTCGTATTTGATTGCCACCCGGTTTCAACGAAGCGTCAATTGACCATGGCGTGGGCTAGACTGGACATTGACCTGGATCGGGGAGAGGTACTCATTGAGGAAATACAGAACGATTGGCTAAGGGAAGTCGCTACGTTATACAAAGACTGGAACGAGTGGGTCAAGGATAAAAAGAAAGGAAAGAGGGGACATTGGTTCTTTGATCATTATCGGTCAACTACGTTTTGTGAGTATGTGAACTTCCTTAAGCCCTATCAGAAGATGTGGGACGAAGCCACCCTGAGCATGGCGATTCATTTTGCGAAGCATGAGTTAGGGATAGGCGACATTTACTGTCATGATTTTGACAGTGGGAACCTGTTAAAAGGGTTGGAATACGGAAAGCCACCCCGGTCGCTCTATACGAAATTGCCCAAACGCTTTTGTTTTGAGCAAACGGATCGGGCACCTGAGATGATACGTAGGGAAAAGTACGTGACGAAGCCCCTCAGGAAAAATGAGGTGAGGTGGTGGAAATTGAGCGTTTAACCGGAAAGATCATGGATCATTTGTCGAAATGGGTCTGCTTGTGGGCAGGCTTATCTCAGACTGAAGCGAAAATAGCATCCATGATTCAAGCAGGTTAGCATATCGTTCGATGGAAAAGAAAAATTAAAATAGAATAAAATGGCAACGACAAGATTGTCAGGAAAAGAATTGAGAAATATAGGCTTGCCGGAAGGTAAAGTCATCGGTACGGCCATCGAGGTGATGGAACAACACTACAAAGGGAAAAGTAAGAAGTCCAAACTGGAGCTTTTGTCCCGATTGGTGAAAGAACCTGCGTTGTATTTGAAACATGAAAAGCTAGGCTCGGTAGCCAAAGGGCTGATCATCAAAACCGAACACAATGAGCCATTGAGTTTAAATAAGAAGCGAACCGAATACGCCATTTTTGGTGCAGAAGGCATCGAGCCCGGGGCCATCAATCAAATGGAGATCGCCATGAAGCTGCCGGTAGCAAAAGCCGGAGCTTTGATGCCGGATGCCCATCAGGGGTACGGTCTACCCATTGGTGGTGTGTTGGCGACAGCGAATTCGGTCATCCCTTATGGCGTAGGAGTAGATATCGGGTGCAGGATGTGTTTATCGGTTTATGACATCTCCGCCGGGTATGTCGATCAGAACACGGACCGACTCAAGCGCATGCTTTTGGACCATACCCGGTTTGGAAATGACGCTTTCAAACGACCGATGGGGCATGACGTGCTTGACCGGGAGGAGTTTGGAGAAATAAACATCCTAAAATCCTTGAAAGATCGGGCGTATGCACAGATCGGTACCTCTGGTGGAGGGAATCACTTTGTAGAGTTTGGGATCATGAAAGTATTGGAGGAAGGTTCTCCCCTGGATCTGCCGAAAGGGAAATACCTGTCGGTACTTTCTCACTCCGGTTCCAGGGGGCTTGGAGCAAATGTTGCACGTCATTACACCAGGCTGGCGATGGATACGTGTAAGCTGCCAAGTGAGGCCAAACACCTCGCATGGCTGGACCTGGATACGGAGGATGGCCAGGAATACTGGCTGGCGATGAACCTGGCTGGTGATTATGCCTCAGCATGTCATCACCAGATCCATGAGCGGATCGCGCGAGCATTTGGAGAACGGCACCTGTTGATGGTAGAGAATCACCACAACTTTGCCTGGAAGGAGCAAAATGCACATGGTGAAGAGTGGATCGTTCACCGGAAAGGAGCGACTCCGGCAGGAGAGGGTGTGTTGGGCATCATTCCCGGTTCGATGACGTCTCCGGGCTTTATCGTAACCGGAAAAGGGGAGGAGGCATCCATTAACTCGGCTGCTCACGGTGCAGGGCGTGTCATGTCCCGAAGAAAAGCGAAGGAAACACTCTCCAAAAAGGAAGTAGACCGGCACCTTCGGAAATCGGGCATCGAACTGCTGGGGTCCGGGTTGGACGAAGCCCCGATGGTTTACAAGGACATTCACCAGGTGATGGCCCATCAAACCGATCTGGTGGAAGTGCTCGCATCATTTACACCGAAAGTGGTCAGGATGTGCGGCGACAAACGATTCGGAGAAGTAGATTGAGGGATAACAAAAAGCAGTTGGAAGAAATTTCGGCTGCTTTTTCTATTATCACCATCCATCAAAGCTGCAAATGAATGTGGTCGTCATGTCGGGAAGAATGACATCCGTGATACCTCATTTTGCGAAGCTGACTAAGTCCGAGACGGTCCCTTAAATGTGGTTCAATGAAAATTTTCCCTGTTCTACCATCTAAAGCAAGTTGGGTCAAAAGGTGTTTATTGGCTTCGTTGTCGAATTGATACGTTTTTGATCTTTCGATCCAGGTAAACTGGGTAGTCAACGAGTATTGCCAGTAGCGTTTCCCTTCACAAATGGCAGGTTGATCGACTTCCGTTTTGAACGGTGGTTCCACGATCCCGTATCCTGAGAATGACTTTCCATCATTCAAATACGTCCCCTCCGAATTAGAATAGACAAATGCCAGGTCAACTTTCTCACCGTCATTATGACTCAAATGGCCGATTAAAGGAAACCCATCGATGAATGGAAAATTTGCTTCCAGATAAACGATAGCAACACCAGTTGGCACGTCCTCAGCGGTATCTTCAAGCAAGTTCAATAATGCCGGTTTAACATAGTGTCGGTTGGCAAGCCAGGTAAAACTTGTTGCAGGTTTTAAAGCAGGGTTAGACAAGGGAAGAGGTACTCTGCCAAGTTTTTCAGCAAGTAGTGGAACAAGTGTTAGTGTCATTCCGACATAAATGACCAATAATCCCAGTACTCTTAAATGCCTTTTAGGTCCGGAGATCCTTTTGTTGATGGTCATTCCCAAAGGTTTATAAAGCAGGTAAATGACTCCTCCAACCTGAGTGGTAATGGTCAGTATGGTAAATATCAGAACGATTCGGGTGATCTGGATGATAGGCTTCATTGGTCTTAAGAACTTGAAGGTCCGAATATTATTGCCTTGATCACTAAATAAAAGCAGGAAGAAAATATGGTGATGGGGGTATACGAATTAAGGTTCCAGACGGTTAGAGTTCCAATAAAGAAAATATCAAGAGAGCGTGACGTAGAAAATACATATGATGAAGTTGACTCACCTAACGAAAATTACTATCACATTTATCCTGTCGGTTTTAGTAGGACTTACATCGTTTTTGTACTGGCCAAATACAAGACTTCCCGAAGGGACGGAAGCGGATCGTCTGGTCGTGAATAAATCGGATCGGGTAATGGAGTTATGGGTAGGTAATCGATTGGTCAAAACGTATCGGATTTCGTTGGGAAAAAATCCGGTTGGACACAAACAACATCAAGGAGATGGAAAAACCCCTGAGGGATTGTACTACATTAACGCTAAGAATCCCAACAGTCAGTTCCACTTGAACCTTGGGATATCTTATCCCAATAATGAAGATCGAAGGAATTCATCTGACCCAGGAGGTGATATTAAGATCCATGGCTTGAAAAACGGAAATGGCTTTATAGGGAAATTTCATCGGTTATTGGATTGGACTAATGGATGTATTGCGGTCACCAACGAGGAAATGGAAGAGCTTTATGAAGCGGTACCGATAGGGACAGCCATTGAAATTAATCCTTAATATTTCAGCTGAATTATTACTGTAAAAACCCATGCTGTTCCTGATTTGCAATCGCGAATTCGTTGTCATAAGATCTAAGATCCGCTTTTAATTAGCAGGTCACCGATACCTTATTGATAGACCTGGCAACTTGTTACCCCATCCGTTTGAAAAATAGGAAAATTCAGTAACAAAGCACTTTTCACCTTTTAGCTGCTTTCGAAAGAGCTACCAAACGTTCGCGGGCTTCTTTTGTATTTTGGATGGGGGAATCAAAAGCAAAGCGCACTTTTTTATCTCCTACAAATACATCAAACCCATTCGTGTCGACCCCTGCCATTCTGATATTTTCCTCTTTGATCGTCATTTGTTTGTAATGCTCACAGTACAATTTCAGGTCTGCCTGATGGTCTTCGTTCATGTGGTTGACGATGTATGCTTCGTTTTTCCCATGGAAAGGATTCATCAGGTAAAAATCATTGGGCTCCAGCCAGTGGATCTGACCAAAACCTCCGATGTACCGGATGGCGGTAAGTTTCATGTGGTAAAAAGAGAAGTTGTGTGCCTCGTGATACTGACGGGATTTTGGAAAGTGCCGGTAATACTTTTCTGCGAGTGTTTCTACGTCGTCAGACAGCCGTTCCACATGCCCGATCAGGCATATCCGTCCATTGGACTGCACATCGTCACTTTCTCTTAGTATGGTCAGCGAACAACGGCTATCTGCGGTCAGGTTTTTCGTATGTTCGGCGATGGTAGATATCAGAAAGATGGGTGCACCTTCATGATCGAGGCAGTAAGGCACCACCGATCCAAAGGGAAACCCGTCTAGTTTTTCGGATAAAGTAGCTAGTACGCCAAAGCTGACAGCATTGACTAATTCCCGGGCATCGTGTATGGCTTCTATACTCATTTAATAAACTAACGGTTATTCTTGTATCGGACACTGATCGGCAATAATAAGTGAAATAAGGGGTTTACATGGATTCAGTAAATGGATCCTTCGTTTTTGTAAAGAGAAACTGAGTTTAATCAACGAACGTAGAAATACTTTTTCATCTAAAAGATGCTGCTATTAATTCAGATCAAAGCCAGGCCAGAGGACCCTACTGATGGACCAGAATCCGTGTTCCGTAACCAATTCCATGTCGATGTCTTCTACAAAGGAATGCATATCTGAATCACTGACAGAAAGGGCGTAATCGAGCCTGATTTTTAAAGTCGCCAGGTCGTCACCGATTTTTGGTAATTCGGGTGCGATCGAATGAATGATCAATTCCTTATCCAGGGTGAACGCTTTTAGTTTTTCTATAAAATTTGGACAGGACAAAACGTTTCCCTCACATTCGATCTTTGAAGCCAACGTCGAGTTCATCATTTGAAAAGATTTGGAACTAAGCATTTCCAGAAATTCCCGGGCCGCCCATTTGATGTCTTCTTTATGATTCGGATGAAAATCTTCATAATTGAAACAGGAAACCATGCCTGCAATAGTGATGTCATTCATTTCTGTGTCAAGAAATTCGTCCACTATGAATTGATACAGTTCCCGATCGCTCACGTCTTCTTCATGAAGCACGGTCAGTGAGATCCCTCTTTTCTCAAACAAGTCCAGTGTGGCGTTTATCACCAGAGGCAGGTTTTTATCACTCAGATTTTCAGGTTTCGGTAATTCAACATCCCCAACGACCTTTCGGACCGTGGTCATTTTTTTCTCCTGAGCCGCTTTGTCAAAAGCCATGATCGTATCTAGCCATTGTGACTCTACTTCGGGAGGGAGTTGCCTCTGAGTGATCCCACCTATTTGGGCTCCCGATTCTGCAATCAGTTTGAGCTTTTTTAGTTCATTCTCAAAGCGTAGTTGCTCCTCATCATCCGGTGAAGCGTCTGATTCGTTCATGGTTTTTAGTCGTTAGCTTTAAGATAAAGCCATTTTACTTTTTATCCGAATGTCCAAGGGACTTTTCAGGAGCGATTGCGTCACGCACCCGTTGCTTCAGCTCCTTGATGTCAGGAAACTTTCCTTCATCCTTGCGTGACCACAGCAGCTTTCCGTTGGCGTGTACATTGAAAACACCACCTGTTCCGGGCTTCAGGGCAAGCTCTGATAGTTCCTGATCAAACGTAGTCAGTAATTCCTGAGCCATCCAGGCTGCACGCATCAGCCAGCGACATTGCGTACAGTAGGTGATTTCTACTTTATTTTCCACTTCACAAGAGTGTCTTTACATGATCCTTCACCTCAAAAAGTGTGGTGATTTCTTCTTGCGTGAGGGGCCGGTTGTAAATGGAAACCTCGTCCATCAGACCGATATACCCCAAACCTAAAAGCATGTTAGATTTTGGATAATCCCACGTGAAGGGATCAGCAATATTGGATCGTGTACCCGCTTCTTTCCCGTCGATGTAAAGGCTGGCCGTTCCTTTGTCTGTGTTTAAATGACTGAAATTGATGAATACATGCGTCCATTTTCCCTGCGCAAAAGGAGGTTGTTTGACGACGGGTAGCTGTTGGATGAAAATCGGGTTTTCATTGTCAGGGCCTTCCGGTGAAGGGTTCCAGCTACTTCTATCACCAATGACGCCCAACCTGAAATCCCTGGGATTTTCTTTGGTAAAGTCTACCCAGATGGCGGCATCGTTGTAGCTCACGTCCGTTATCTGGATCGGGTCACAATAGCCGGGCTTCAGGTCCGTTGCCGGGTCCAGACTTAACCAGAAGGAAACGGCACCGCTCCAATCGGATGTATCGTACGCCAAATTCTTTTCGCTACGATAGAAAATATACCCGGGGCTTCGTTCGGTAAACTTTAGACCGCTTCCAACGAGCCCTGAATCCTGAGCAATACGAATGTCTGGTTTATGCAAACCTGCTCTTGCAGAGTCTATGGACTTGATAGGGGAGGTGTAGAGCTGAGCGTCACCCAGTGAGAAATCCGCATTGATTCCGTTATCGAAAGAAGCATAAAAGGTCAGTGCCTCTTTAAGCAGGGAGTTTGTCTCTTCTTTAGCCGTACTTTCAGAAGTGTTCTGCTTCGTGCTACAAGCCTGGGAAAGGAAGAGAAAAGCCACGAGGGAAACCAAAGTAGTGGTCCGGTTGCTTTGAATAGGTCTGCAAGTCATCGTTATCCGTGTTAAAGGTTAGTTTTCAAGTGGAAATTAATAAGATCTTCATCAAATAAAATATCCGAATTGTGGTGATGGTGTAATGATTGTTTGGAAGGCGATCCCGTTGTGAGGTTTGGCTTCTTACTTTTCTTAAAAGCACGTATTCGAAAACAATTGAAATGAAGCCTTTACATGGGGTATGGCTTCACTTGAGCATCGCCATCAGATTGGTTCTTCTCTTATAATTTCCCTGGATCATCGCTTTGATTTCATCTGCTTTTCTAGCGTCAATTGTTTTCAGCGTGTTTAGGGTATCGACAATCCTTTCATAGTAGTGATTTCCTGCATCCACCAGATTTTCATCTATTCTTTTGATGAAATAGACCCTTGCTTCTTCAGGAAATAGTGTTGCATGTTTTTTGAAAAACTGATACTGGATATTTTCATAAAGATCGTCGTTTAAAACAAGTTCCAGTGCCTCATCCAACCTCTTTTCTTCTTCAAAGTATTCAAGCAATTCAGGTGTGGCTTCTTGCCTCAAAATGCCTTCAAAATGAGATTTGTTAGCAGGAAAATACTCGATCAACGTTCGGAGTGTCTTTCGCTTTGCCAGTTGATTAAGCATGTCCTCGGCAAAAGACAGGTCCAACGACTCATTTAAATGTTTGAGTCGGAGCAACTCATTAAAAACTGCTTCTTTAACTGACCAAAAATCATCCGTTTTATGGCATTTCTCCAGAGCATCTATGGCAAATGCTATCTTTCCGTATTCTTCGTAGACTTTAGCCAGTTGGATGGATAGTGCCGCACTCAAATCATCAGGCTGACTAAGTATAAAAAACTTTTCATCAAGGCTAAGTTTGGATGCTACTGCTGTGTAATAGGCCTCCAAATTAGTGAACTCTTTATTTTCCGTATTGAGGAGTAAAACCTCTTTTAACTCCGGTAAGTCCCTCTCCTCAAAAAGTTCGTGAAGGTTAGTGAATATTCCTTCAAAGAAAGTATAGGGATTGTCTTCGATGGCAGATTTAAAGCCATCAATGTATTTCGTTTTTTTATCCAGCGGAAGAGGTTTTAAAAAAGATCTGGTAAACTCATTGATAAGATACTCATCAAAATGTTGATCCCTGTAATGATCATAAAGCCACCCTTCTTCTGTTAAGTCATTTACCTTATGGATGATTGTCGTGATGAGTTCGTAAACAGTCTCTGCCTCTTTCTCTCCTAGTCCTTTGAGTTTTATCAGTTGTTCTTCCAGTACTTCTTCCATAGCTGTCGGCTCATCGTAAAGCGAATGGTCACGCAATGCCTGATCAATTTCTTTCACCACGTTGGCGACTAATCCTACGGATTCATCTTGGGATATGAATTGATTATGAATCATGGTCCGGAACTCTTCTGGAGCAAATCGTTCAACCAAATCGATCAATTCCTTTTTAGACAATTGTTCTAAGTAACCGGAGAAGCTGGGATCATTCATTTCCGTGACAGGATGATTCTCTTCCATTTTGGATAACGTATAAATTAAAAAGATTGGCAAATATAGGTCTCCAAATGAGTAGCAGAGCGAATCAAAAAAACTTGAATCGTAGAACATTCTTTATTCCGAAAATTCCGGCATTTTTTATTCAAACTATCTAGGTGTCCGGGCGGAAATAAAAGGAGATAATTACGGGCCTTTTCAACCCGATAAATTCAAGCAAAAAGAAAAAGATAGAATAAAACATAAGTAACGGAATGTATTGCCGTTTTTAATGACTAACTTGTACAAAGCACAGCGTAATACTGTTGAAACCTTCTCCCGAATTGACCAAAGCTAACCCATATAAAAGTTTGTGATATGTACGAATATTCCGATAAAAGACAAATGAACAGCTTACCAATCAGTAAGCAGGATAGTGAGGTGGTTGCTAATTACATTGTGCAGAAGAAAGGCAGTGTAAAGCAAGATGTTGATTGGACAGACAATCGGTCAGAGGCAATCTTGCAGCGTAAGTTGAAGGAGTTGGCAGCAACCAGCCCACACGTAAACCAGGCAGTACAATTACAAGACATGGCCGATAACTACGCAGCTCAACGGCAGCTGATCACCCAATGCAAACCTAGTCCTGCGCCTATTCAAAAGAAAAACAACACCGGGCTACCTGACAACCTCAAAGCCGGAATAGAAAACCTTTCTGGTTACTCGATGGACGATGTAAACGTACACTACCACTCAGAAAAACCCGCTCAACTACAAGCACATGCTTATGCACAGGGAACAGATATTCATTTGGCATCCGGGCAGGAAAAACACCTTCCTCATGAGGCCTGGCACGTGGTACAACAGAAGCAGGGAAGGGTAAAACCTACGATGCAAATGAAAGGCGGTGTGAACGTGAACGATGACAAAGGGTTGGAAAAAGAGGCTGATGTGATGGGAAGGAAAGCACTCCATGTAAGTTTAGGCAAAGGCAGTCCAAACAGGATACAGCCATACATTTTGCCCAATGTCGCTCAAAGGATTCAGGAGGGTCAGCTTAGCCCTGTGTCTGAACATCAGTCATACATGTTATCGAAACAAAATAGTCACATTCTATATAGCATGCTTTTAAGCCGGGAGCCGAGCCCTAAGGGGTTGTATATTAAAAATGTCGAGAACGTGACTGGAGGTGACTTTGATTTCTCTGTTAACAAATGGACCCCCAATGTAAGATTCTTTTCAAAAGAGGAGCAGGTAGGACTAGTAACCGCACATGATGAAAATAAACGTACCAATCCGGACCACCCTAATGGGTTAGCCGGTCTTTGGAGTAAGTTCAAAGGAAAAAGTGCCAGAGAAGTAGGTGCCGATGAAATAAATCGTGCATGGAATCAAATGATAAAAATAGAAGAAAACTCTATTGAAAATGGGATGGCACTGGGTGCAAAATTAGGAATTCTTGGAAATAATGATTGTGCTGCTTTTGCCAGAACACTGTATGAACTAATAAAGGTTGAAAAAGAAGAAGAAAGAAGAAAGGACGTGGATGAATTTGGGGAATTAGCAGGTGGTGAAAGAAGTTGCGACGAACCTGTTCCGGGAACGTTTATTCAACACAAATTTCCAGAAAAAACCAATGGCTGTGGTTACCATGGTGTTACCGTAGTGGCCAAAGATGGGGCTACATTAGTAACCTTGGAAGCGCATGCAGGAAAGAAAAAACTAAAAGTGCCGGAGTTTCATATGCGAAACGGTATTAATGGCTTTATTGCAGATAATACACCGGCTGGATTGAGCTCAGAAGATAAAAGAAGATGGGAAATGAGTAGCATAAAAATGAAACACCCGGACAAGGCAAGTGAACTAAAGTTAGGAGGTAGCCTGGAAGAAGATATAGCTGCCTATACGGAATTGGATGCTAAAGAATCACCTACATCCAGAGATCTGGGTTTTAGAATGATGAAGATAGGAGTCACCAAAAAGTGAACAGCCTCTGAACAATAGAAAAACCAACCTACACCAAGCTTTACAATCTCTCTCGACCTTGTTGGTGCTACGAACAAGTAATGATAACCTTTGAACTTCTTGCTCATATCCAGACGAATTGAAGAGATCACGTTACGATATGTAATCCGGTACTTTTATTATTATAGGCGTTATGATCGGGCTAAACCGATCCTTAAGTTCGTTGCCCAATCGGTTGGCAAAACCTACAATCACTCTCCCGGATTTGTGGCACGGAAGAGTGATTTGAATGAAAAGATGGTCGTTATCTCATCAGGGGCTTCATCCGAACTTTGGAAACGTAAAGGAAAACGAAGCATAAAACACAAAGAATTGCCGTAAAAAGGAGTACGATTGATTTTGTATCAAAAAAACCGGAATAGGCCTTTGGTAACTGATTTGCATAGGGTTTTTTGCCTATCTCAAAAAAGGCCTGAAAATTATTCCTGTGAGACAGCACAAACTTAGATTTTTCAGAGGGCGTATACCACCAAAATACGGTTTGCTGTTGACCACTCTGTTCAAAGGCATCGATGGTTACATCTAATTTTTTGACACGTTCAGGATAGTTTTTGATATCAAAAACAACAAGTGTTTCATGGCTGCCCAATTTTATGGCACCTGAATTCAGTTGGAGTATTACATCATCCGCCTTGATGTTGATATGATCTTTTAGATAGGAGATAACCATTTGCTCATACATTTTTTTATCATCAAATGAAGCATATGGGTGTTCGCTCTCAAGCGTCCGGTGTACCTGAACTTGCGTAAGAAAGATACGCAACACGGCACCTTGATCATACGTGCCGTGTAATTCAATCTTGGAAGTAAGCGGATCGTGTGCATTCGCCTGATACATTCCGAATGTAAAAAGGAGTAAAAAAAGAAATACACTATTTTTCATTTTTACTAAGCTTTATTTAATGGATACAGGCGTCTCAGCAGCTAACCCTTTTCTACAAGGAGGAACATTGGGTGAATCGCGGGTACCTACATAATGGTAGATGCCCTCCGGGTATTCCTCCGTTACAGCAGTTCTTCCATTACAATCATCCAGGTCACTCGGAATGTCTGCGTAAGCGTAAATAGGGTAACCGTCCAATGCGTATCCCACTAAAGCAGCGCCTGTAGCTATCTGGTCAAAAAGTGTGCAACTTACGGCTGTAATGTTATTCTCTTCAAGTACTTCATCCATAAGTTGCGGGATGAAATGCAAATGATAATCTCCTGAATTGTCGGGATGCCCCCCACATGGATCAAGGGAAGGAAAATTTATTTGTTCACTGGGTGTTCCCGAGGGTCCGTTAACAGCAGAAGGTACTTCGGCAATGATTGATGTGCCTTCTATGGTAAACCCTATTCGGTCAAACTCATCCAATACCACATCGGACGAAGCAGCAACAGGTGTCACGGGAATGGTATAAGTAAACGTCAAATCCGGGTCAAAAGGAAGCTGAAGGCAATAGGAAGTATCACGATTTGGTGCAAATTTTTCACTGGTAAGCCTGACAAAGACATTTCCATCATCATCAAAAACATTCCATCCATCCGTTTCAAGGTCATTTAAATAAGCACTTGAAATGTTTCTTAAACCCGGGTTCGTATTTCCATCATACAAAGACAATCCTCCAACTTCATTAACGTTCATCGGGCAATAAGGACCTGCTTCACCATCAACACCATTCCCCGTAAACACGATTTCATAACACTGGGTAGTTGTACCATCTTCCAATTTGCAGGAAACCACTTCCATCGACACAAAACTGGCAGTAAGGAAATAATCTGAGATTACACTATCATCATCGTCGTCATCATCCGTGTCATCGTCATCTGTATCGTCATCATCATCGGTATCATCGTCATCATCTGTATCGTCATCGTTTCCATCATCCATGTCGTCGTCCATTTCATCAGTCGTTGGATCCATTTGCTGATTATCTTCATTATCACAATGAACGAAAGCAATGGCAAAAATTAAGGCGAAGTAAATAAGGGGGTTTTTCATTTCTTTTTGTTTTTAGATCGGGATGGTGAAATTAAATTTCACAAATACCCAATTAATAATAAATTACCGTTATAAGTTAATATAAAATCATCATAATCAGGCATTGATTTCTTTGCAAGAAGAAATAGTGGGTGTTGCGTAATACCCTTTAACAAACAGCTATGGACTTTTTTAGCTAGAAGTTCTAACGTTCACTCCATCCCAACCCCTCTGGTAGTTCGAATGTGTTGAAATCCATGGCTTGAAAAACGAGAATGACTTTATCAGGAGACTTCATCGGTTATTGTGTTGGACGGAAGGATGTATTACGGTCACCAACCAGGAAATGGAAGAGTTTTATAAAGTGGTTCCAATAAGGACAGCCATTGAAATTGATCCTTAACATTTCAGCTAAATTGTTGCCTTATTGATTTCCACTGTGATCTTATAGTGTTCTATGCGGATGCCCGAGTGTTGATCTTTTTGCTTCTTCTCACCGAAGGATGGTGATGGACCCTTTGTATTGATCAGTTTCGCTTTTGATGGAATAGTAGTAGGTGCCCGATGGCAAAGGCTGGTTTTGGTACGTTCCGTCCCATGGCATGGCATACCCGATGGATTGAAACAGGATCGTGCCGTTTCGGTTGAAAATGACGACGGTTGCGTTCTCTGACAGACCCGGTAATTCCCATACGTCATTTTCCTGATCGCCATTAGGGGTGAAAGCCGTGGGAATGACCTGAAACTCACCAACGTCCACGATGGTAATGACCCAGCTTTCTGTCGCAAAGTTTCCTTCATCATCGGTTGCACGGACAGTTACCTCATACCTGTTATCAAGATCGGCATCTTCCGGGTTTTCATAATCCCGCCCACTCAGAGAGACCACTCCGGTCGTGGGGTTAATGGTAAAGGCGGTAGAATCATTGCCAGCTACCGCAAAGGTCAGGGTCCCGATCGGGATGTCGCCAGACAGGCTGGGAGCGGTAGAGGTATACGTACTGTTTTCGTTCCAGTGAATGTCCGCAACTTCATCGATCGTAAAGTTGACAATCGTGGCACCGTCATCATCCAGAAGGTTATAGGTATGAACAGCGTTGGTGCCAAGGGATGCATTGAGAGGTGCAGAAAGTGTCAAAACGATCGTTTCATTTACTTCTTCAAACAAGTCGTCTACAATGGAAGCGATGGTAATGTTTGCAGTCGTATTCCCGGCAGGAATAGTCAAAGTCCCGTCGGCCAGCGTGTAATCCGTCCCACTTCCGGTGGCCGTTCCTGACACCATATAATCAACGGATACGTCCCTTACACTGAGGCCGCTAAGACTGACGGGGATGGTGACCATACCGATGCTTTCTTCTCCTTCACTGCTACTTGAGTTGAAGGCGATCGTTACTACATCGTTATCCTTGATGGTATAGGTATGTGTCGTATTGACCCCAAGCGTAGCACTCACGGGTGATGACAAGGTGACGATGATCGTTTCATCGGTCTCGTCCAGTACGTCATCAATGATGGAAGCGATGGAGATGTTACTGGTGAGATTTCCTGCAGAAATGGTGAGTGTTCCGTCAGTAAGTGTGTAGTCCGTTCCGTTCCCTGTAGCGGTTCCGGTGACGGCATAATCAACAGAGACATTCTTTCCACTGACCTCACTCAGGCTCAAGGTGAGGTTGGCTGTAGGGACGCTTTCGTCTCCATTGCTGGTTGTTGCATCAAAAGCGATGGTAGCGGTTGTTGCGTCATTATCGATGATGGTGTAGGTATGTACGTCGTTGGTACCCAATGAGGCATTGATAGGAGAGGAGAGCGTGACGACGACTGTTTCG
>JBCCXH010000011.1:0-28047 GCA_039192005.1 Bacteroidota bacterium
CAATTCTGCCTCCATGGTCTCTTTCAGAGGTCCTGTCCCGATGCCTGTCTTTTTTATGAAATTTATTTTCTGCCCTTCGTACTTTTATGCTGTTCTCCAGTTCAGCCTTTGCGTTCTTCAACTCATAAAGTGTCCCCCTTTGAATGAGGTTATCTGTTACGTTTTGCAATGCTGTCGGGCTACCATCTACCTTATCACCATGACGCGAACTTTTAGTATCAAACATCATTTCTCTTCTTAGCTTCGGACTCTTGTAATTTCGATTTTTAGAGCGACGCTTCTTCTTTGTACTCCATTGATTTTGCTGTGCCATAATTTTTTGAATTTTATCTTATAAATAACTGATTAATTAAAAAGACCTAATGATCCTCAATCATCATTTGGGCCTGCTACTTCTTTATCTGCATTTTCAGGTTATACACCTCATCTTCCTTGTAACACTGGATGGTATCGATGGTATGACCTTCCCCGTGCCGTCCCTTTATCTGATCGAAATCAGTTAAGATGTTTTGCACACATTTTAAGTGCGGTGTATTTCTCAGCTTGCTCCAGTTTTCGATTTCGTCGGGTTCCATGATACATACTTCTTCTCCTTTCAGCATCTTTTTAAGTTCTCTTTTTGTATCCGGGTTGGTGATATTATTGATGTACAGGGTCGTGGGGAACGTATCTGGCAAGTACTGCACGCTTTCGTCTTTTCCCAACGTACTTAGCCACTGGCTGAAAAAAACGTCACTGGTATAGTAACGCTTCCAGGGAGGCCGGTACATATCAATTAAAACCACTACCTCTTCTCCGAAGTAGTTGACAAAACTGGTTTTTTCAAAAAGATAGGGAGGGCAATCTCCCATCGTAAGGTAAGGAGCCCATACCATCGGGGTACGTCCTTTCTGCTGAAAATAGGTGCGTGCCTCGGACAGTTCATGCGGTGAGGACAATAATGGTCCTGTGTCCATTACTTTTTTCATTGGAGACATGACCTCACGATATGGGTCTGCTTTCAGTGCGGCCGTATCGAGGTCTTCCCCGGAGCAGTTGGTTACCTTCCTGGACATCTGGTCTTTTTTGAAGCACCCGATCCTTGCATTAATTGCGCCCATGCGATCCGGCCGTATCCTTGCCGCTATAGCAGGTGCTTTTGACGAAAAAGAGGACCGCTCTCTGAGAGGAGAAAAAGTGTATTTTTTATTCATCGGTATGCTATTTGATTGGTATGATCCCGGAGTGCTTCTAAACACTCCGGGAAGAGGGGGATGATGACCTTCAGCTATAAACTGTCAAGGTTGTTCACGACATCGTTCGTTAAATCGGTCAGTGTCTTAAGCTTCGCCTCAGCGGTGTCCATGTCCTCTTTATACTTCTCATATTGTGCCCCGTAAGCACTGGCTATACTCTTAGAGGTCGCTGCTCTGGCGATCTCGTTACCAAGGGTAAGTACCTCATCCGGTTGGTTTTTAAACCTTTCAAGGAGTAGCTTGTAGGGTCCACCTGCCAAAAGAAGACCGGGTTTTTGCTTGAGTTCGTCTAAAAGGTTCTGGTCAAAATTGTTTTTGTTCAGGAATGCTTTTGTTTCCTGCTTACCTAAAAACGTACTGATGTCCTCATCGGAGATAAGCGAAGCTCCCTGGATCTCTTTCAGAGGTGCTACGTTATCTTTATTGTTAGCGATCTTAAGGTTCTCACTGACATATATTTCGTTCATTTTCGCATCTGCTGCCTTGATGGCATCGTCTGCCTTCTTAAAAGCAAGTGTGGTTTCCTCATCCCCTTTTTGTTTCAGGTCCTTGATGTAATTCCTCCACTCTTTTAGGCTCCTTTGCTTGTTGTAGATTTTATGTACCCTTTTCTTCTTTGCCAGCAGGGAGTCCAGGTGCAATTGTAACTCCCATACGTATCCGGTATTCTTGTCTTTTACGTTGATCAGTATATCGCTGTAGCCTTCAAGTCTGGGGTCATTGTTTTCTGCATTTTCTTCTTTTTTGGCGCCGCTGACAAACCGGTTTTTCACAAAAACAATTTCCTGATTGTTCTGAGCCAGTTTTTGTTTCAGTGTCTTCAGACTGTCTGCCATTTCCTGCAAAGAGCCATATTTTATGGAAAATGCGGTTAAATCTGTCAGTTTTGAATAGTCCTCATCGTATTTCAAATATCCTTTTTCAACTGCTCTTAATGCCTTTTTGGGCATGGCTCCACGCTCCACCACTTTCTTGATCGTTACATCAAAATCCTCGTCCGTATTATCATTGTTATCATCAAGATTGAGTGCGTTGTCATCGTTTTCAACAGCACTTTTGTCAACATCTGCAAAGGCCTTGTCCGGGCTCCCTGCTGCATTGGTCACGACCTGCGACAGGTTGTAATAATTTCTGGTGTGCGCCGTATAAAGTGCGTTGAGTTCCTTGATGTGACCGAGCGTTGAATATTTCTCCACAGATTTCATATTATCAATAGACTGATCACTTTCATTGGCCAGCTTCTCGTCACTTTTCAGAATATTTTGTATTTCTTCTATATTCTCTTTACTCAGGTTTTCCTCTTTCATCTTCCTTAAAAGATCTGCTGTGGAATCAGAAAGTGGATTGTAAACACCGATGGTTTTCTTTTCTATTCTTGCATAGAGGGTAACTAATGCCTGATACAACCTTTCACTGTGTACCGTGCCAAGAATATCTCTGTTTAGCGGCACATAGGCTCTGGCATTTTGCTTCTTAAATTGCTGGAAGAGATAAGGTCTTTTTTTGGGGGCTGCTGCTACCGTATCAACTTTTTCATCAATATCCTCTATCCAGTCCTGATACTCACTATCGATTGAACCGCTTAAGGATGCAGGAGGCTTCTCTTGAGAGTTCTTACTTTTTGATATGGCACCGCTTATGAGTTGAAGATCGTTATTTTCAAGGGCTTTTGTAAAATCATTCTTTTTGTTCTTTTTTTTCTTTGATTTTTTCTTAGAATTTAAATACTCGCCATCAGAAATGGTATCCCTATCAAGTGCCTCACGGATTACATGCAGTATCAAATCTGGCGTTGCGACCTGTTCATATATCCTGAGTGCTCCTTCCGAATCAATCTGAATGTAAGAGGTTGTATTTTGGAGTACTGCTAGTGCCCCTGCCAGTTGTTCCTTCGTTATAGGTAACTTTTTTCCAACGGGCCTGTCATCGTTTTCCTTTCTGGCTTTATTTGTTGCACTCAAAATGATCTTTGCGGATGCAAGGCCATCTAACTTATCTGCGGTTATTTTTTTTGGTTTTGTGGGCGTTTTCGTCGCCACGCGTCGTTTTTTACTCTGTCTTGTTCGTAGTGCCATAATTATTTCGTTTTAATGTGATTAAAGATTTAACCCACTTGATAAGGAAAATGCCGGATCATGTATTTTAAGCGCGGCTTCTTTTTGCCACCGCTTAAGGTAGTTAGCTGCCTGACGTTACTTTGGCCCGCGCACCAATTCCTATCATTCAGGTCAAATGATGATTATTGATCTTCTTGTTTACAATTTTTTAAAGTGTTTGATCATTTTTTTGAGGGGTCTCAAATGGGATTCCGGGTACATCACCACTACATTTTCAGAATCGGTGCCAGCTACCTCGGCGATGAGCAACAGATTGGTAAATACATCTTCCAATGCGCTCAATAGGTCGATGTTGTAGTTTTTGACCACACCCAACCTGATGTCTTTTGCTTTCTCGTCTGCTTCATTTATGATCCGGTCGGCCATCTTTTGATAATCTTCAGGAGGGATCAGGTCCTTCTTAGGCCTTAGTTCAGCCAGCTTCTCATACGCTTCCTGCTGGTACCTGGCTTCCTGCTGTCGAAACTCAATAAAATTCATCTCGTAGGTATCTTCTGTCAGGGTAAGCTCCTCTTCCAGTTTGTCCATTATCATTGCTTTCATCACCCCTTTTTGTTCATTTGCTAAAAGGGACACCTGTTTTACTACCCGGTCTGTTGTATGCTTAATTACCCGTCCGGGAGAGATCCCATTGGATGAGCCGATCATATCGGTCACCTCGCTCACAAACTGATTTACCTTATCACTGTTCTTTAACAAGACATGGTGCAGGTACCGATCGGCCAGTGATCTTATCCTGTCATGGCTGATCTCGCTATGGTTCATCAGCTGATAGCTTTTACCTTCCGGACGGCCTATGATGGTATGTAACTTTCCCCTCTTATCGTACATGCTTCTTCCATTGGCACAGACCAATTTGTTCTTCTTACCCACCTTATGTTTCACGTACTGCATGATCTCATTTTGAGTAGCATCCCGTCCATCCATTTCGGGCATCATTTCTGATTGCTGAGGGGAATCTATAATGAAGGTGGCATGGTCCATCAGGCGAACCGGGATCTTGTGAAATTGATTGCGACCAGCCCCCCATTCCCGACCTTTCATATAATTCAACCGGTGACCGGTAGATCCCAGTACAATCTTTTTATGTCCCATGAAAAATATAGGAAACCCGCCTTTGTCCTCTACATAGCCTTCTTCTTCGTAGTGCAGGTATTTGTCATACTGATCGATTGGATATTCTTCCATTGACATCTTCCCCATTTTGGGACGGAACTTCTGCTTTCCTGTTTGTTTGTCATTTGCTGTGAGTATCATATTTGTGTGTTTTATTTAGTTTTTATTTGATGATCTTATATTAAAGTATGTTGTGCATGAAAGCGTTAAAAACTGCTTTTGTCATCGCGTAGCCACTCTGGCTTTTACTACGTCTCTCTCGATTACCTTTCGGAGTTCATAAAGACGATCTCTTTATGGTTTTTCCATCGAATTGAAGTTGTATTGAAATGTATTTAGCTATTACTACTATTTAGTTACTCGTTAGAATGAGGGATCAATACCCTGGGGTAGATAAAAGCTCACTATTCTGTAAAGCTCATCTTTGGCGATACGCATCATTTCCCTATATCGATCCGGCTGCTGTATAATTGCACGAGCTGTCATGGATATCAATGTATCTACCTCTCGGTTAAAGCTATCACGGTTTTCAGTGATTAGGCTTTCATCCAGATTGGCCAGACCACCTAGAATTCGACCTGGTAAATCTCCCGGATCCACCGTATTGTTTTGATTTGAAAATGGTGTAGCCGTAATACTCCGATTGGAATTAGTAGAATTAGTATTGGTATTATTAGTCTGACCTGTGCCTGTATTCGGAGTATTTGATTGATTCGTATTATTTGAGGCATTTACCTGATTCGACGCATTGTTACTTGTGGATGCGCTCCCTCTCAGGTCAATAACGTCTGCTTCAAAGCTAGAATCCCCTTTGAGTATCCAATCTTCAAGTTTATTGGTTATGAGAAGGTTATCTTCCAGCCCGTATTTGTTACTCAGCTTTAGTTGCATTTGGTCCAAATGACCAGAAACAGGAGAGATCAGCATGGAGCTGTTTTCATCAAATTTCTTATCGTACGTTTTATGATCCCACCAGTTTTCAATAGGGACTATGGTTGCAGCGAAGTCATGGTCAAGCTTTTTTATTGAATCCAAATTCAGAAATACCTCCACAATCGTTGAATTTAAGCTTTGCGTATTTATTTGTCCGGCATAGTATTCGGCCACATTCATTGTGTCACCGATGTAATAACCTTTACCTAATTGCAAGTCCAGTTTTTGATCCTCCGTGGGTTGATTTATTTCCCTTTGTCTTTTATTTGTCAGTTTGCCTCCTGCAAAAGGATTTGTTGCTCCCGACTTTTCCTTTTGTGCTTTGTTATGCTCATCGTTTTCTCTCACTCCTGCATGATATCCTAATTTTAGCTTTTTCGTCTTTGGATCATTTTCATCATAGTTGGCAAGTGCTGTTGCTAAGTTTCTTTCGAACTTTTGTTTCAGGGCCATCGAGGATCTTTTGATCTCATTGTCCAGTTCCAAAACAACTTCGCGGAACCTTTTATCTGACATCTTACCAACTGTATTCACCCACGGTTCATTGTTATAGAACCTGCTTTTGGTAAACCAGCCCTTAAACTCTGCTTCCAACCCAATGACGTGGTTCTCGGTGTACGAATCGTTTTGTACGGCATCTCTTATCAACCGTTTCAATGTCCTTACCTTAGTCGATTTTAACTCTCGGATTCTTTCTACTACCCTTTTTGAGTTAGCGTTATTGTTGCTCTTATTTACGGCAGCCGCTTTCCTGTCCAGCACTGCCTGCTTTCTCTCCTGCTCTTTTTTTGCCATCCTGGCTTTATGCTCTTCTAACGTCATCGTTTTTTTCTTTCTGTCCTTCTTTGTAGTACCGGTATCAGAAGCCGCTGATTGTGCATCGTTTCTTATCAGGTTATTGTCTTTTCTCTTTTTATGACCACTCATATTTTTATTTTTTTTGTGTTTTAATTTTTCATTTTAGATAAGAAGTATAGCCATTGCCTACAGATATACGTTGCAATTCAGGCATTATGACCGATCGCATTGTTCTATTCCGGGCAGTGGTATCCACTAATTTTCTTCAAGTATTCATACTAATTTCTTCTTTTGTTAAACCCGGTTGCCTCACTGATCGCGTTGCTCCTGTTCCTTCCTTTGATCCGCGTGGCTCTTTCTGAGCGCCTTTTGCTCTCGCTTTCGTCCGTTACTTCTTCATCGCGGATGAACTGCCCTTTTTGCTTTTCTACTTCTGTGGCTTCGCTTTCCCTGGGGTAGTAGACGATGTTGAATGGCTCGCCCTCCTGTTCGGAAGCGACCTTGACAGGATACAGGAACCTGCCCTGATCCTCCACCTTTGTCCGGTCATCGGCCTTTGGCTTTGTGTTTTCAGGAAGTACTTCGATGACCTCGTACCCAGGATCCTGATCCTCCACAAACTGACCTTCCAGCAGTTCCTTTGGGGTGGCTTCGCTTTCCTGAGGCAAATAGATCACCTCTCCTTCGTCTCCTAAAGCCGCATACAGGTTGCGGCCTCTGGCCTTGTCTTCTTTTGGCGTGTACCCGTCAATGGCTTCCTTCCCATTGTCTTCGTCTTTTACATACCTCCCACTGAGACGTTCTGCGGGGGTTGCCTCACTTTTTTGGGGCAGGTAGATGGTTTGGCCCTTGTCATCTAATGTGGGGTACAGGTTGCGACCTCTATACCAGCGGTCCGGTTTTGGAGGGGTCCCGTCCAGCACGTCTCTTCCGCTGTCTACGTCTTTCACAAAGTCCCCCTTTTGAATTTCCGATGGCGTGGCTTCACTTCTTTGGGGCAGGTACGTCACCTTCCCGTCTGCATCTCTGACCGGGTAGAGGTTGCGACCTTTGTACCATTTGTCTTTTTTTGTGGGCCCGTCGGATACTTCTTTTCCCAGGTCCAGGTCTTTGACAAACGTTCCTTCCAGCAGTTCCTTTGGCGTGGCCTCACTCTTCTGTGGCAGGTAAGTGGTTTTGCCGTCTTCGCCAACGGTGGCATAGAGGTTGCGCCCCCGCATGCGGTCCGCTCTGGGCGGGGTTCCTTCTGCCGCCTCCTTTCCTGTATCGACGTCCTTTACAAACTGTCCTTCTCGGAGTTCTTTGGGTGTCGCATCGCTCTTCTGTGGCAGATAGGTAAGGTTTCCATCCTTTCCTTTGGCCGGATAGAGGTTTCTTCCTTTGTACCAGCGGTCTTTCTTAGGAGAAAGTCCTTTGGCTGGTTCTTTCTTTTTTGTAAAGCCCGGGCTTTTAGTCGCCCTGCTTTCTCTTCTTTTACTTTGGGCATCTCCACTTCCGTCTGTTTTCTTTGGTCCTGAGGTCGGACGCATTTTCAAACCGGGGGAGGGAGGCCTGATGGCTTTCTGACGCTTTAACTTAGGCGCATCGGAAGCACGTCTTTTTTTGCTTTTTGCAGATTGAGACATCATTACTCTTTAGGTGTATATATGAAAATTTGAAAATCCGTGCAGGCGGAAATTGCCTGCACGGATGGCTGCCTTTACACTTTGGCCTTATACAAAGCGATCATTTCTACATTTCTGATCATCGACTTGTCGCCCTGTACGGTAAATGTCCAGGCGGACCCTTCTTTGGCTACGTTCAGGTTCCCGATCTCCAGATAGATACCATCCGGAAGCTGGGTGTCATCGTTGAGCAGGAAGGTCGGCTTCTGGTCACCCTCATAGTCGTACTTGAGGAATAAGCCATTCAGCTTACCACCGGCCATGGACGGGAACATGTCACGGGTGAACGTCAACTCCAGCTCGTCGCTGTCACCTACCTGGAATTGATTCCACTGGTCTGCGAAGTTGTACCCGATATCAAAGAAGCTCGTGGTCTGATACGGCTTCAGTGATCCTTTTACCGCGTTAGCAAAAGCTGTTCCTCCCTGGTTGGCCGTATAGCGAAGTTTAATGGTTACATCCAGCAGGTCTGCCGTATTGTAATTAAACCCTTGCTTTCCGTTGAGTTCCAGTCTCCACAGGGAAACAGCACCTGTTCCTTCGAACGGCAGGTAACGGTCGTCCCAGTACCGCAGCTCAAAGATGCCGTTGTTCTCCGAGTATTGATCCACGTAGGAGAGTGCCACCTGCTGGTTGGCTTTCCAGTCGTTACGAATCGATACGGGCTGTGTGCCTTTCGCATCCAACAGGTATTTCACTGCTTTGATGTCCGGCTCCAATATCACCTTGTTGTTCAGCTGGGTCAGCGTCGCGTTGACGTACTTGCCTTCTCCGACATTGAACGCCAGTGAGATGTTTTTCACCTGCCGCTTGAAGTGGCCGGGAAAATCATAATCAAACAGGGCCTCTGTCAGTCTGAACTCGCACACCCCTTTGGCTTTTAGCTCCATGAACGCCATCGGGTCCAGTTCCAGCAAGGAGATGTTTTTCGTCACCTCCATGGTACGCACGTCCTGCTCCATGTAGGCTTTCTCCATTCGGCTGAGGTCAAAGCTGAGGCTGGTTCCTGCCAGCAACCCTTTCTTCTGACTGTTCCAATAGGCGCCTCCGATATAACTTACATCGGTTTCTTTGGTACCCGTCTCGAACTGGAAGGCTTTTTCTGCCTGCTTGGCCATGTCATGTGCCATCTTGTACGAGTCATAGTACATAGAGGAGAGCTTGCCTGCCATCCACTGGTACAGTGCCTTGTTCGAAAACTTCTCCATCATGAACGTGGTCATGGACCGGTTGTTCTCGATGTCCTTTTTGTGTACCACCAGCTCACGATCGGCGATCTCCTTCTGTAGCTTGGCACTGTCTATCTGTATCTCCAGCTGACTGATCTCACCGAGTGCCATGTCACGCTGCAAGGTCCAGTCCTGCTTGGTGCGCTCATGCTGTGCACGAATACCCGACAGCTCACCTGAGGTCATGAGTGCTTCGCCCACCGTCTGGAACGATTCGTTTACGCCCTCCAGAAACTCTGAAAGCTGCGTTCCCCCTGTGGTCACCCCGACAATGAATGGCCCGAGGTTATTTTGTGGGATCACACGCAAACCTGCACTGATCAGGTATCCTGCTGCCGCAGTGGACTGAAGTGCTACGCCGTCTTGCATGAGGTCGACCTGTTTGTTTTCCTCATCCAGCCAGTCTTCATCCAACAGTAGCTGATAATGATCTCGTTGGCTTTCTGCATTCTTCTTACTTTGCTCCAGACTTTCGATGTTCTTTTGCGAGTCTTCGATCTGCTTCTTTTTGATCTGTGTCGTCAGATCCAGGATCGAGTACTCGTTGTTATTCTGAAGGATACTCAAAGCTTCTGCGTCCCGCTTTTCTATTGCTGCCAGCAGCTCGTTGCCAAATTGCTCCACACCTTGCGCAAATTCTTTGGCTTTGTTAAGCATGTAGCCAAATCGGTAATGCGGTACTTCCATCGCCATACCTGCTATGGCACCATCGATCCCGCCGCCTCCGGCTACTGCATTCACAAGTGCGTTAGGGTCGATCGGGGGCTGGAACAAGGCCAGCGGCTGCTTGATCCCCATGATGTTCATGCTGTTGCGGATCTTATGCAGGCGATCTTCCACGCGGTCCCAGTAATCGATAAACTGCGTGTTCTCAGGAACGAAGAAGTACGGATTGCTAATGGAATCGTTCACATTGCCTGCGAAGGAGAAGCTATCGTAGGTATCCGTGATGGCATCCTCACTTAGGTCATAGTTTGCATTTTCCAGATCAAAGATGAAATCATAATCTTCCTTCTCATCGTCCGTAAAGTGCCTTAGTTCCGCATAGGCGACATCATCAGGAAGCACTTTTTCACCTAAGTTCTCCGGCTTCTTGCCCAGCAGGTCATAAGCCAATACGTACAGCATACGTGCCTCATTGATACTCTCTCTGGTATATTGACGGAACAGCATGTCGCCCCAGTCCAGCAGGTTATCAATATAGTTCATCACGATCGCCTTACGGTAGGCAATCTTTCGATACTCAGCGATCGTATGCGGATCAAACGGGTCTTCCAGGTACGTGTTGACCTGTGTAACCGTATTGTTCATCAGGTCATACCGATACCGAAGCCGGGCACAAATTTCCATTACCTCCTGCAGGTTGGTCTGAGCTGTTTCCAGCAAGGTCTGCTTATCCGGATCCAATGCATCCGTGGTAGTCAGGGCTTTAATCGCATCGGAAAAGTTGGTGTAGACCGTCCAGCTTTCGATATTGGAAAGGGTCATGTCCACCCCTGTCACTGCATCCTTACCCAGGTTCACGTTGTCAATCGACATAAAGCCACGGAATACTTCGTTGTATTCCATCAAAAGGTCTGAAAGTGCAGTTAATTTATCCGTTGCATCCGCATCCTCGAAGTACGACAGGTTCTCCTCCATGGAGGTGACAAGCGCACGGATGTCCGTGGCCAGGAACGGCAGGAATTTCCAATAGTCAGACGACTCCGTCGGATCGAAAATGTATTCATACCATTCTCTGGCGTCATCAAATTTCTGATCGGCATTCAATGACATCGCGATGTGGAAGGGTGCATGGAAGAAGATCTCCCAATAGTAGATCCCATTGGCACTATTGAAATCCAGGTGACTGCTGATCGGCAGATCAGAAGCCGTCACATAGGTACCATCTGCTTCTATGACCGTAGGAGCAGAACCTCCATCCCTGCTAAATGACGGCGTCTCATCAGTTTGCTGAACCGTCGCATTTAATAAGCCACCGATACCGGTCGGCGTGTCTACGGAGCTTAGCAATGCCTGGTTTAAGGCATCTGCCGTACTGGTCGTTAACCGTATGATCTCAAAGTTTACCCTACTGATCTCGTACAGGTACGCTGTTACATCGCTTATTTCATAATCGATAAACTGTGCATCCTGGAAGAGGTAAAGGTTATCGTCTTTATTCAATGCTGCTGTAATGCCACTGTTCAGGTCACTTGGAAGGTTGCCCCAGCTTCCTTTGATGGCATCACCCGTATGCGCAAAGCTGTCCGGTGTTTCACCACTTTCAATCCGGTAGTACTGACTTCCAGATATCAGATAAGCGATACCATCGAGTACAAAGGCCGCCGATACTTCCGAGATGTTGTTCGCGATCTCAAGAGACGTCCCTTCGATGTATTCGTCTACTTCTCCATTCGTGATCGGGTGCACAATAAACCGCGAACCGCTAAACAGATACGCTTTATCATCCCGAACATAAGCGGCGTCGATGGTACTTGCATCGAAGTTGCTGGGGTTGATATGTCCCCAATCGACCGTGATCGTCTCCTTATCATAGGTATCAAAGTCTGTCGCCGCTAGTCGTAGGCATTGGTTCTTAAGTGTATTGAATATGTAATAATCACCATCCGTGTAAGGGAACGCTGCATCTATCGTGTGGTACCAGTTGTCAGAACTACTTGTTCCATCCGGCAACCCTGGAATAAGATTGGCTATCTGCCCAAAAGATTCGGCGTTGTTATATTCATCTTCTTTGTATCGCAAATAGCTTTTCCCTGAGACTAAGTAGGTATAATCGTTTGCAACAAAAGCTGCATCTACACTGTCGAGTGTTACACCAAAGTCCAGGATATCGGTAATTGGATTGGATCCAACATCTTTAACCGTTAGTGTTTGAGGGTCGCTTAGTGAGATATCGTTTACATCGAGCATCCAATAAACGTCTCCACACAGGAGGTAAGCTATGTCATTGTATACAAAAGCAGCATCTAAGAGTAAATTATTTCCATCCGGATCCTGAATGGTAAAGTTGCTACCGATGTATTCCGTATGCTTTCTTAAAAGAAAACTATCCTTATCGGAACCATCTGTAAAGATCCGGATGTCCACCATTTCTCCCGTATCAGGATCTTCAACAAAGTAAGAGAATACGGCATCGTTATCATTAAAATATTGAGCGTATGCTCCAAATATGGTTTCCGCTGCTTTTTGCTTGTTTTGCAGGTCAAAAGCATCTTTATTTTCAGAACTACCGTCTATGTAAACGGAAAGAATGTGCTCACCATACATGCCGGCAGAAATAGCCGTTTTTCCGGTGTAACTCAATAAATCACTTTCTTCGAAACCAAATTCCTCCACCAGAAAATCCTTCAGATCTCCCCATTTAATGGCTGATAAAGAGGCGACCATCTCATTGGTACTTGTGTCCAGAGACAGGTCGTAGCGTGCCCATTGCGCATCGTTGAATGCATACAAGGTGTCCTCATAGACAAACGAAGCAACAACCGGTAATGAGCTGGAGCTGATAAAGTTGTTGCTAAACATCCCCCATTTACTGGAAATAGTGTTTTCGCTTCCTCCTTTTCCAACATATCTGCCTCCTGAGGAGTTGTTGAAAAAGTAAACCGTACCATCGTCCCCTTTAAAAGCGGCATTTACCAGTTCCCAATCAGTCGGTATGCCCAGGTCATTGGATGCCAAAAGTTTGGGGTAACCTTCGGTCGCCACGTCACTATCCGCTTCATAATGGTAATATTCATTACCTGAAAATAAATAGATGTCATCGTCATCTTTGTAACCCGCATCTACGCCCATGTTATCCAGGATGTTATTACGTGCTACTCCCCACTTGGACGTATTATCCAGTTTGGTGATCGTCGTTTCGTCGCCATTGTAGATAAAATACTGCGTACCGACCATGTAATACGTATTGGTGCCATCGTAGAATGCTGCGGTAATGGCGCTTTCCGTTGTTGGCAGGTTGACTGAATTGGTCGAAAGGCTCTGCGGCCACTTATCGGAAGTAAGTGGTGTCACGTCTGGTTTCACCATGAAACCGCCTCCTTTGAAGTCGTAGGCAAACCATGGACCGTCCGTGCTGTTCTCCGAAGAATTGAGCATCACAATGTCATCTGAATCGAGTTGATTGTAATTTTCATTCGGGAACAGGTGCCTGAATACTTCCAACCCTTTGTTTCCAAACTCAGGGGTACTTGCATCATACGTGACCAGTTCAGAAGTAAGGCTGTAAGACTTCTGTGAGGTCTTCACTAAGCTACTTGCGGTATACTTTCTCCTCAAAAAGTTCAGGAACGTAATGATTGAAAAATCATAGTAGGTGTATTTACAACTCACCACGATGTTTTCGTGATCGTCTTCATCGTACCCGTCAATTTTCTCTGCGTTCTCAACAAAGAGTTCCACATTCGTGATCTTTCCTGACGTTTCGATGTTGGTGTCCAGCAACTGAGGCTGCGACCACTCATCGTTCAGGTTGTAGAACGAGAAGTAGATGTTGACTCGTCGTTTGCTTCCTCCGCGTGAAGACGAGCCCGAAGGGGATGAGGTAAAGTACTGCACATCATCTTCGCTTTCATCGGTCGTGTTGGCTACGGCTGCCGTTGAAGCATCCTGCTCGTCATCTTCGTCTGCGATGCGCTCTACGGTAGACCAGAACACAAACACCCGGTTGAAGGCATAGACCGGATATACGCGTTCGGACTCAATGGCTACGTCTACTTTCTTCCACGGCTCCCACGATGCCCCACTGCTGTCGCCGTTTTCAAAATTGGCGAAGCGATAGTAATACCTCAGCGGATTGATCTTGGTCCGACCAAAAAGCACCAGGCTCTTGTCGTCGGTACCTGTGGAACTCACTTCATCGTACACGTATCCTCCGGCTATTTTCAGTCGGGATACTTCGGTGTATTCGTCCAGGTACTTTTTATATACCCGCTCGACAGAATCCTCCGTGATCTCTCCCTGGAGCAGGTCCTGCTCCAATGTGGCAAAGGCCGGGGTCTTGTAGTCTTCGTCCCGCAGCTCGGGGCGGATGTAGTTTTCCGGGTACAGGAACACCTTACGGTTGGCTTCCCACACGCGGTAGTTTTTCATCCATTTCCAACGCAACCGCAGTCGTTCTTTTACTTCTTCATCGTTTGACCCTTCGAGGTCTACGTTTTCCAGGTTGATGAAGTAGCGGTGAAAATACAGCTGCGTCGCGGCTATGGCTTCTTTGATGCGGGACGTCGTGGCCTCGCTTTCCATGTTCACGTCGATCAGCGTCTTTTCATACAGATCCCGTGCATCCAGCAGGTCCGGATCTGTCGAGATCGCATAAGGAACCAACGCATCCCGCTTGATCGTGTTCAGCTCCCCTTCGATCTGGTCCAGACGTGCCTTGTAGTTGTTGTTACAACCGGTCGTGCCCAGCATCTGGTGGATCTTTTGGGCCGCTGTCGCCCGATCTACGGTTTCATACAGGTTCACCCAGACCTCTTCGTACAGTTTCGAAGCGTCTACCTTCATTTCTGTCGCCTTCGTCAGGATGTCGTAGAGCCTGATGATCAACTCCATGTCAAACTGCTTCTCAAAGGAACTGACCGACTCCAAAAAGGCGTTGTTTTGCTTCACCCATCGCACTTCGTCCTTGTCAAACCCAAAGATCTCCGATACGGCCAGGTACGGCTCCTTTTCGGCGCCGTCTCCCATGTGGAGCAGGTTGGACAGGTTGTACTGATCGGTACTAAACGTTTCCGAAAGCTTCTTGAAGCGCGAAAGCACCAGCAGGTCACTGAGCAGGTAGTCCACCCATTCGCCCCAGCGGTAGTTGAACTCCTGCGGGTAGATGTTGTCATCGTAGGTGTGGTACCCGTCGATGGCCATCACATAGGAGGTGTCCTTCGTGAAGTACATCTTCCCTTCGAACATGAACGCACCATCGAGGTCTTGCCGGAAGCCTTCCGGTAATCGTGCATGATGATCTTCAATGAGCATCGGGTAGCCGTGATCCACGTACTTCTCCAGTTCGTCGTCTTCGGTAAACAGCTCCTTCGGATCGGTATAGCGAATGAACTGGTCTCCTTTAAAGACAAGCAAGCGACCTTCTTCATCGATGTAGGCGGCATCGACGGTCTTGTCCGTTGCGACATCCTTGAAATTATTCTTGAGCTTGCCCCACTTACTGGTAATGGGTAGCTCCGAACTACCATTTCCGGTACTGATGTAGTTTTCATCTTTAAAGAGGTAGATGTCTCCGTTATCGTCCGTGAAAGCGGCATCTATCCCATATTGGAAATCGTCCGGCAAGCTGCTCAAACCTATTTCACTGGCCAGATCATCCATGATCAGCTTCGGAAAGCCTTCGTCTACGTACTTGTAGTAGCTATCTGTATAGCGGATGTACTGGTCTCCGGAGAAGAGGTAGGTTCGACCACCACTATCAACAAAGGCGGCATCAATACTCCCTTTTTCTCTAAAGTTGTTGCGGACCCTGCCCAGGTGGCTCATGTTCAGCATCTCGTACGAATGCATCGAGCCTGCATACAGCTTGTCGTTCAGGAAGACGTACGTGTTTCGGGGGGTCGAATACACCCCGGAGATACGAACGACTTCGTCTGACTCCTCGATCTCATCGATGGCATATTGGAACTCTTTCGGCATAAAGCTGAAAGGTTCTTCCATCCGAAGGTCTTTAGCGACTTCTTTCGGGTAGCCTTCGTCTACGTAGCGATAGTCTGAGGTCGAGTAACGAACGTATTTGTTCCCTGAAAACAGGTAAGTCACCTGCTCGTTGTAAACAAAAGCAGCATCTACCGTCGTGGCAAAGTTGTTACTCACTAGCCCCCATTTGTCTTTGATCTCTACCGCATCGTTTGCAAAGGCGCCGTTCTCATAGATCGCATAGTGGTCTTCATTGAAGAAGTAAACCTTCCCATCCGCTCCTTCAAAAGCCGTCTTGATGTCCTGAAACGTCGTCTTATTGAAGGGGATCCCGTCATAAAGTAGTTCCAGCTCTTTCGGATACGACCAATTCTCTTCATTGGTATTGTAGCGGATAAACTCCTGATCTTTGATAAAGATCATGTTGTCTCCATGCATCAAAACCGTATCGAACCGGTCAAAACCTTCCTGCGTCTGCTCGTAGGGGATGCCAAAGAAGCTGATGTCCGTCTTTTTCGGATAGCCCTTGTCAGGCTGCTCGTACGTGTCATTGGAATACACCAGGTAACGGAAGTGTCCCTGAGCATCCGGCTTTTCGAAAATGTACGTCTTGTCGTCTTTTACATAAGCCAGCATGACCTCGGATAGCCCCCTCCATTTTTCAGAGATCAACTCGGGCGGGTCTTCGGTCTCCTCCTCTACATACGTATCGGTCTCGTATACGAAGTACTGATCGCCACTGAAGACGTACGTTTTTCCATCTCTACCGACAAAGGCGGCATCGATGGTTTCGTTCATCTCGATGTTGTTCCTCGGTCTGCCCCACTCTTCGCCGGTCTCGTATGCAAGGCCCAGCAATGTATTGTAGCATTCCGATCCTTTAAACGCGTAGGTGTTGTGATCCGTCCCTCTCAATACCGCACTGACGGCTGTTTTATCAAACGTATCGGGTACCGCATCCAGAATGTTCGGTACTTCTGCTACTTTTTCTCTTTCGATCTCCTCCAGACTGCTTACCCGCTTCCACGTACTGTCCTCAAGCGTATAGACGCTGCCATTGTCTACGGTGACGGCAGAGATGTTGGTAAAATCACTGGTGTCATCACCATACACGCCTTTGTGATGGTCTTCGTCTTCGGAGATGACGTGGCAGTCGCTGCCTTCAAAGACGTACACGTTCCGGTCGTCGGCATAGGCGGCGGTCACCTTCATGATCTCCTGCTGCAACTCCCCAAAGCGCGGCTCGTCCTTCAGGACCGATAGCTTTTTGGGATAGCCCTGCTCTACCGTGCTGTAGTTACTTCCTACGTATCGGAACATCTGGTCTCCAGAGAAGAGGTAGGTATGCCGGTTTACCTCTACGTAATCGTCTCCTTCTTCGGTCTCTTCGTCTTCACGGGATTCGAGCACCAACGCGGCGTCTACTTTTCGGTGACGATCGATGTTGTTTTCCACCTCGCCCCAGAACTTGCCGATCGTCCGCGGAAAGCCGTTGTCTACTTTCCAGAAATCCCCGTCGGAGATCCGCACGTATTCGGAATCGGAAAACAGGTAGATCTTGCCGTCTTTACCGGTAAAGGCTGCCGTGATCGTCGTGAAGGGTAGGTTGTCCCATTTTTCACTCACCAGCTCTGGCTCTGACCACCATCGGTTCGCTTCATGGAATTCTACCACGTAGGTCATCGAAACGGGTGCTTCCGAGCCTGCGGGTACTTCTGAAACCGTTGAAAACAGGTAGGTAATGCCACCCGGTGCATTGAATACGGCATCTACTTTGGTGAAGCCCTTGTCGATCAGTGACTGTGGGAAGCTCCACCATTCGTCGTCGTTTTGAACGCGTGGGAACGTTTCTACTTCTTCTACATCGGGCAGGCTTTCCACCGGAGTGATAAAGGTCTTTTCGTCTTCGTCTTCTTCATCTACTTCGGTGTAGTCAGGCGTGGAGTAGCGCACGTACATCTGAGCACCGTCTGCATCCACACCGAACAGGTACGTTTTCCCGTCGAGGATGAAGGCTGCTTCTACTTGTGTCAGTCCATAGAAGTCTTCGGAAACCAAACGGGGGTACCCTGAGTCTACTTTCGTGTAATCACTGGTAGAGTAACGGAAATACTGATCGCCACTGAACAGGTAGACCCTTCCGTCTAAACCGGAGAGAACCGCATCTACAGTGCCATTATCCTGAATGTTGTTTTGAACGACACCCCAAATATCCTCCAAATCAAGCAACTGAATGTCTGTTGCTCCTTCGGCAAAAGAAACCGCATGTTTGTCTTTGATCAGGTGGATCAGACCGTCTTCTCCCTTGAAGGCAGCGTCGATCCCTTTGGCAAATTCATAGGGAAGTTCCTTGAAATGATCAATGATCCGCATGGGGAACCCATCGGCTACCCTTACGCCCTCATTTTCCAGGCTGTCCGTATACTTGACCATCACTTCTCCTGAAAACAGGTACGTATCGGACCCGTCTTTGAGGATCGCATCGATGTGGTCCGCTCCTTTGAACTCGTACTCCAGCTTACCCCAGTGGTCTGCTACGTCCATTTCTCCATTGCGCTCGGAGCTGACAAACTTGGAATGGTTGAAAAAGTAAGAAGTTCCGTCGGTTCCTTCGAAAGCGGCTCCGTGCTCGTCGATAAAGTGCTCGGGGAGTGCGACTTTCATATTTTCTTCCCGCCAGCTCTCGGCTATTTTCTTGGGATACTCTTCGTCTATGTATTGGTACCCGTCGGAGAACCTGACGTACTCGTCATTGGCAAAAAGAAACAGCCTCCCTTCTTCGTCTTTGTAAGCCATGTCGATTTCGGTCATGACCTCAAAGTTGTTGTCCACGTTGCCAAATTCGTTTTCACGCTTATCCCAGGTGTCGCTGCCGTGAGGCAACAGGAAATAGTTGCTGCCGGAGATGAGGTAGGTATTCTCTTCTTTGTCGAGAAAAGCAGCGGTCACCTCCAGGGCATCGCCTTCTTTTTGGAAGAGCAAACGGATGGGATCGTCTTCGAGGATGTCTCTAAGTGCGTCGTCATCCCGCTGCAGGTCGATCAGGTCTTCGTCGTATTCGAGGTCGGTCTTGTCGACCAGCTCGTAATCGGACATACGGTACATCCAGTACTTACTGTCATTGAAGAGGTAGACAAAATCGCCTCTTTCCAAAATGGCATCCATTTTATCTACCGGCGTGATCGATACGGTTGCTCCACCGGAGGTTTCGCTGTACTCAAAGTCGTCCAGCTCCAGCGCCTCGGGATATTTAGCCACCAGGTTTTGGTCTCGGAATGCGATCTCCACTTCTTCACGGGAAAGCTGCAGCTTATTGGCCAGCTTCGAAAACTGCTGTATTCTGTTATACGCTTTATTGAAAGCGGCGTCTTTCGGCTCTTCGGTAATGGTGTCTAATACGCCTACGGAACCAAAAACAGGCATCATCCAGGCGGACTTGACATCCATTGTGCCGGGAAAAACGTTTTTGGATATCGCCTGTAGTATTTCAGCATCCAACCCGAAAATGCCCTGAAGCTGTCCGAAAAGAAAATCATCTTGCTTCCCGGCCATTTCTTTCATAACGCTCTGCACCACATCTTGTGCATCTTTTACCTGTTTTGCAACTGCCTGCAGGATGAAGAAAATGTCCTTATTGTAGTCTTCATAGCTTTCTACACTGAACGTGAGCGCGTTGTTCGTGTCCAGGTAGTACTCCAATGAGCCAACGGGAAGTTTATGGTCTTCTGTGATCGCCTCCATTTCCCGGAGGACCTCCATTACTTCCTCTAGTTCTTCTTCGGTAAATTTTAACTGCTGAAAAGGCTGCTTTGAGACACAAAAGGAATCCGTCGTTTTGATGATATCGGCCATCCGGTCGAACACGATGGTTCCGGGCAGGTTATCAAAATAGTAGCTTAAAACAAACGCCTTTTTATTTTCGGGGTCAAGGAAAAACTCCCTCGCCTCAGGCAGCAACTGCGCGCCGTTCAGGTAATCTCCCTGAAGATCCTGATACGCCCATTTGGCGACAATCTGGTCTGCTATCTCGCTTAGTGATGCGCTACTGATCGTGGAATGTTCTTTTTGATGTGCTTCTACTTTTTCTTTAAGTAAGCGAAGGATGTCGTGTCTGTGAGGATAGAACGGCAACGCCAATTCAAATTCGCCTGCATCTTCGCTGAGTAGCCGATGTTTGTCTTTTACGACATGATTTTTATCGATGTACTCATTGAACATCAGGTTCTCAACCAGGTCATCGATTTCCACTTTTGCCAGGGGCAACTCATTGAAAATGGATGTGGTGATCACCAAACGTCCTTGCTCAAACCTCTCAAGCTTTTGCTCAAATTGCATGTAGACTTTCGCCGCGTAATCGTTGAGGTCTGTCTCGGTGTCAAAATCAGACGCATTTTCCGGTTCGGCAAAAAATAGCGGGTATTGCAAAACGCCTTCTTCATTGATGTAGTTGTTGAAGATCAGGTTGTCGTAGAGTTCGTCTACTTCACTTTTTGGCAAATGCAGGTCTTCCAGATCCGAAGGGAACAACGAAACACTGATGTCTGCCAATTCTTCTGCTTCCTGTGAAGCTTCTTCATATAGCTTATGAATGATATTGAACAAAGGGCTGCGAACTTCATCGAAAGTTGTTTCTAACTGAAAGTCTTCGCTTTCTACCGGAAAATTCGCTGCCTGAATGACTCCCTGCTCATCGATGTACCCAAGGAATACAAGGTTGCGGAAGATCTTTTCGCTCAGCTTTTCCGCGATCCCTAATCCAGTAAAATCCATGCTGGTCACCCAACTCAATTGATCTACTGCTTTTTGTGCGATCATTTCGGCTTTTTCCTTTTCATAGGTAGCCAGACGAACGTCCTGATGGCCTTCTTTGTGCTGACAGATCGTTTCTATGGTTCGATAGACTACTGCTGAAGCCCGTTTGTCAAACGGCTCTCTTATGAATGAATCTGGCTTCACCACCAACGATTTGAATCCCTGGTAAATCCCGTTCAATGCAGTGATCTTTGCTTCTTTAAAGGCTTCTTCTGCCTTCTCCGTTTTGTGCTTCCCTGTGGTAATGTGCCACAGCGACTCGGCCGTGTAGCCGTATTCCATCATCCACTTACTTGTGAAATGCAGCGTGTGGACCAGCCATTGCAAATTCAATACGTCAGAGCCCATGAAGATCTCGTAGCAGTCCTGTGTGGATGGTAAGTAGCTGAGAAAGATGTTCTGTTGATTTTTTGTCGCAACAGTCGGGTCTTCTTCCAGCACGTCAAAAAGGGTAAACAACGCTTCGTGGCTGATGTCCAGCGTAGCGGCCAGCTTCGTGAAACGGTACAGGAAGTTGAGCAACTCCATCTTGTTTGCTGCCAGCATCCAGAGGCTGTCGTCGATCTCTTTGTCGTCCAGTCGCTGGATGATCTTTTCCAGGTCAAGCTTTGAAAGGCCCAGTACGTAGCGTACCCGCTTTCTGAAATCGTAGTTGTCGTCTGAGAACAGGTCGTCTCCGTATGTGAGTTCTGTGTAATCGCTTTCTTCCTGAAACTCCGCAGCGAGTGCTTCTGATCCCAGGATGTAGCGGTCGTCAAATTCCACGCAGCCGTTAAACACCCGGTTGAAGAGGTCCATCGGTTGTTCTTCTTCTGTCTGACCGATCTCGTTGATGGTGGACAGGATCGCGACGACCACGTCATAGTCTACGTCAAAGGCTTCCTTGAGCTTCTTCACGGATGCGACCATCTCTACGGTAGTTGCATCGAGTGTCGTGCCTGCACAGTGTCGTTGGATGAGGTCAAGATTGGTAAAATCAACCCCGGCTTTGTTCGCAAAACGAATGAAACGATTGGCGCGTTCGTACCAACTGTAAGGCAGTATGTTACAGGTAGTCGTGCCTTCGTCTGGTGACCAGGTGCCAAACTCACTGTCGTTCCACTCAATGTAGTTTTCTGATTCATGGAGCCTTGCATAGCCTCCGTTGCTTCCTATGTCCTTGTTGGTGTAGAAGTCAGCCTGAAAGTCATAGGCTTCTTCCTCTTCTCTCAGCTTTTGATACAGCAACTCCCTGGCTTGCACTCCGGTAAGATCTGTAGTTTCCAGAAAGGTGCTCACATGAGCCATGTATGCCTGAAAACCGAGGTTGGACGTATCAGCAGCACTGGTGTAATTGTAGCTTGCTTCAATGTCTGACTGATCGGTAACTTCAGTGATCACCATGTTATACTCCTGAACCGAGAGGTTGAGGTATTCTCGTGAGATGATGCTATCGTCATGTTCCAGTGAGAAGGTTTTGTACAGTTCTTCCGCTGAAATACCCAAATGCTTTAAGTAAAGTTGTACTTCTGCATGATCCAGGTTAAAAGGCATGAAAAAGGGATACTTGGCATCGAGTAGCTTGCTTCCGTATACGGTATCCTTTATGGTATCTTTTACCTCGTCGTAAATTTCCTCGTAGTTTTTTCCGTCGTATGCCTCATCACTAAAATCGTATCCGGCGATCTTGTTTTCCAGCACTTCGTTGACGACTTCGAGGTAGGGTATTTCTTCGAAGGTGTTTTCGTAGTCAAGGATGAGCTTACGGATATCCGAACGACGAGCGACAACATCTGTAGTGTCACTGAACTCATCATCCATCATTTGTAGCAGGTCTGCTAAATAGGCTGCCGGAGAATAGACGGAACGGGATTCGTCCCCTTCTTTGTAGTCCAGCTCTCCGAACAGGACTTCATAGTCTGGTAAATTGTTAAATGTACTCATAATATCAGGTGTATTTCGTAATTTGAAAAGTGTGATTTTAGAAACTGAACCCAGTTTCTCAGGGTGCCAAAAGCGCTAAAAGTGAATACTGTGACTTTAGGAGATGGCTTTTACTGCTTTTGTATGACGCTGGCCGTTTTGAACCATGCCCATGTATTTCAAAAGCAATTTGCTTCGGGTAGCTAATGCACGTGCATAAAACCCCCGCATCAGGTCTTCATCCTTAAAAACATTTTTGAATTCCTTCATGAATTGTTCTTTTGGAATGGAGCCAATCTGAATGCTGGAATGAAGGTCTCTTTCCAGAAATTCTTTGACAACTTTTGAATGGTCATCACCGGTCAAACGGGTGAGCCGTTGATGAGCTTTCAGTTGTTTTAGAACGGTCAGGCGATCTTCTTCATCTATTCCTTTCCAGTTTAAATTGTCAAGTGTCTTTTTACTAAGAAGATCGATGGTTTTAATATCTACCTTCTTGTTCTGACGAAGGAACTTGTTCAGCTTTTCGAAACGAGTATCCTTCTGAGTGACTTTTTTAGACATAGCTAAGTTTTTTAAATGTTACTTTTTAATCGCTCTTAGCCGATGATAACAGGCACTCACCTATTGTTATCACTAACAACTTTTACGTTGTGTTTCAGATGGTTTTTCTAATTGAAAATCAGCATGCAGCCAATTTGTAATTGAGACTGATTGAGCACTCCTACTCACATCTTTTCAAGTAACGTTTTCATTAATTTAAATAAAGAAGAAAACGCGCTTATTACTTGATCAAGTCTTGCCACAAAACTGATCGTAACGAACGTATAATCATCGTTTTAGGGCGTGACAAATAGGTGACAAGAGGGTGACAAATAGTGAACAACGGGGTGACATGAGCTGTAATGTGGCTTTACGCTGCATAAAGCCGCTTTTTTCAATTCCCTTTTCTGGTGTAATCAGATGCAGGTCTCAGCGTAGCGTAAGTCTTGCGGATGTTTAATCATTGGAAATCAAAAAAAGTAAAGTCATAAGTAACGAACTTATCTGCATTTCGTGAAGGGGGAAAGAGGTAGGCGGGCCACAACTTACCTCGGAGTGGAGTGGAATAAGGAAGGTCTGTGGGGCAAATACCTTGGATGAGTCTAAAAAGCATAAAGTAATTTCTGACGGACTTTACTTCGTGTTCGGTGAAGTATAACTATCTGTGTTTCGTGAGGACACGAAACAGGGCGAAGTCTGTTGGCTCGTTTTGTGGATTTTATTTTCCGAGCCGTTGGGAATTTTTCTCGATAAGAGTTTTGTGATCAATCAGGTTATTATCGTCTAAACTCTCCTCAAAGGCCTCTAAGAGTTCCTTTTCTTGTTCTGGGATTGATTTGATCTTTTTGATTCATCTTTTTCTATTGATTTCTTTCTTCAATTCTTGAATCATCCATTTCAGTTGGAAAGAAATCCGTCACATAAACCATTTTCTTAGATGAAACGACAAAATAGATGATTTTTACAGTTTTTTGAGAGGTCACTTCATAGAGAAGATATTTATGGCCTACTCCCAGAAAAGCTAATTTATCTTCATTTCTACCACGATTAGGCATCTTATCAAGCGAAAGTGCCATGTTTAAAATCTCATTTGACTTGCGATCTGCACTTTCCTTAGAGTGAGTTGAATATAAATACCTCAACAAATCGTAGTAGTAGCCTTCACCCTCAGGTGTAATAGCTACTACAAAGCCTGGCGCTTCTTCCACTGGTCAACTTCTTCTTTGAAAGACTTGATGGGTCGTGTTTTTCCTTCTTTTACAGACTTCAGAGATTCTTCAGCTCTTGCAATTATTTCATCATCAGTAGTACTAAAAAAATCCTTCCTACTTTCTTTTTGGAGCAACTTTAAATGGAGACTTAGCAACTCTACGTCTTCTATCTTATCAATGATTTCGTGTAATGATTTTCGTACTGAAGCTGTTGTCATGTTAAGCTGTTTATTACAAAATAACAATAAAACTCCTTTTTGGGGTGAAAAGAACCTCAAAACTCGACATATCCCTCAAAGCCCATCTATTGACACGGATCTTCCGTTCGTCGATTTCTTCCTGAAAAATTTGGTGGATCGTGTTTTTTGCCCCCGTTCGTGTTATCACCTGTGGGCTTGTTATCTGAAGATCTAAAAAGCGTGAAGTAAATTTCTGACTGACTTTACTTAGTGTTCGGTGAAGTATAACTATCTGTGTTTCGTGAGGACACGAAACAGGGCGAAGGCGTGAGGGAGATCAGTGAGCCACTGACCTTCGATGGAGGATGGAACAACGCACGATAAGTTCTTTTCATTTAAGCCGGTATCCCCTCAGCTGCTCACGTACCCAGTCTATGTTTGCCTGTTCTTTAAAATCGAACCAGTTCTGGCGATAGTCCGAGTTGTCAATGGCCCACTTAAACTTACTAAAGGGTTTGTTTTTGGAAAGGAGATTGAATAACTGGGATTGAAAGTTTTTGTCAGCTAATGAGTCCGCAAAATCTTCCATGACCTGAAAAGCTTGTCGAGAATCCATCTTTTCAAACCTCAGGTAGTTTGACCAGTCCGCATCGACTTTATCCATTGTTTCCTGAAAGTACTCAGTGTCCGAATACATCTCGTCCGGGTCGGGAAAATGTTCGATCTCCCCGGTTGGTTCATGAAAGAAACAGCGTTCGCCACAGTCTAAAAGTTCGGCAATCTCCCTGATGTCTTTTTCGGTCGGATGCATTTCTTATTTTTTTAGTGAATATTAGGTAACGTACCAATTAACCCAAAAAAACCTGACACTTTTCTTTGAGAATATGTGACAATGAATCTCCTTCTCATTTGTAATGCGAATGTCTGGAAAAGTAGCATGTGCAATGTCGAGATAAATAGTAGTTTTCTGTCCATGTCAAAAGTAACGTTGAAAACTTAGGGTTCTCGGAGTCCCTGTGACAAACGAGGACCGGAAGAGGGGCTATCGTTAGTTAATGAATGAAATGAGTATAAATCTAGAATCCTTGATATAAAAAGCGTGAAGTAAATTTCTGACAGACTTTACTTCGTGTTCGGTGAAGCATAACTATCTGTGTTTCGTGAGGACACGAAACAGGGCGAAGTCGCTAACCACTCCATCAACTCTAACTTCAAAGCCAGTGTTGTACTCATACCTTCGATGTTTAATTCAAAATAACAATAAAACTCCTTTTTTGTGTGAAAAGAACCTCAAAACTCGACATATCCCTCAAAGCCCATCTATCTTCCCGTGTTTTGTGGCTCACAGAACCAACTATCTAATCATAGTGGTCAAAGAAAAGGTCTGTGTGTCACCATAGCCGTCAACCTAAGAAATGAGGCATAGCCATGTTTCCATGGCTAAGTTTTATTTTCCATTTTTTTGGCCATTGTTTGATGGCCTTTTTTGATATTACAAGATAATTGAGATTGACTATTATCCTTTACAACCAGGGGTTTTTTCTTCGTTCCTTTTTTATATTCTTTTTGGTGATGGGTATCACTAAGCGTAAACATTCTTATTAGCCATGAGTGAAACTTCCCTTTGTCACTCATGGTGGATAAGTCTAAGAGGATAGACCTATTGGTAAATGTGCGAGTCATTTTATGAAGGCTTAGTTCCGTGTTGAGTACTTCTTCGGTTAGCCTTAGAATAGACCAGTTGAGCATGACCCATATGAATTTAATCAACATCACACATTCGGTTCTGATCGCATTCATCGGGTGTATTTTATGCAAATTCAAAATACTTTTCCAGTTTTTAAAGATCAGTTCTACTTCCCATCTTAACCGATAAAGGGCGTAAATTTGACTTGCTTCACACTTTTGCCTTTCAACATTGGTTACAAATAGATTCAAACCCGCACTTTCCAGCATCAATTTGCTTAATGGCCCGCTATTCGCTTTTTTCTTTTTTATACGTTGTTGTGTTTGCTTCTCAGTAAGAAAATTGGCAATTAATCTCACAGGTGCAAGTGTTTGGCTACCTACTAATATATTCATATCGAGGTACTTATCTGATTGTTGTCTGAGTCGAGATTTAATGTCTTCAATGGTGAGCTTTTTGAGTCCTTCCTCCCCTTTTTCATACATAGACCATTGTGCTTTCGCCCGACTTATAAAATAGAGGTCATGAGCTGCGAGTTGTTCAAATGCTACGGGTGAACTGTAACCAAGATCTCTGATGAGCAAGGTATGAGCAGGGATGTGCTCAATGTTTTGCATGCCAAACTTGGCATCACTTCTAGTTGCTGAACCAAGTGATAGTTCAGTGACTTTACCTTTTAAAAGTTCATATTCAAATTGAATTTGAGCAATTGCTTCACGACCCTTTCCTCCATACCCTGGAAAATCATCTTTCAGCTTTTTCGACACTCGAAAATCTGAACTATCCATAATCCTGATGGCAGGAAATGGACTTTTAGGAAGAGGCAACTTCCTTTTGATCTGACTACTCATCACCTGTTCCAGAAGATGGGTAAGCATGGACTTGGTTTTTTCATTGAAACGTTTGTCAATGGCTTGCTTGGAAACCTCAATAGAACTTTGAATGGAAAGATCTAAGCGGTAGTTATTCAAGGTAGGACAACTTTGAGCATTAGTGAAAAACAGTGTATTCAAGAACGCCTTTGGAGTGATCTTAGAAGATCTTTGCTTGAAACCGGTTTGGATGGCGACCTTTTCTAGTTCTTCATCAGATACAAAGTTGCTTACGTAAGCAGAAAAATCCTCGATTCTCCTGTCTAATAGTGCTTTTCGTTTGTTTTCCTATGTACTAAAAGTCTTAGGTTGACGGCTATGGTGTGTCACATACCTTGGATAAGCCCCTGTTAGTGTCATCACCTGCAAGCTTGTTATCTGAAGATCTAAAAGGCGTAAAGTAAATTTTTGACTGACTTTACTCAGTGTTCGGTGAAGTATAACTATTTGTGTTTCGTGAGGACACGAAACAGAGCGAAGGCGTGAATGATCTGTAATGTGGCTTTACACCGCGTAAAGCCGCTTTTTTCAATTCCCTTTTCTGGTGTGATCAGATGCAGGTCTCAACGTAGCGTAAGCCTTGCCGATGTTTAATCATTGGAAATCGAAAAAAGTAAAGTCATAAGTAACGAACTTATCTGCCTTTCGTGAAGGGAGAAAGACATTGGATGAGTCTAAAAAGCGTGAAGTAATTTCTGATTGACTTTACTTCGTGTTTGATGAAGCATAACTACCTGTGTTTCGTGAGGACACGAAACAGGGCGAAAAGCACATGCGACGTATGCCAGCATAGGAGGGTAAAGCATTCATATCAATACATTTCAGGCTCTTGTTTTACATGACGTACACGAAGGATTCTGACTGCATCAGATGATTTTAAATAAGCAATTCGAATGTTGTATTTTTCGAATGCCCGGTAGTTACCGTCATTATCTTTTTTGTATTTATCTGGTGGGAACATGAGGGGATGATCAAGCAAACCATCAATTATATCCAGGATCTCAATTCGAACCTTCTCTGCTGATTGAATGGAATCTTTTGAGATTCGGATGATTTGTTTTTTAAACGAGTTTTTGGCTTGTGTATCCCAGACAACTCTTACCTGAG
>JBCCXH010000012.1:0-26470 GCA_039192005.1 Bacteroidota bacterium
CCGACATTCGATGAAAGTGGGGATTTTTGATAACCTCGTGGCAAGAATGGTCGCGCATAACCCGATCTACTGCAAAAATTTATGCATTCCCTAAGTGCCTATTTCAATAAATTTTTAAAGCAAAGATGATGTGAATATGATTTGTCTTGAAAAGATTTGATTGATTTTGGCATAAATTTCACCAAAGTTCTTTGAAATATCCCAATATTCCTTCAGGACTTTGGCAAAATTTCTACTCAAAATCAATTCAAACTGAGGCAAGATTTTTAATCGAGCTCAGGTTAATAAGTCATTCTTTTATGGCTACTTCACAAATCAATTCAATACACAAGTAAAGGCAGTCGGGACAGCAGGCCCTCCTGAGTTGCGACTAAAACGAAGGCAATTAGTAACATTGGCTACGTCCCAATCTGCTAAATCCTGACTAAAGGAAGTTGCGCCGTCGAACATCGCTCCCATATCGGTTACGCTACCGACTTCCCAGTCGCTAATGTCCTGATTAAAGGCCAAAGCAGACGCAAACATCGTATTCATATTCGTCACATTACTTACGTCCCAACTTCCAATATTCTGATTGAATTTTTCGGCTGAATTGAACATTTGCCACATACTTTTGACGTTGGTAACATTCCAACCGTCAATATCCTGATTAAAAGATTTCGCTTCACGAAACATCAATTCCATATCGGTTACGCTACTCACATCCCAGCCTCCAATGTCCTGATTGAAGGCCGTTGCACGCCAAAACATGCCACTCATGTCCAATACGTTCCTTGTTTTATCTCCCCAATCGAGAGGCTGGTTGAACGTAGAATTATTCAGGAACATGTTAGTCATGTTGGTGACACTGCTTACATCCCAATTGCTAATGTCCTGATCAAAACTGGTTGCTGAACGAAACATACCACTCATATTCGTAACGTTGCTTACATCCCAACCGCCAATGTTCTGATTAAAGCGGTTGGCATTGGAGAACATTCTAGCCATATCTGTAACCTTACTAACATTCCAGTTGCTAATGTCCTGATTAAAGGCCTGCGCTCCACTAAACAAGCTGTTCATGTTTGTTACATTGCTAACGTCCCAGTCGGATATATCACCGTTGAATTTCTCGCAGAAAGCGAAAGCACCTGCAAGTATTTCGACTTTTTCCAGATTAGGCACATCCGTAGCATTGTAAGTCAGGTTGATGCAATCGACAAAGGCTCCTTCAAACGACTCCCATTCAATTTCTCCCCAAGCCTCAATGGTTTTAAGTTTTGGTGCATTGGGCCCCGACCCATCAAGTGGTGCAGCCCTTTCGATACCATCTTCATCATCGACTTCTCCATTTTCGTCCGCTTCGTCCATTCGGAAACGTGGAAACTTTCCAGTAATACTGACGGTATATGTACCTGCAGTTGCATAGGTGTGGCCAATGTCTCCATTGGCATTTCCATCGCTACTCCCATCGCCCCAATCGACATGGTAGTCATAAACAAGTTGGTCTTCACCCCCATCACCGATGGGCGTAGGTATAAAGATGCTAAGATCAGTATCTGTAACCTCCCAGGTGGTAACAAAGGGTAGGTCAGCAACATTTGTTACTGAAATACTGATGGTAGCACTTGCAGATGCGATCCCATCAGAAACCTGAATGATCAGGGAATGGGTTGTTTTTGTATCAAAATCAAGGGTTTTTGTGGCTATCAAACTCAGGTCACCCTCGTTGGAGATTTCGAATAACTCATCTGCATCGTTCTCCAGTGTAAACGTCAATGCATCTCCGTTTGTATCCGAAGCGACTACGCGACCGATCACTTCTGTATCCGCAATGTTTTCAGCTACTTCAAATGCCTGATCAATAATCGTAGGAGCCACGTTTTCATTTTCATCGACCACGTTGATCGTAATTGTTGCGGTAGTTTCCTCGTTTCCGTCAGAAGCCGCTACAACTAGTTGGTGGCTGAACTTCGTTTCAAAATCAAGGGTTTTTCCTGCCTCAAGTGATATGGCCCCCTGTTCCGTCATTTCAAAAAGCTCATCGATGTCTTCAGTGATCCGAAATGTTAACGATTCTTCTTCAGGATCTGATGCCTGAACGGTTCCGATGACCGTTACATCGTCTACACTTTCACTTGTAGTAAATGACTGTGCTTCAATGGTCGGTGGAAGATTGACAGCTATCGTGTCATCGTCTCCACAGGACATCAAACAGGTCGTGATAAGGATAACTACCATGAAAATCAAGGTGGTTGAATGTTTTTTCATCATACGTAAGTTTTTAATCGCACTTATAAATAAGGCTATGTTTTCGTGAGAAATAGTTTTTTTTAATTAAAGGAAAATTATCAAATGATAAATTTTGAGTTTAATTATCTCTATAGACGATGTAAAACTAGATCCGAAGAATATGCTTGCAGGAACTCCTTTTTTATTCGTCTGGTATACGTTGATATTTGCCTACTCTTGATTGATATTCGTTTTATCAAATCAGACGAATCATCGTATAAAAAAAGTGATTTTTGCGTCATTTAGGGGCTGAAAAGTCCCGGGCTGAGAGTCTCAAACTTAGCCATAGCTAAGCGGTCGCCGGAGTTTTTTATAACGCTGGGATACCCAAAAAATAGCCTGGATTATCTGTAGGTTTAGGTGCGGCCGGCTTGACTTAATACTAATCGCGCATTGATTTTCAAACTCACTCGAAATGGTACAAGAAAATAATTGTCGCATTAAAAGCAGGCTTCTTCTGGCCCTTAATTTCCAACACTACGTCCAGTTCCGTTTTTGAGATTCCTCTCAGGTTGGTCAGTTTCTTCAATTCTGCCTTTAGCCTTACTTCATCATTAACTTTAACAGGCTGTCCAAATTTCAGTTTCTCTATGCCATAATTGACCATCATTTTGATGTTATTGAACTCAGCGATCTGCTCCCACAAAAAGGGCAAAAGAGAAATCGTGAGGTACCCATGAGCAATGGTTGTCCCAAATGGCCCCTCTGCCGCCTTTTGAGGATCTGTATGAATCCATTGATGATCTAGAGTAGCATCTGCAAATTGAGTGATTTGATCCTGGGTGATTCGATGAAAGGAAGAAACACCAAGTTCTTTTCCCAGGTAGGACTCAAATTCCTGGTGGCTATTAATAATTAACTTATCCATCGTAATTGATCAATGATCGTAATTAGTCGTTTGATTCAAAACCGCTAAAATACTTCCATGTCTCATTAAATACTGCGTCAATTTCATCGTTTCCTAAATTCCCAATACTTCCAACGTGGGTATGGTTGACCTCCCGACTGGCTTCATAGGTCTCTGCTTTGAGTTTTTCACCCACTTTCCGGTAAGCATCCCGAAAGGGGACACCGGCTATCACTAGCTGGTTGACCTCTTCTACGGTAAATAACAAATCGTATTTCGAGTCTTGTATGACTTCGGGGTTGACTTCCAACTTTTCCGTCATTGCCGTCGCAACTTCCAGGCAATCTACCAACGATCGGAATGAAGGGATAAAATGCTCTTTCAAGGTCTGAAAATCACGATGATAGCCTGAAGGCAGATTGTTCGTCATTAAGTTAAGTTCGTAGGGTAAGGATTGGAGTTGGTTGCATTTGGCCCTGACCAACTCAAACCCATCGGGGTTATGCTTATGGGGCATGATGCTCGACCCCGTCGTATAGGCCGTATCTAACCTGAGAAAGTCATAGTTCTGCCCGGCATACAGACAGACATCCATCGCGTAGCGAGCAAGCGTTTGTGCTATGTTTCCAATGGCCTGCGCAACGACACGTTCCATTTTTCCTCTGGTCATCTGCGCGTAGACCACGTTGTAGTTGAGCGATTCAAACCCCAATTCAGCAGCGGTATAGGTCCTGTCTAATGGAAAAGAGGAGCCAAATCCAGCTCCCGATCCCAGGGGATTTTTATTGACGATTTGATGCGATGCTTTTAATGTTACCAGATCATCGGAGAGACTCTCGGCGTACGCTCCAAACCAAAGACCAAACGACGCTGGCATGGCGACCTGCATGTGTGTGTACCCAGGCATCAATACCCCTTTATTGGCTTCGCTTTTACGTTGAAGCAACTCGAAAAATTGCTTCACTTGCTGCGCAATCAATTCAAGCTGTGCCCGAGTAAAAAGTTTCAAAGCAACCAGGACCTGATCGTTTCTCGACCGGCCCGTATGTACTTTTTTACCTACATCACCCAACTTTTGCGTCAGTATCAATTCAATTTGTGAATGGCAATCTTCGACGCCTTCGTCGATGGTGAAGGTCCCTTCTTCTGCGGATCTTCGAATGTGTTCCAACTCACTAATCAATGCCTCTTTTTCATCGATCGATAACAAACCGATCTTTTCCAGCATGTTGACATGAGCTTTACTGGCTACGACATCATAGTAGGCCAATTCCAAATCTAATTCCCGATCTTTCCCAATCGTAAAACGCTCAAATAACTTATCAATGGGTTCCCCCTTTTGCCAAAGTTTCATAATAGCTAAGTTTCATTCCATGCTTTATTCGGTTGTTATGCATGGATAAATATTTCATTTAAATAATTCTTCCAGAAGTTTTATGTATCCCGCGATTCCTTCTGTAATCTCATCGAGGTAAATGTATTCATCCGCGGTATGTGACCTTTTTGAATCCCCAGGACCCATTTTGAATGTAGGAAAATTCATCAATGACTGATCCGAAAGTGTGGGTGATCCAAACTTTTCAATACCGAGCCGCTCTCCTACCCTGGCTATTTTCAATTCATCAGGTAAAAATGATGGAGTTAATCGCATTGACCGCGGCGCTACCTGACAATCTACCTGTTTTCTTATTTCCCCAATGACTTCTTCATTGGTGTATGCATCGGTCGTTCGCACATCTACCACAAAATGACAGCTATCTGGTACGACATTGTGTTGCTTACCTGCATCAATGACTGTCACGGACATTTTTATGGGACCTAAATGGGATGATATTTTTTCAAATTCAAACTCTTTAAACCAATTAATGATCTCCAGAGATTGGTAGATTGCATTCACTCCTTCATCCCTCGCTGCATGTCCGGACACACCTTCTACATAACAATCTAAAACCATTAGTCCCTTCTCAGCTACTGCCATCTTCATTTGTGTGGGTTCTCCAACTAACCCAAACTCAAATGCTCCTAACTCGGGAAGTATGGAAGACACCCCTCCTTTTCCTGAAATCTCCTCTTCTGCTGTTGCCGCCAAAACGATGTTATAGGGTAGTTCCTTATCATAAAAGTGGATAAAGGTCATGATCAACGAAACCAGACTGGCTCCGGCATCATTGGAACCCAGTCCAAACAGTTTTCCCTTCTCTTCGATGGAGTCAAATGGGTCCTTGGTATATCCAGCATTTGGCTTTACGGTATCATGATGAGAGTTAAGCAACAAACTCGGCTTTTCCGGATGATGCGTTTTGTTATAAGCCCACACATTGTTACCGGACTGATGTACCTTCACCTGATGCTCTTTTAGAAACTTCCGAATAACTGTCGCAGACTCTTGTTCTTCCCTGCTAATACTAGGCGTTCTAATTAATTCAGAAAGCAACTCAACTGCCTCTTTGGTGTATGCCTCAATGGATAAGGGTGTATTCGTGTTCATCTTCCAGGTGAATTAAGTCATCGTATTTTAAGATTCGGACAAAGGAAACGCCACGCTCAATGGAGTTAAACGCGTTATCCAGTTTGGGAATCATCCCGTCACTAATGGAACCATTTTCTTTTAACTGATCGTAATCCTGCTTTGTCATGTCTTTAACCAACGATAATGGATCATGGATGTCTTTCATTACCCCTTTTAGCTCAAAACAGAAATTGAGTGCCACTTTGTACTGGCTACTCAGCGCTATGGCGAGTTCACTTGCAATCGTATCCGCATTGGTATTGAGTAAGTTCCCTTCTCCATCATGCGTAATAGGAGCCACTACGGGCACCACGTTTTCTTCCAGAAACTTCTTCAGTAACTCCTCATTTACGTTCTTTGGATCCCCTACCCACCCGTAGTCAATTCCATTGGTAACGGGTCGCTTGTCAGCTAAAATCAAATTTCCATCGGCCCCGGTAAAACCGACTCCGTTCACTCCATGACTTTGAAGCCGACTGACTATTTTCTTATTGATCAGCCCTCCATAGCTCATCACGACTATATCCAGCATTTCAGCAGAGGTAATCCTTCTACCATTCACCATCTCGGTTTCCACTCCGAGTTTACCCGCCAAATGAGTGGCTACTTTTCCGCCTCCATGTACCAACAACTTCCTCCCTTCCAGTTGAACAAATCCTTTTAAAAAAGCATCCAGCTTCTCGTCTTCCTCAATGACATTTCCCCCTACTTTAACAATGTTGATTTTTTCCATTAATCCTGATCTTTAAGTAAGGACTCTAACACTGCCTGAGCTGAACAGAGCCGGTTTTCTGCCTGTTCATAAATAATCGAATGATCGCTATCAAGTGCATCATCGGCAATCACCACATTGCGTCTCACCGGAAGGCAGTGCATCAGTTTGGCCTGATTGGTTCTTTCCAATTTTTTCTTGTTCATGATCCAATCCGGAGCCGCTATTACTTTTCCATAGTCTTCATAGGAAGACCAGTTTTTCACATATACAAAATCCGCATTTTGCAGTGCTTTTTCCTGGCTAAATTCCACATTGGCACCTGAAACAAATTGCTCTGACAACTCCAAGCCTTTAGGGTGCGTGATGGTAAAATCATAGTCTGTGTGATTCATCCATTGCGCAAATGAGTTGGCCACTGATTGCGGTAACGGGCTTACATGAGGTGCCCACGTCAGAACTACCCTTGGTCGTTCCACCATTTTATATGACTCAATCGTCGCCAAATCCGCCAGTGATTGAAGTGGATGCAGTGTAGCCGATTCCAGATTGATCAGCGGGCAGCGACTGTGTTTTAAAAATGCGCTTAACACTTCTTCTTTGTAGTCTTTTTCTTTGTCTTTTAAGGTAGGAAAAGCGCGAACAGCCAGTACGTCGCAATAGCTTGACATCACGGGAATGGCATCCTTTATGTGCTCAGCCTTACCTTGATCCATGACAGCTCCATCTTCCAGTTCTAATTGCCAGGAATCTGAAGTGACGTTTAGCGTAATCACCTTCATCCCCAAATTATACGCCGCACGGGTCGTGCTCATCCGCGTTCGTAGGCTGGCATTGAAAAATACCATCCCCAACACCCTGTTTTCGCCTAAACGATTATTTTTAAATGGTTGTTTTTTGATGGCCAGCGCCCGATGCGCCAGCGACATCGGGTCACCCACGTCGTCTATTGAAGTAAAGTTTTGCATGATATCACTTGGTTGAGAGCTGCTAAGAATTGGTCTATTTCTTCTTTTTTAATGGACAAAGGTGGCAAAACTCGTAAGGTATTTGCATTGCTTGCCGATCCGGTAAAGATTTTATACTCAAGGAGCAATTGTTTTCGTAAGGGTGCAGCAGGGGTTTCAAGCTCGATGCCAATCATCAGCCCTTTTCCACGTATCTCTTTCACTCCTTCTACTCCCTTGAGTTGCTCCATCAGGTACTTCCCCTGCAAATCTGCATTTTCAATCAGTTTTTCAGCCTCCATTACTTCCAGCACAGCTAAACCCGCCGCACAAGCAAGTGGGTTTCCTCCGAAAGTGGTACCTAACATCCCCGGCCATGGCGCAATATCCGGTGAAATGAGTACCCCGCCTATTGGAAACCCATTTCCCATTCCTTTTGCCATTGTAATCAGGTCTGGCTTAACTCCCATGTGTTGATGAGCGAAAAACCTCCCAGACCGCCCGTAACCAGATTGAATTTCATCTGAAATCAGTTGTGCGCCGTGTTCCCGACACAATTTCTCCACCCCTTGGAGAAAATCCTGATCGGGTTCGTAAATCCCACTATACCCTAAGATTCCCTCAATGATCACCCCCGCAATCGTTTCATCCAGTACCTCCTCTACTGCCTGAAGGTCATTTAAAGGAAGCCGGATGATGTTATCTGTTTCATTAGCAGGCGCAACTATTTTCGCATTATCAGTTGCAGCTACGGCCAGAGAGGTTCTTCCGTGAAAGCCTTTTTCAAATGCAATGATTTTTTTTCTTCCGGTATGAAACGAGGCAAGTTTTAGTGCGTTTTCCACCGCTTCCGCCCCGGAGTTACATAAGAAAAGTGAGTAATCAGGATACCCGGATTGCTCTCCTATCTTTTGAGCCAGTTCTTCCTGAATCGGGAGTTGTACAGAGTTGGAATAAAACCCAAGCGCAGCGAGTTGCTCATTGATCCGACGTTGATAATGTGGGTGTGAATGCCCAATGGAGATGACGGCGTGTCCTCCGTATAAATCAAGAAAGGTGGTTCCTTCCTGATCTACCACTGTGCATCCTTCTCCTTTGACCAGTTCGATTTCATATCTGGGATAGACGTCAAATGTTTTCATAATTCCTCTTTTATCTTGGTAATTTTTTCGAACGACGTCATCACTCCTTTGATGAGCGCCGAACTAAAACCCTGATGCTCCATTTCATTGAGTCCGGCAATCGTACATCCTTTTGGAGTAGTGACCTTATCGATTTCCACTTCGGGATGACTTTGTGCTTTTTGAAGGAGTAGCGAAGCACCTTTTGCGGTTTGTACGGCAATTTCCTGCGCTTCATAAGAATCAAACCCCATCTGTACTCCTGCCTGTGTAGCTGCCCTCAGGTAACGCATCAAAAAGGCAATGCCACTTGCCCCCAGCACGGTAGCCGCCTGCATCATTTCCTCTTCAATAACCAGCGTCTCCCCGATACAGGAAAATAGTTTCTCCGCTAAAGGGAGACACGAATGGGATGATTCATTTACAGACAAACAGGTCATGGACGCACCGGCTGCGGCGGCCGTATTCGGCATGGAACGGATGACAGGAACTCCTTCCGGGATTTCGGCCTGCAATTTTGCCATGCTTACCCCTGTCAATGTCGAAACGACCAAATGATCTGGTGTGAGCAAAGCCGCAACTTCTTTCAATATGTCGTTTACTTGCTGCGGTTGTACGCAGAGAAGAATAATTTTCGATTTTTCTACCGCTTCGCTATTTGAGTTGATCACTTGAAACCCCTGAGCGAGTAAAGCTTCCGAAGGTTTCTTTCGCTGTGTCAAAATCAACTCCTCCTTCTTTACAATTTCCTTTTCAATCAACCCTTTAGCAATGGACTGCCCAAGGTTTCCTGCGCCTATTATTGCAATGTTATCCATATCAAAAATTTGAAGGTTTTAAATGAAGCCCCTCGGCTGGTTCCAGGTCAAACATCAAATTCATGTTGTGGACCGCCTGCCCTGAGGCTCCTTTTAGTAAGTTATCAATAACAGAAACAATCATCGCCCTTCCTTCTATTACCGTAGGGTACACCACGCCCTTGTTTGTATTGATGACCATCTTCAAATCTGGGTTTTGATCAATTACATGCGTGAATACCTGATGTTCATAAAATGCATTGTAACGCTCGTTTAGCTCTTCTTCAGATGCCGAAGTTTCAAAATAGCTGGTAATAATGATCCCTCTGGTAAATGCTCCCCGGTAGGGAATAAAATGCATAGACGAATCAAATCCTGAATTCACCTTCACAAAGGTCTCCCCAATTTCATTCAAATGTTGATGAGTAAATGGCTTATAAACACTCGCGTTGTTATTTCTCCAGCTAAAATGGGAGGTCTCTGAAAAAGACTGGCCCGCCCCGGTAGACCCTGTGATCCCGGAGATGTGGATGTCCCCGGTAATCAACCCGTCCGCAACAGCAGGAAGAAGAGACAACTGGATAGCCGTTGCAAAACACCCTGGATTTGCCAGGTATTTAGAAGCTCCGATGGCTTGAGCGTTTGCTTCTGGTAAGCCATAAACAAATTCATGATCGCCAGCCAATCGAAAATCCTGACTTAAGTCGATGACTTTTGTCTGATAAAGCTCGGGATGTGCCACTAACACCTTTCTGGACTCACCATGACCTTTGCAGATGAAGACGACGTCTACTTCAGATGAAATATCGCCTGTAAAAGTCAGCTCCAGGTCACCAATCAGGTCTTTGTGAATGTCGTACACCTTTTTTCCTACCTGACTTTCGCTTTGGACATAGTCTATTTGTACTTCCGGGTGGTGAACCAAAATGCGAATTAACTCTCCGGCAGTATATCCGGCAGCTCCTATAATACCTACTTTAATCATGACTTAATGGAGTGATAAATTTTGTTTTGTGTTGAAAAAATCTTTGCAAAGCCCCGAGCGTCTTGTCCCGTCCAGGCTTTGTTCATTTCACCGTACTGACCGAATGATGATTGCATCAAATCGTAAGGTGATTCAATTCCAAGTACCTGAAATCGGTATGGAGCGAGCTGTACGAAGACTTTACCTGTCACATTTTGTTGGGAGGATACTAAGAACTGCTCAATGTCCCTCATCGCCGGGTCGGTAAACTGACCTTCATGCATCAGGTCTCCATACCATGCTGCAAACTGATCTTTGATCCGTAATTGATGTTTGGATAAGGTATGCTTCTCCAATGTATGATGAGCCTTGATGAGAATAAGAGGGGCAGCAGCTTCAAAACCTACCCTGCCTTTTATTCCAATAATCGTATCGCCCACATGGATGTCACGCCCGATGGCATAAGCAGAGGCGATTGCTTCCAGTTTTTGTATGGCGGAAACCGCCGGTAAGGTCTCTCCATTAATGGCGGTTGGTTCGCCTTTCTCGAAATCGATCGTTACCACTTCGGATGCTTCTTTTTGTAACGGGCTTGGAAAAGCATCTTCCGGTAAGTATTCATTGGAGGTCAGTGTTTCTTTCCCTCCTACCGATGTCCCCCACAGCCCCTGGTTGATGGAGTACAGTGATTTTTCCCAATTCCCTGATACACCACTTTGCTTCAGGTATTCAATTTCCTCTTCACGAGACAATTGTTTGTCCCGAATAGGTGTAATGATCTCCATCTCCGGACAGAGTGACTGAAAAATCGCATCAAAACGTACCTGATCGTTTCCGGCACCTGTACTACCATGAGCAATGGCATCTGCCGAACTGTTTTTGGCATATTCTGCAATTGCGACGGCCTGAAATACTCGCTCGGCACTGACTGAAAGTGGGTAGGTATTGTTTTTTAAAACATTCCCGAACAGGAGAAATCTCACCCCTTTTTGATAAAAGTCCGCTGTTTTGTCAATAAACTGATAGTTAGAAACCCCAAGTTCTTTGGCTCTTTGCTCCAATTTTTCCCTTTCTTCAACAGAAAAACCACCCGTATTTACGGTAACCGCGTCTACTTCATACCCTAAATCTTTTGCTAAATACTTGGCGCAATAGGAGGTATCTAATCCCCCACTAAATGCTAATACGACTTTCATTTTGTTACTTGTTTTTTTGCCAGACGTTTCTTTTTCATTTGCATAAACCGTTCATAAAGACCGGATTTTTTCATGAAATTCCATTTTCTTTTTGTTTTTCGATTCGGATCAAAAAGCATGGCGGTACACATGCAATTGACCCGGTCTTTACTTTGAAGTATTTGATAGTTGGTACAGGATTGGCACCCTTTCCAAAAAGCATCGTCATTCGTCAGCTGGTTGTACGTAACCGGGATGTACCCCAAATCAGAATTGATCTTCATCACGGGTAGCGAGGTAGTCAAGCCGAATAGCTTTGCTTTTGGGTACTTTTTTCGTGAATGCTCAAAAGCTTTCTTTTTGATCTTGGTGGCTGCTCCTGTCGAACGAAATTCGGGTTTCACAATTAGCCCCGAGTTGGCTACGTATTGCTTATCACTCCAGGATTCGATGTAGCAAAACCCCACCAACTCTCTATCAGGAGTTACCGCAATGATTGCTTTATTTTCTGCGATTTTTTTCTTTATGTACTCTGGTGAACGTTTAGCAATTCCCGTTCCCCTTTGTTTGGCGCTAACCTCCACAAGCTGACAGATCTCATTAGCAAACTGCTCGTGTTCGGAAGTTGCAACCTGAACAACGAATGTTTTCATTCGGGTTGATTTTAAAAAAAGATTAAGACAAGAAAAGAGTTCGGAGTATGATTACCACGTAGGTAATACTAGTTTATATGACAGGCCTGCGCCTGGCCGGGTTTGCTGGCCTGAAAATAGGGGACAATATGGGAGTTTGGAAACTCAACTATTCTTCTTTCTAATACAAAGATTTATTAATCCATTTTAATTCTCAAAATTTTTAATGTTAAAAATTCATTACCTCAATTGAAAAATATGAATTATAGATGTTTTCCAATTCAATTTTCCTGTATTACTTCGCCATTGACTACTTGTAAAACCTAAACTAACTTCTTCCTCATGAGCAGACATTCGTATGATTACGGAGTAATTGGAAACTGCGCTTACACCGCACATGTCCATACCGATACCAACATTTCCTGGATGTGTTGGCCCAAGTTTGATAGCAGCTTCATTTTTGGCGGGATGCTGGATAAAGAAAAAGGTGGCAGTTTCAGCATCCGTCCGACAGAGGGTAAAAAGTTTGGAACGCAGTCCTACATTGAGAATACGAATATCCTAAGTACCGAAATCAGCTGTGATTCAGGGGTTTACCGAGTCATTGACTTTGCTCCGAGGTTTTTTCAAATGAACCGGTACTACCGACCACTGATGCTCATTAGAAAAATAGAACGCATCAAAGGGAACCCAAAAATCACGGTAGATTGCAAACCTAAAGGTGCTTATGGCACCGCTACCCCAGAAGCAAATATTGGCAGTAATCACATTCGGTTTCTTGGTTTTGACGCACACGTAAGGGTCACCACGAACATCCCATTGAATTACGTATTGGACAATGAGAGCTTTGTCCTCAACGAAACTAAATACATGGTTTTTACCTGGGGTCCACCGCTGGAAGCAGAATTGGAAGAAACCTGCGAAACATTTTTATCTAAGACTACCCGGTATTGGAGAGATTGGGTCAAATCTGCCAATGTGGTCAATTTTTATCAAAGAGAAGCCATCCGATCTGCGTTGATTCTGAAAATCCATCAGTACGAAGATACAGGCGCCATTATCGCTGCTACCACCACGAGTTTACCTGAAAGTCCGGGGTCTACACGAAACTGGGACTACCGATACTGCTGGATGCGGGATACCTTTTACACCTTAAATGCTTTTAATAACATTGGACACTTCGAAGAGGTAGAAAAATACTTTCACTACATCCTCAACACCACTGCTGATGAAGGGGACCGGTATCAACCACTCTACGGCATCACAGGGAAAAAAGCGTTAGTAGAAGAAGAACTCGACCTTGAAGGATACATGGGTAATAAACCTGTCAGGCTCGGAAACGATGCGTACACACACATACAAAACGATGTCTATGGACAGGTATTGATTTCACTACTCCCACTGTACAACGACATGCGGTTCATATTTAGTGAACGGTTTGATACCTCTGAGCTGATTTACAAGACACTAAAAATGATAGATCGCACATTTGATGAAAAAGATGCAGGGCTTTGGGAGTTTAGAAACCTGGCTCAGTATCACTGCTACACCTACCTTTTTCATTGGGCAGGAAGTAGTGCCGCGATTAAAATCGCAAAAGTTTTGAAGGACGATAAAATCGGTGAACTGGCGGTTAAACTCAAAAAAAGATCCGCAGAGATGATTGAAAAAAGCTACGTACCATCCAAGAAAGGTTACGCACAAGCTATCGGTGTGGAACGTATGGATGCAAGTACCATTCAATTGATCATGATGAATTACCTTCCTGGTAATTCGGAAAAGGCACAGAACCATCTTAAAGCATTAGAGAACGAACTCCATGCCGGAAAAGGACTTTTTTACCGCTATAGACACCAGGATGATTTCGGAGAGCCTGAAACTACCTTCCTGATTTGTGCATTCTGGTACGTAGAAGCATTGGCATGTGTAGGACGTATCGATGAAGCGATTAAGTATTTTGAGAATCTCGTCTCCTACAGTAATCATGTTGGCTTATTGAGTGAAGATGTAAAAGCAGAAGATGGAAGTATGTGGGGAAATTTCCCACAGGCTTACAGCCATGTTGGACTTTTAAATGCGGCTAGTCGGATCGCCAGAAAACTAGATCGACCGGATTTTTATTAGCCTTGATCTCGTGTAATTTGCCATATTGAAAACAACAATATGTCCCTTCTTTGGGAGGGACTTTGCGAATGCGACTTGAAAATCAGTTACTGTTTTTCTTTAGTGGGTTAGGCTCATTCAATGGGCTTTTTATGGCTACTTATTACGCTTTCCTAATGAAAGGCAGGAATCGTGCGTCCAAATTTTTAGCTGCTTTAATCCTTGTGCTAAGCATTCGAATTCTAAAGTCTACCTTCCTGTTTTTTTATCCGGATATACCCGAATTATTTATTCAGGTTGGTCTGACAGCCTGTGCACTCATTGGGCCCTTCCTTTTTTTATACATCAAAGAATCTACCTCCCCAGAGCAAAATGGTCATTTATGGATATTACATGTCATTGCACCCATTTTAGTTATCCTGATCTTCCGTTATTTCTACTCTTATTCGCGTCACGATAAGGCATGGTATTTTTTTATCGTCTGGGTGGTTTATGTGCAATGGGTCATTTACGTTATGCGCTCTGGATATCTTGTAAAAGATACGTTTAAAACACTATTTACCAGATCGAGAAAACTGACCGATCATGAAACCTGGCTGGTCAATGTGATCATTGGAACCTTCATCGTCTGGCTCGCTTACCGAACGGTGCGCTATACCTCTTACATCGTGGGGGCATTGTCTTTTTCTTTTATCTTTTACCTGCTCATCTTAACCTGGCTCTATAGAAAACGAAATGCATTTTTTGTGTCCGGTCAGCCTAAATATGCAAACAAAAAAATTGGTCATACAGAAGCCGAAAAGCTTATTCATCAACTGACGCTTCTTTTTAGTGAGGCCCAATTACACCTCAATCCCGACCTGAAACTTTCTGATGTGGCGGAAGCACTTGAGGTATCCGACCACCGCCTTTCTCAACTTTTGAATGATAATTTAACTACGAACTTTTCTGACTTTATCAATACGTTCAGAATCAGGACCGCCGAGGAAATGATCCAAACGAAAGACCAACTGACCCTTGAAGCAATAGGTAAGGAAAGTGGCTTTAGGTCCAACTCCACATTTTATGCCGCCTTCAAAAAGCTAAAAGGAACCACTCCTGCCCAATTCAAGAAGACGTTGAGTTAACCTTTTTTCTTCGAATTTATAAATCCGAAGTTTTCCAGCTGGAAAATCCCAGACCTTCCTAAAGCAGCTACGTATCCCCCCTCCATATTCAAATAAAAAATAAAAATGAAGCTATTCACTTTTTGCCTAAGCCTGATCATCGCATGTCAAGGCCTGGCCCAACAAACTGATCGACAATTAATCGAGCAAACACTCAACAATTACATTGAGGGGACTTCCTACAGCTACCCGGACAGGATTAGAGCGGCTTTTTACGAAGATGCCAACCTATTCTTATCCAAGGAGGATCAGGAACTCTACATTGTAAAGATTAATGATTACGCCAGTTTTTTTGATAAAAATACTCCGGGAACTTTTACAGGAAGAGTGGGAAACATCATCTCAATAGATCAATACCAAAATATTGCCACTGCCAAATTGGAAATTATCGTTCCCAAAGGGGAGCTGCGGTTTATTGACTTATTTCTTTTAAAGAAGTTAAACAATCAGTGGAAGATCATCAGCAAAACCGCAACGAGCGAACCTTCTGATGATCATGGCAAGCGTATCCTATTTATCTTATCCAGCTCAGATCATCATGGTAACTCAACGATTTCTGCCGGCAATAGCTTTTCTGAGATCGTGAATGCGCATCAGCAGTTTAAAAAAGCTGGATACATTGTTGATTTCGTCAGTCCTGAAGGAGGAACCGCACCACTTGTCTATATCAATACGTCGGTAAAAAGCCACCTGACGTACCTATATGATCAGGATTTCATGGAATCATTAAAGAATACCATGCAGCCCACCGATGTGGATCCTGCCGATTACCGTGCGGTCTATTACGTAGGAGGCAGCGGAGCGATGTATGGCGTTCCGGAAAATGAAGCAATCCAGCGAATGGTCATGGAAATTTATGAAAAACATGACGGGATTATTTCTTCGGTGTGTCATGGAACGGCTGGAATCGTCAACCTCAAAACTTCTGACGGACAATACCTGGTTAAAAACAAAGCGGTAAGCGGATATCCCGACGCTTTTGAAAAGCATGAAGCGGAGTACTATCAACATTTTCCGTTTAACATTCAGAAAACCATAGAGAAGAGGGGTGGCACATTTAAACACTCACCGCAAGGCTCCTCTCACCTTGAAGTGGATGGGCGCCTGGTCACCGGACAAAATCACCTTTCTGCCGGGATTGTTGCCGATAAAATCATTGAAATGATCGATAGTCATTTGGCTAACGATCAAGTCAAACAATGAAGTAAATAGAAGTCATCCCTACCTTTTATCAGGTAGGGGTCGCTTACATTTCACGAACGATCGGTTAGATTTTTTGGTAAACGTCCGGGGATTACTACAATTCTTTCAAAATCTTTCTGATGTCCTGATAACTCTCCACTTTATACTTGGCGGATGAAGAGGCAGAGCCTACTTTAATCGTAAAAGCACTCTCAGGCATTGCCCGGAAGGTATCCTCGTCCGTCCAATCATCTCCACAGGCCATATAAAAATCATAATCCTCATTTTTTATCCATTGGGCGGCAGCATACCCTTTGTTCACGTGAGAGTTCTTGATCTCAACGACTTTATTTCCTTCCATGATCTGAATGTCTTTTTCAGATGAAATGTATTTTAAATGACTGGTTAGCTCTCGTGTCCTCATCTCCCCAAGGCCTGTTTCTACTTTTCGATAATGCCATACGAGGGAAAAATCTTTGTTTTCAATAAAGGATCCTGGCGTACGATCTACGTACATTTCCATCACGTGCAAAAACTCCTCCTTCCAGTCACTATCAAGCTCTACAAACTTTTCCCAACCAGCCCCTTTTTTCCTGTGCCAAACCCCATGCTCAGCAATGAGGTCCACATTATTGCCCGACAACCACCTTTCCAGTGTATCTCGTCCTCTGCCGCTGATAACGACCAGGTTATTCAATGGGTCCTTACTCAGTTTGCTTATCAATCCTTTCAGTTCTTTGTCTGGTCTTGAATCATTGGGATCTGAATGAAACCCAACCAGTGTCCCGTCATAGTCAAGGAAGATAACCCGCTTTTTACTTGATCTGTATGCGGCAACAAGCGCTTCTTTGACTTTCCCTGAAAAGGGTTTGGTTCTTAAATTTTCCTGTTCTTTTTTGATGTGTTCCAATCGCTCCATGAACAGGTTTACCCAGGCATGGATGCTGTACCTTTTCAACGATTTCTGCATAATTTCCATCCGCCTGATTTGCTCCTTTTCGGGCATTGTCAATGCTTCTTTTAACGCGTCAATCAACTGCTCCATGTTGTTAGGGTTGATTAGGATGGCATCAGAAAGTTCCTTCGAGGCTCCGGCCATTTCACTTAAAATCAAAACCCCTTTTTTGTCTAGTTTACTGGCAATAAACTCCTTGCAGACCAGGTTCATCCCATCTCGCATTGGTGTAACCAGGGCCACATGTGCCATGCGATAAAACGCACTCAATGCATTTAAAGGAAAGCTTCGATAGAAATAGTGGACGGGTGTCCAGTTCATTTTTCCATATTTCCCATTGATGCGACCGACCAGCAGGTCCACTTCCTGTTTTAGCTGCGCGTATTTGGGCACATTATCTCTGGAGGGGACAACGATCGTGAGTAGCGATACCTTTTCGATGAACTCCGGGTAACGCCTGAGAAACTCTTCGAATGCCAGTAGCCTTTGCGGAATCCCTTTTGAATAATCCAGGCGATCAATGGCGAGCATCAGCTTGACATTCCCCAGCGAAGTTCGGTACCTTACCTCGCGGTCCAGCGTATCAGGAAGTGCTGCAGCACTCGCATACCGCTCATAATCAATACCCATCGGCAAGGCATCTGCAAGAACCAAACGGTTTCCTACATTGATCTGACCATTTGTATTTCCGATCCCGGCCAGACGATTCACCGAAGATAAGAAATGCCGCATGTCGTCGTAGGTATGAAAGCCTAAGAGGTCAGCCCCCATCATTCCATTTAGTAACTCCCGTCTCCAGGGAAGCAACCGAAAGGACTCGTAGGAAGGAAAAGGAATATGCAAAAAGAACCCAATACTAATGTTGGGGTTGATCTCCCTGACCATGCCGGGCAGAAGCAAAAGTTGGTAGTCATGAATCCATAGGGTATCTCCTTCTTCAATGACTGACTCCAGCTCTTTAGCGAACTTTTTATTGACTTTTTGGTACGCCTTCCAGAGATTGTCATCATAGACTGTATATTGATTGAAGTAGTGGAAGTTTGGCCAAAGTGTTTCATTACTAAACCCTTCGTAATACTCTTCTATTTCTATTGAACTGAGAAATACAGGCTTCATACTTTCCGCCTTGAGGTATTCTTTAATAGCCGTCTTCTCTTTGGCTTTTTGCACAGCCAACCCCGGCCATCCTACCCAAATATTTTCACCTTCTTTATAGATCGACCCGAGTCCGGTCGCAAGCCCTCCTTCACTTGGTAAATATTCGAGGCTTCCGTTCACTCGTTTGATTTTAATGGGAAGTCGGTTGGAAACAATAATTGTTTTTGGCATCGGTCTCGTGAGATAAAGCGTCCAATTTAATCTTACTTTATCATCTTAAAAAATCATTTTTTTACCCGGTGAGGACCACCCGGTGTGGGACACCCAGTGCGGACCATCCGAATGCCGGAGTACCGTGGCCGAAACCTCGCTTCTGCTCAGACAGTTCCCGAACTTTTAACTTTTCGCATTCAGAGGCATTGGGCAAAAAAGGTAAGTATGGCAGAATCGCATTAACTACCAACATGTCAATACCCAAAAACATCAACTCCTTAGAATTACAATAAAAATTAAATGACCTAATATTTGCTAACAATTTTTTTAATCGTACGTTTGTATCATCAAAATCGAAAAATTCGGTTTATAAAGAAGTGCTGAGAGACAGGCTCTTTGAAGCACTAGCAACCCCCCTCCAAAAGGAAAGGTGCTAATTCCTGAGATATAAATTGATGACAATGAATCAAGACTATTATTTAAAACAAACTCACAACCTATCATTAGAAGGTAACGCTATAACCATTTCATTAAGCAACCTATTCAGGTGCTGTTGCTGCTGTTGCTAATTGAAATTTGGTCCATTAGGGTTTGAGATCATCTTAAATATGGCATAGTGAGTCTTGCCAGGAAAAACCCTCTCACGAAGCATGCTTGTGACCGTGATAAATCCAACTAATTAAAATAATTTCATTACACCCATATCAAAAGAATACGATTATGTCAAAAGAATTAAAATTCGAAACCTTACAGCTACACGCCGGTCAGGAAATTGATGAAACCACAAGATCCAGAGCGGTACCTATTTACCAAACGACTTCCTATACATTCAAAGATTCAGAACACGGCGCCAACTTATTTGCACTCAAGGATTTTGGTAACATTTATACTCGAATCATGAATCCAACGACGGATGTTTTTGAGAAAAGGATAGCTGCTCTGGAAGGAGGAGTTGCGGCAGTCGCTACCGGCTCGGGTCAGGCTGCACAGTTTCTTGCACTGAATAATATTTTACAGGCAGGTGAAAACTTCATTTCTACCTCATTTCTTTACGGCGGTACGTACAATCAATTTAAAGTAGCTTTCAAACGACTGGGTATTGAAGCACGGTTTGCTAAAAGTGATGACGCTTCTGATTTCGAAAAGCTTATCGATGATAAGACCAAAGCCATCTACCTGGAGACCATCGGAAATCCCGAGTTTAACATTCCTGATTTTGATGCCATTGCGGAGGTAGCAAAAGATCATGACATCCCATTGGTTGTTGATAATACATTTGGCGCAGGAGGGTATTTATTCAGGCCCATTGAACATGGAGCCTCGATCGTGACGGCTTCCGCTACCAAATGGATTGGAGGACATGGCACTTCTATTGGCGGTATCATCGTTGATGGCGGAAATTACAACTGGGGCAATGGCAAATTCCCACAATTTACGGAGCCTTCTGAAGGGTATCATGGCATGAAATTCTGGGAAGTTTTCGGAGAAGGAAACCCCTTGGGCCTACCCAACATTGCCTATGCAATTCGTGCCAGAGTAGAAGGGCTTCGGGATTTTGGTGCAGCATTGAGTCCGTTTAATTCATTTTTATTACTTCAGGGATTGGAAACACTTTCGTTGAGGGTTCAACGTACGGTTGACAATGCACTGGCACTGGCTCAATGGCTGGATCAACATGCATTAGTGGAGAAAGTCAATTATCCTGGATTGGAAAATAGCAAGTACCATTCACTTGCTAATAAGTACCTGAAAAAAGGCTTTGGTGGTGTCCTCTCATTTGTCCTTAAAGGTGATAAAGAACAGGCTACTGGTTTTGTAGATAACCTGCAATTGGTCAGCCACCTTGCAAATGTAGGAGATGCTAAAACGTTAATCATACAACCTTCTGCAACCACGCATCAACAGCTTTCTGATGAAGAACAGTTGGCTGCAGGAGTTGAACCCAACTTACTGAGGGTTTCGGTGGGCATTGAGCACATTGAAGACATTAAATCTGATTTTGAACAAGCATTAGAAAAAGTCTATGCAGGAAGTACTGCAAATGCATAATTCGGTTCTATTGGAACTGGATGAACCTTTGGTTTTGGAAAGTGGTGATACGCTTCCAAAGCCAAAGGCTCATTTCACTACTTATGGTGAACTAAATAAAGACAAGTCCAATGTGGTATGGGTATTTCACGCGCTTACCGCCAACAGTGATCCCACTGAATGGTGGACAGGCGTAGTAGGAGGGAAAGAAGTTTTCAACCCCGAGGAGCACTACATCATTTGTGTTAATATGCTGGGGTCTTGCTACGGATCATCAGAACCTCAAAGTTTTGATTTTCCTTTTATTACGATAAAAGACATCGTAGCATTAAATCAAAAAGTTCGCGATCACCTGGGCATCAATCGGGTGAAGTTTGGTATCGGTGGATCGATGGGTGGCCAGCAGTTGCTGGAATGGGCGGTACAGGAGCCGGATTTTTTCGAAACCATTGTACCAATAGCGACCAATTCGGCTCATTCGCCATGGGGTATTGCTTTTAATGAAGCCCAAAGAATGGCGTTGCAACAACCCGACCTGGCAAAAGGGGTAGAAGCTGCAAGAGCCATCGCCATGTTGTCTTATCGGCATTATCAAACGTACCAAAAAACGCAATTAGATACAGATGGGAGACAAGATGAATTCTCTGCAGGTTCGTATCAACGGTATCAGGGAGAGAAACTTCGGAAACGATTTTCCCCTTATAGTTACTGGTACTTGTCCAAAGCGATGGATAGTCACAACATCGGAACAAAGTATGGAGGGTTGGAAAATGCACTAAAAAGAATTCGATCCAGAGCTATTGTGATGGGTGTAGACACCGACATCCTTTTTCCTTCTCATGAACAAGCATTTATTGCTTCTCACATTGAAAACAGCTCGTTTCACCAGCTTACTTCCGAATACGGTCACGACGGATTCTTAATTGAGGCAGAACAAATCACTAGCATCTTAAAGAACGAACTGGAATGAATAACATAAAAAAAATTGGCCTGTTTGGTTTTGGAACCGTAGGAAAAGGTTTCTACGAAGTACTCAAAAATCATCCTGACCTGCCGGTATCCCTTGAAAAAGTATGCATCAAAAGGTTAGACCTGGAAAGAATAGGTCATGAACTTTATTTTACCAATCATGCCAGTGAGCTACTAGAAGATGCTGAACTGGATATCATCATTGAAGTGATTGACGACGCTGTAGCGGCTAAAGAGATCGTAAAGTCAGCACTAAAAGCCGGAAAAGCGGTCATTAGCGCAAACAAGAAAATGATTGCGGAATCCATCTCAGAAGTTCATGAATGGCATCAACAGCATAAAGAACCTTTTCTATATGAGGCGGCCGTGGCAGGAGCCATCCCCATCATCAACACGATAGAAAGCTCACTAAAAGACTATCAAATCCGTAGCATACAAGGCATTTTAAATGGTTCATCCAATTACATTTTAACCAAAATGCAACAGGAAAACCTGGCATTTGAAAAAGCATTATCAGAAGCTCAGAAGAAAGGCTTTGCCGAATCTGACCCGACGCTGGATATCGCAGGGTTTGATGCCTCTTATAAACTGGCCATACTCGCGTATCATGCGTTTGGGGATACGGAAATGCTCAACAATTGTACGCGAAGAAATATTGAAGAAGTAACCGCTCAAGACATTGAAGAGGCTGTAAAGCAAGGTAAAAAGATTAAACCTATTGCATCTGTCTCGTATGAGGACGGCCGCCTGGTCTCAACAGTTGGACCTGAATGGGTCGACGCTGATAACGGACTTTTTAATGTGGATAACGAATTCAATGCGGTAAGTCTTGATACGAAAATATCGGGACAGCATGTTTTGATAGGAAAGGGTGCTGGCGACTTACCTACAGGATCAGCCGTTTTCAGTGACTTGAAGCGGGTCTTAAGCGGGTATAAGTATCACACGCAAGAACTGGATGCTACCTTATTGGATTAAGAGGGGTAAGAGTGACTCGTGATTTACGCTATCACTGTGTCATATTAGTATATGGAAAGCTTCCAGGAATGACAAAAAGAGTGAAATGTAATTATTAGGTAAGTCATTCATGAATTTATTTGAAGCAAGGCCGAAAAGAATATAGGGAATCTTGTTTTTGGGATGAGTAACATGCAGAAACGCATGAGCCATACAACAATCTCGTAATGCCTAAAAATGAAACAGCCATGGGTTACCATGGCCGTTTTTTCTTGTATCGTAAAATCAGGATTACAAATGTATCACCTCATCGTAAGCGGCTGCGGCTGCTTCCATGACGGCTTCGCTCATGGTTGGGTGTGGGTGTACAGACTTGATGATCTCATGACCGGTAGTTTCCAGCTTTCGTGCTGTGACCGCCTCGGCAATCATTTCTGTCACGTTGTTACCAATCATATGAGCGCCTAACCACTCGCCGTATTTTGCATCGAAAATCACTTTGACAAACCCATCAGAAGCTCCTCCGGCTTGTGCTTTACCTGAAGCGGAGAACGGAAATTTTCCTACTTTCACCTCGTAGCCTGCTTCTTTTGCGGCTTTCTCCGTGTACCCTACGGAAGCAATCTCCGGATAACAGTAGGTACAGCCCGGGATGTTGTTATAGTTCAGCGGCTCTACGTGTAGCCCTTTGATTTTTTCTACACAAATGATCGCTTCTGCCGTAGCTACATGTGCGAGTGACTGCCCTTTTACAATGTCTCCTATGGCGTAGACTCCTTCTATATTGGTTTTGTAGTAATCATCTACCAATACTTTCCCCTTTTCTGTTTTCACTCCTACTTCTTCCAGGCCAAGGTTTTCTAGGTTCGTCGCGACCCCAACAGCAGAAAGTACAATATCACAATCAATTTGTTCCTCGCCTTTCTTGGTCTTTACGGTCACCTTACAGCCCGTACCTTTTGTATCTACTTTGGTGACCTCTGAACTCGTCATGATCTTCATTCCTGACTTTTTGAAGGTCCGCTCAAGCTGCTTGCTGACCTCTTCATCTTCTACCGGAACAATCCGATCCATAAATTCAATAATGGTCACCTCTGTTCCTATCGAGTGATAGAAATAAGCGAACTCAACGCCTATTGCTCCAGAGCCTACTATAACCATTTTCTTCGGTTGAGTAGGCAACACCATTGCATCCCTGTAACCTATAATTTTCTTTCCGTCCAAAGGCATAGATGGTAGTTGTCGTGACCTTCCGCCTGTCGCAAGAATGACGTGGTTTGCTTCATAGGTAGCAACTTTTCCACTTTCATCTTTAACTTCTACTTTCTTTCCTTTCTTAAGGGTGCCATGTCCTGAGATGATCTCAATTTTATTCTTTTTAAAAAGAAACTGCACGCCTTTACTCATTCCTCCTGCTACTTCCCTACTCCTTTTCACCATCCCGGTGAAGTCTACATCAAAATCTTTGACCTTAATTCCGTAGTCAGCTGCATGGTTGATGTATTCAAACACCTGGGCACTCTTCAAAAGCGCTTTGGTTGGTATACACCCCCAGTTCAAACAAACCCCGCCAAGCTCTGCCTTTTCCACCACTGCTACTTTCATCCCAAGTTGAGAAGCCCTGATAGCCGCTGGATATCCACCTGGCCCACTTCCAATTACAATAAGATCATATTTTGATGCCATACTATTCCGGTTAAATTGAGGCGCAAATTTATATCGAACCGACAAATTATTAAGTCGTTCTAAAATTCCATATTTTCCACTGATGTAAAGCGTTGCTTCCCAACTTCACCGACCATCTATCCCCGCCGTTTATTCTGTGAGTTTAAACAGCAACCTAACATTCTAATATTAAGGTAGCTAACAGGTCTAATGCTACTTTTGGAACTCCTCATTTTCTAATTTCAACATCCAATAAAAAAAATGCAATTCAGGAAACTTTCGTGCCTTTTTGGCAGTCTATTTCCAGCAAAAACCACCCAATTATCTTAAAAAAGAGGGCCAATTCCTATGATACACTACGTTCCTGATCCGAAGGCACATTACATACAAGCAACTGAAACATAAATAGGAAACGGTTTCACAGCTATGTAATAGATTTGGCCTCTTGAAATCAGAGATCAAACAATCAAAATGAAACTACTAGAGGGAAAAACTGCGCTCATAACCGGAGCATCCAAAGGAATTGGGAAAGGAATAGCGGAAGAGTTTGCCAAGCATGGAGCAAACGTTGCGTTCACATATTTATCCAGTGTCGAAAAAGGAGAGGCGCTCGAAAAAGAGCTGGCTACTCAGGGAATTAAGGCGAAAGGCTACCGTTCGGATGCTTCTGATTTCTCAGCCGCAGAAGCGCTCATTGGGGACGTAGTTTCCGATTTTGGAACACTCGATATTTTAATTAATAACGCTGGAATTACAAAGGATAACTTACTAATGAGAATGAGCGAAGCGGATTGGGACGCAATCATGAACATCAATCTTAAATCTTGTTTTAATACCGTAAAAGCGGCTACACGAACCTTTATGAAGCAAAAAAGCGGATCTATTATAAATATGTCCTCTGTCGTTGGTGTTAAAGGCAATGCAGGTCAGGCCAATTATGCAGCATCAAAAGCAGGCATCATCGGTTTTACCAAGTCTGTTGCCCTGGAACTGGGTTCACGAAACATTCGATCCAATGTCGTTGCACCTGGCTTTATTGAGACGGAGATGACAGAAGCCCTGGATGAAAAAACGGTTCAAAGCTGGAGAGATGCAATCCCCTTAAAAAGAGGAGGAAAACCAGTAGACATCGCGAATGCATGCGTTTTCCTTGGGTCAGACCTCTCTGCCTACGTTACCGGCCAGGTTATTCAGGTAGACGGTGGCATGCTTACCTGAGTCAAGCATCATCGGTTATTAGCTGTTAGCTTTTAAAGAGCTAACAGCATTGATTGTCAAAAACACAACCGCCTTTTTCTCATTAGGAGAACCTCCCGACTGGATACCGTCATTGTTTTTCAAGAAAACTTTATTGATTTACTTCAACTTTTTTTTCATTCTTCCAAATTATGTCTAAGAAAAAACTCAGTTGGTAGAACTTAAAGTAGTTTTAAGGCCTCGTTAAATAATTCAAAGATTTTTTTTGATTTATTTTATATTATAAATGACAGTTTGATTGTTATAAACTAAAACTCACACAAAATGCCATTAACTCCCGTAGCAGGTACACTTGGTAGAAAAAGGGCTGCACACCTTTTGAGGCGTGCTTGTTTTGGCGGCTCCATATCAGAAATTGATACGTTTGCCGCACTAACACCTACCCAAGCTGTTCAGCAACTTTTTGACAACACCATTCCAAACCCGATTCAGCCCATTGATCCACTAACAGGTGAAGAATGGGTGACTGGTGAAAATCCACCCTCAAGTGAAGATGGTGATCTCACAACGTATTTTTTAGCTTGGAATATCGGTCAAATGCTGGGCAACGGCATCGACGATGCGCAAAAACTGGCCTATATCTTTAGAGAACGTCTGGTTTTTTTCATGCACACTCATTTTACAACCAAGAGGAATACAGTTTCAAACCCTAGAGCGCTTTATTTTCAACAGGAACTTTTTCGGTTATTTGCATTTGATCAGGACGACCTGACCGTCCCTGAAGAGCCTCCCGCCACAGGTACCACAACGGCTCCCAGAAACTTCAAACAACTCACTAAAAAATTATGTGTAGCCCATCTCGTAATTGTAGGGCGTATAGAGCGCGGAAATCTTCCGCACCCCTTGCGGACCGAACCGGGTGCCGGGACGGTAGGTGGTGCCGCCATCGAACGGGATGCCGA
>JBCCXH010000013.1:0-26229 GCA_039192005.1 Bacteroidota bacterium
AGAAGAACTCATAAGTAAAATCAAGCAATTCAAACAGTTTGCAAAATCAATTGATAGCAGGTGAAAAATAAAAGTACGCTTCTTAAAATAGGCATTGGCACATTAGTAGCCGGTGCGCTGGCTTATTTTTATTTGACCACGGAACGAACGACTTCTTATAACTGGAATCCGGACTTTAAGACATCCTCCAGGGACCCTTATGGGTGTTACCTTTTTTATGAACTGCTGAAAGAAGGACGAGCGTCTGAACGTTTTGTAGAGATAAAAACTCCTATTGCCCGTACCCTGGAAGCACTGGAAGTTGAAGGAGCTACTTATTTTTTCGTAGGTGAACAGTGGTACTATTCCGAGGAAGATGTTGTGGCACTTTCGGAATTTGTAGCGCAGGGCAATCATGCTTATATAATTTCCAAAGAGGCTCCGTATACTTTTTTAAGCGATAACGGCATCTACTCTAATATCTATTTTGACTCTCGTTTTGATTACTCCGCCAGCCTTACTTTTAGAGAAAATCCAGAGCAGAGATTTGACTATGAGTACTTATTTGACTGGAAAAAAAAGAAGTTTAGTTGGGCATATGCAGATAGTGTCGTACATCCCAATATTGACGTAATCGGATTTTCATCTGACGACAAAGTGAATTTTTTTACGGTCAGACATGGAGATGGAAAATTCTTTTTTCACCTGACGCCCATTGTTTTGACCAATTTCTTCCTGCGAGAAGAAGATAAGCTGGACTACGCGAATAAACTCCTCTCCGAATTAGGAGACGGGACAATCTATTGGGACAATTTTAGTGCCGTTCCGTATGATGAATCCGAAATCTCTCAAAGCCCCTTGTCTTTTATCCTAAGCCAGGAAAGTTTGAGGTGGGCATGGTATTTATTGCTGACTATTGGACTTGTTTATATCCTTTTGTACACCAAAAGGAGGCAACGCGTCATTCCGGTAATCAACGGCCCTCGCAATACGTCCATTGATTTTATTCAGACCATCGGGGCCATGTATCGTCATCAGGAAGCTCATTTAAGAATCATTAATCATCAGAACCAACTATTCCTGACCTATATTCGGACAAAATACGGGATATCCAGTAGTAATGACGAGAAGGATTTTACAAAAAGGGTAAGTTTAAAGTCTGGTATAGAGGAGACGGAGATCGATATGATTCTTAAAGAAGCAAGGCGTTTAAACCGCAAAGGTGACATCACGACAAAAGACTTAATCGCATACAATCAATTAACTGAAAAATTCTATACAAACTGCAAGTAGATAAATGGAAGAAAACAGTAGCACACAGCAAATCGATCAATCACAGCTGATCGGGTTCAACGAAAAAGTAAACAGGATAAGGGGAGAGGTACAAAAAGTTATCATCGGGCAGGCAGACGCTATCGAACTTTTTCTGGTTAGTTTGTTTACGCAAGGACACGTACTCGTTGAAGGTGTCCCGGGCATCGCCAAAACCCTTCTTTCAAAAATGCTTGCAAAGACCATTTCCTCTGACTTTTCAAGGATTCAGTTTACACCAGACCTGATGCCAACAGACATCATCGGTACGTCTGTTTTCGATCTAAAATCATCTGAATTTAACTTCAAGCAAGGCCCCATTTTTTCAAACATCGTGCTTATTGACGAGATCAACCGGGCTCCTGCCAAAACACAAGCTGCGTTGTTTGAAGTAATGGAAGAAAGACAGATCTCAGTAGACGGTAAGACCTACCCGATGGAACAGCCTTTTTTAATTGTGGCTACCCAAAACCCCATTGAGCAGGAGGGCACGTATAAACTTCCCGAAGCACAACTTGACCGCTTTCTGTTTAGGATCAAAGTAGATTACCCTTCGCTGGAAGACGAAAAAAAGATTCTGAAGCGCTTCAAAAATGATTTTCACACCACAGTAGCCGGTGAAGTAACTCCCGTGGTCAGCCCTCAGGAGATCGAGACGTATAGCAAACTAGTCGAGTCCATTCATATCAAAGATGAATTGGTGGATTACATTGCAGAAATCATCTACAGTACACGTTTTAGTGGTGATTTATTTCTGGGTGCCTCTCCACGCGCATCGCTCGCTATCATGAAAGCGTCCAAAGCCATCACTGCCATGAGAGGAAGAGATTTTGTCATCCCTGAAGACATTCAGTACGTTATCAAGCCGATATTGAATCATAGGATTATGCTAAATGCTGAAAAAGAAATGGAGGGTACTGAGGTGGAAGAAGTTATTGATGATATCGTCAGATCAGTAGAGGTTCCCAGGTGAATTTTATCAAAAACAGCTACATCCATTCCAGGTTTTTCCTCGTTTCAGGGGTCATTATCTTCTTTTTTATCCTCTCCTTTCCTTTTCCTGTTTTATTGCCTTTGGCAAAAGTGTCGTTGGTTCTCTTTGCAGCCATCATCGTTCTGGACGTGTTGTTGGTGTTCAACAAAAGCATCCATTTTGAATGCAAGAGAAGCCTACCCAGAGTCATGTCTTTAGGCAATGAAAACGAGACAGGCATACACCTCCAAAATAACTCGAAACTACCCTTTACCATTGAGTTGATCGATGAGCTCCCCTACCAGTTTCAGGAACGTTACAATAGTCATCAGTTTCACCTAAAAGTAAACGAAGAAGAAAGGATTGAAACCCTGCTGAGACCCGTAACCAGGGGTGCATACCACTTTGGCAACGTACTGATTTTTATTCGAACGAACCTCTCGATAGTAGAGCGAAAGATCTCTTTTGATTGCGAAGAAATGATCCCCGTATACCCTTCCATCCTGGATCTCAAGAAATACGAGTTTTATACCTCTAAGCAATTGGCCAATTTTCTCGGGGTAAAAAAGGTGAGGAGAATTGGGCAGAGTTATGAATTTGAACAAATAAGTGACTATCAGAAAGGGGATAATTACCAAAGCATCAACTGGAAAGCGACCAGTAAAACCAGAAGGCTGATGGTCAATAAGTTTACGGATGAAAAATCCCAGCCGATCTACTCATTTATTGATAAAAGCAGGTACATGAAAATGCCCTTTTATGGAATGAGCCTTTTGGATTATGCGATCAATGCTAGCCTGATCATTTCAAATAGTGCATTAAAACGCGACGATAAGGCCGGACTACTCACTTTTTCTGATCAAATAGAGTCTCACGTCAAATCCGATAAAAGACGTGACCAAATGAGTAAAATCCTTGAAACGTTGTATCGGGAGAGCGAAACAAAGAAGGAAGCCAACTACGAACGAATGTTTAGCTACGTACGAAAGTCCATTCCTGGCAGAAGCCTTATTTTTTTATTCTCAAATTTTGATACCCTGCCGGCATTGGAGCGAGTGATCCCGGTCTTAAGAAAAATCAACAAATTGCACCTGCTCGTAGTGATCGTTTTTAAAAATACCGAGCTGGAGGAGTTCTATAAAACGCCCTCCAGAAATGTCGCTGAGATCTATGACCATACGATTGCTCAAAAAGTATCTTTCGAAAAAAGGCAGATTATTTTTCAGTTAAGGCAACATGCCATCCAGGTCGTTTACACTAAGCCCGAAGAGCTTTCACTAAATACCATGAACAAATACCTGGAGTTGAAATCCAGAGGCATGATATAAGGTGAATTAATACTCATTCGGGTATTATTCATTGAAATATGCCTGTTTTCCCTAATGAATTAGCCAGCTTAAAAAGAAAAAGTAACCTAGCCCCTTTTACGCCTCGCGGACGACCAGTTGGAGTAGTTCCGTATTCAGCTTTTAGGTTGATCAGTTAAAACCAAGATGCAGGAAGTCAGAAACAAGGATTGCGTTTCTGTGAATGATTTCATTCTTTGTTTTCATGAAATCGGTATGGATAGCGCTTCATGAAATAGTGTGGTTTAGTTTTTGGTTACGTGCTATAAAATCTAAATAAAAAACGATGAAAACATTTTTTACACTACTTTTTTTCATGCACGTGACCCTTACGCTTTTTGCTCAAGGCGCGCTCACCACAGGTAACCGAATCCTTGGGGGTGGCGTTTCTTTTTCACAGAGTGATACGGAAAACGATGAGCTATTTTATAGAAGTATAGATCCTGACAGAAGTAATTCCAGCAATAGATCCTCTTTCGGTTTTTCTCCCTATTACGGAAGGTTATACAAGGATTACAAAATGGTCGGGGTACGTTTCAACGTCAGTGGATCCAATTCAAAGTTCGAAAGAATCCAAGAAAACTACGAGTATACAGACGATACTATCGAAAAATCTTTTAGCATGGGAGGCTTTGTCAGGCAGTACTTCCCATACTCAGAAAAGTTTGGCGCATTTCTGGAATCGGGAATCGACCTGTTCCGTTCAGGAAGGGAAACATCATTAATAAGTTTTAACACGTTTGGATCGTCTTCTACCATATCAGAGAACTTTAAAAGGGATACTAAAACTCTGGGCGCCTCGATAGACGCTGAAATAGGGATCTACTTTTTTATTTTGGAGCAACTCTCCGTTGAAACAAACCTCGCCCGCTTTTTTATAAGTTACAGTGACGATAAAATAACCCTTAGGGATTTGGAAATGGATGAAACGTTAGATGGTGAAGGTAACAGCACATCCATCAATTTCAGGTTCGTAAACAATTTTTCTTTCGATCAGATTTTTAGGCTTAATTATTACTTTTAAGTAGATCGGACATCAAAAAAAACCAACTAACCAACCAACTTCTTATTCAATTAATAAAAAACCACCACCTAAGATGACTTAATTAAGCACCATTGATTTTTTTTCCGATAAAGGAATTTTAAAAGCAAACGCCATGTACCAACAGCGTTGCTTTGGGATATACGGAGCCTGTCCGAGATCACTAATTAAACTTTCTGCCTGTCAGGCTTTTCTTCTGGACTTTTTTCGCTTTTCTGCCGGCATTTCCTCTGGCCTCGCGTCCGTTCAGGCTTTTCTTCTGCACCCTTCTTGTCGTGCTTCCTCCACCTGATCGTCCTCCCAGTCCATTCAGGCTTTTTGTCTGTACTTTCTGTCTTTTCGATGCGGATGGAGCAACTCCTCTATCTTTAGGCGCCTTACTTCTAGGAGGTTTTTTGCCTGGCTGATTGACATTTACTTCTCGCTTTTTCTGCCGTTTAATGACTGAGTAAATACCATCTCTTCGCTTGGTTTTGACGGGCTGACCCATGAAAACATTGGTATCTACTCCTTTGGCGCCTTCTATTCTTCCTCTGGACAATGCGCCTGTCTTAGGACCTCCCTCTTCCTTATCCCTTATTCTAAAGTTAATGCCCATCCGAAAATCAAAGGCTTTGGAATCCGGCAATGAAAAGTTGATCACCTGATCTGCTGCCATATACAATTGTACAGGGCCTCCATTTACCGTAAAGGCGGCTCCGATATTAAAAAATTGCTGTGGCAATTTGGTAGCACTTAAAGACCCGGTAAAAACTTTACCAAATTTATGGGTGACCCCTCCTCCGTATAACATCTTAATTTGACCATGCAGGATTCGGGTACCGGCGGTAGCGTAAAGATCCGTTCGATCGGAGTAATGGTAAATCCAGCTACCATAAGCTTTTAATGGAAGCCAGGTTCGGTAGGCATCGTTAGTCTGTCGCGTTTCAAATTTTCTGAATAATGAATCAACAATTACCTCCCTGACATTCCCAATACCATCCAGATCGACTCCACTGTAGGTAAACGTAGTATCAGAAAGGGTGCGGTTAACAATGTTTTCATTCCAGCCAATAAACCCTACGTCCAGCAGTGATCCGGAAAATGAATAATATTTTGAAAGCTTGTAGTTGAAACCAAAATCAAGGGCAATGCCATTGTTTCCGTTCATGGCCAGGTGAGAGCCTAAATCCCCAACACTGCCGTCATAAATATCCACTCCTGAGGTACGAAGTTGGGCATTTTTTAACTCTCCATCCAACTGGAAGATCTCCCCATTGGTAGTCAGGTTAGCTCTTAAGCTCCCAGGGGTACTCGCATCGAAAAAACCGATGAGGTATTTTGCCCGCAAGCCTACGTTAAGGCTCTCACGTTGAAACGCATACCCAATCCCTATTTCCCGAAAGTGATTCGCACGGAGTCCTACCTGTCCAATCTTTACCTCTTCATTTAAAAAGTTTGTATTCCCATTCCAGGCAAAATCTATGAGTTGTTTTGGGTAAAGAAAATCTACTTCTATTCGCTCATTGGCAAAAAAGCTTACCATTCCTCCACTGTTAAGTTTGTAAGCAAAATGTAGGATACCAATGGTACTATGAAAAGAAGTAAGGTTCTGGTTTTGTAGATTTTGCAATGCTTTGTCAATATCTACCGTTACCTGGTTGCTTTCCTTTGTGAAAAGTTCGTTATAGCTAAGTTTATTGTTTAGATGAACGTGGATACCTGAAATCACAGGAAGACCAAAAAGCACCTTATGTTCTCTTGAAATCCATGATGGATTTAGATGGGAATTCTGAAAAGTGGAATTGCCTAAATGATAAAATGACAGACTAGTCTGAGCGGATACCACCTTTAAAATGAAAATGAAAGAGAATGTAGCTAGTAGAAAGCGTTTCATTTATAAGTCTATTTTAAGTGTACCCCCTATACCAATTTTAATCTGAAGCCGATAGTCGGCAAGCACTTTGACAAAAATATCCCTGGAGTTAAGGCTGCTTGGTGTATTTAGGGTCAAAGTGAGTAAAATGTGTGAGCCTTTCGAGAGGGCATCAATTCCGGTAGCATTTAAAGGAACATCGGCAGATATACCGTTCGGGTCGGTTACAAAACCATCAATGTTGATGAAAGGAGCATTGAGTACCAGGTTATCGGTAACTGTATGAAGCGTATTGCTATCTGCATCTTGAATCTCCAATGCGAGTACGCCTGAAAATGGCAGTTCATTGACCGTTACCACCCTGATAAATGCCGAATCAACGCTGGTAACATCCAGTCCTGTTCCAAGACTCAAAGACCCTGTCTGCTCAAAATCTTCCAACCTGATTTCCATAGGAATTAATACATCGATGGTTGCATCCAATTCGCTACTGCCAGGAGCTACAAAGTTGGAGACGTTCAGCTCCGTTGGATTAGAAATGGCCGTCACATCAAATCCAAACCGGGTTGGGGATGTAGAAAATAGATCGACAATGTTTGAATTGCCACTGTTTATCTCTGTGATCGTATTGGTTTGATTGATGGTCACCGTAGGTGGGAAGGTTGCTACCGTTCCGGGATTTATATCTGGAAGGTCATCGGTAATGTCACCACTTAAAAAAGTCTGCGCAGATCCCGCTCCATTATCCGAAAACATGGTCGAAAAGTCCATTCCAATGGGAATACCAAACGAGTTGTTGATGTTAAAAGTAATGGTTGGATTACCAAAAAAGATGCCGTTACCTGAGTCCTCAAAAAAGTCAATATCCAGTGTCTGGTTACCCACCTGCACCGTATCTCTTCCAAACTTTCCATAAATCAAAGAAAACGTCTGATTTGCATAAGTAATGTCAAACTCTAAGGTTTCGGTACCTGCAAAAGTTTGTCCAGCTCCAAGTGTAAGCGAAGCAGAAAGATCAATGCTAAATTCATTTTGAACATCTGGTAAAATGGTTTTATTTCCATCCAGTAGGGCAGGAGTGGCATCCGCTGAAACGGTCACAGGAGGTTCTGTATCGAGTCTGGGGTTGGAATATTGCCCGACGATTACCAGCGGGCTTTCGGTGTCGATGTCTACCGTATTGTTAAAAGTAAGGGTGTAGGACAAGTCGCCCTGCAAGTCGCCCCGTACGGTCACGTTTATTTCCCCTCCGCTGTGGAAGAGGGAATCAATTTCCTCACCGCCCTGTGGTTCGTAAGTAAGGTTGGTAAAAGGCGTTGCGATCGTGATTGTGCCAGGAGTGGTAATAGGAGGTGCCGGAGTTGCGTTGGATGCTAAATTGACCGGTCTTGAATTGTTGATATCGCCAACGTCTACAAAATCATTTTGAACGTCATAGTCAAAGGATTCTTGGTATAACAAGAACAGTAGAGAAGTACTACTATCTTCCTGCAAACTTAGTTCTCCATCTTGTTGCTGATCGATCAGCTCCCGCATGGTGTAGGTCACCTCCCCGAGCGGGAATCCATAATCACCGGTTATTGGCTGAACCTTGACATTATCAAAGTCCAATTCGTCACTGTCGCATCCAACAATCAGTGCTCCAAGAAAAGTTATTAACACAAATTTTTTCACCTTCAAGCAAGATTAGTTTAAAATTAAATGCTTACGTGATTCGATCTTCATTTTTTCGATTAACGCCCTGTATACCTTGAAGACCTCCCGTATGCAATATCACTATTTTAATATTTTTTTGAAAATTCCCCTCACTTATCATATTCCAAACGCCGAAAAAGCACTTTCCCGTATAAATCGGGTCTAAAGGCACGCTAAAGTTTTCTTTGAACCAGTTGATAAAATCGATTAGCTCATGATTGACTTTCCCGTATCCTCCAAAGTGATAGTCACAGTTAATCGAATAATTCGTTGCTTCTATCTCCAAGTTTTTTAGAAGTGTTGCTACCTCCTCTTTAATAAAGTGCCCTTTCAATGAACTTATACCTAATACATGCTGCGTCTTCTTTACCCCACTAACCAAACCACAAAACGTTCCTCCTGTGCCTATAGGACATACCATCAAGTCAAAATCCTTATCTATTTCCTCCACAATTTCCGTGCAGCCTTTCACCGCCAGTTCATTCGTACCACCTTCTGGCAGAAAATACGTTTCTGAATGATCCGAAAGCAAGGAAGCCGGGTTTTTGCGTAGTTCCTTGAACGTCGACCTATCTATGAATTGAAAATCCATTCCTTTGGACTTTGCAAATTGCAAGGTGTCGTTACTGTTTTCATTCAGCTCTTCGCCACGAATGATTCCAATGGTTTTAAAACCAAAAAGCTCTCCTGCCGCAGCTGTCGCATAGATATGATTACTATGCGCACCTCCCATTGTGAGAATGGTGGACTTTCCAAGTCTGCGTGCTTCCGCTAAATTGTATTTCAGTTTCCTCCACTTATTGCCCATGATCGTCGGATGGATCAGATCGTCACGTTTGACATACAAAGTGACCTTTCTTGCCGCTAACAATGGATGGCGAATTTCCTCCGTTGGAGTAGGTTGACTGACCATTCCGTAAATTTACATTTATGTTAGACGATAACATTGAACCAGAAGACGAGCTTTTTGAGCATCATCACATCAAAGTAGATGCCGGACAAGACCTTTTAAGGATAGACAGGTTTCTAATGGACCGGCTTCCTAACGTAACTCGAAACAAAATTCAAAATGGCATCAAAGACGGGTTTGTAACAGTCAACGAAGCAATTATCAAACCCAATTACAAAGTTCATCCCGGAGACGAAATATCCATCTCTTTTCCTGAACCTCCAAGAGACGATGTGGTGATTCCGGAAGACATTCCATTGCACATCATTTACGAAGATGAGTACTTACTGATCGTAGACAAGCCCGCAGGAATGGTGGTCCATCCTGCTTATCAAAACTGGTCAGGAACATTAGTAAACGCCCTGGCCTTTCACTTTCAGAACCTACCGGAAATGAAAGGAAATAACGGAAGGCCCGGATTGGTTCATCGTATAGATAAGGACACCTCGGGACTCCTTGTCATCGCAAAAACGGAAGAGGCCATGAACGGACTGGCCAAACAGTTTTATGATCATAGCATCGAGAGAACGTATTATGCATTGGTTTGGGGAGTCCCCACGGAGTCGCAAGGAACAATCAATGTTCACGTGGGCAGAAGCTTGAAAGATCGTAGAATAACCGCAGCTTTCCCAAAAGGGGATTTTGGAAAGACCGCAATTACCCATTATACCGTCGTTAAAGATCTGAGATACGTTTCATTGATAAAGTGTACCCTGGAAACCGGCAGGACCCATCAAATCAGGGCACATATGAAATACATCGGGCATCCGCTGTTCAATGATGCTACCTATGGTGGAGATCAAATACACAAAGGCACCATATTTACTAAGTACAAGCAGTTTGTTACCAATTGCTTCAAAACGATCCCAAGACAAGCGCTTCATGCGAAAACATTGGGGTTCATCCATCCGGTTACGGGCAAACACATGGCTACTGAGTCTGAACTTCCGGAGGACTTTCAAAGTGTTTTAAAGAAGTGGGAACAATACGTAGATCACGTGAAAGAGGTAGATTAATTATTATTGATATTCGGCTAAAATTTCCAAACTTCAAAAAAGTGAATCTAACGTGTCCTAGATAAGATTTTTCTTCAAGGCTGAAAACTACCGCGCGGCAGACCGTCCCCACCCTAAAGGGAGCAACTAAGAACTGCTCCCGGACTAGGCGTCCCCACCGGGCAAGGCTTTAGGGAATCCAAAGGCGTCCGGCCAGGAGGTGGTTTCAGGAGTTATTTCTAAATCGAAAAATCTTTTCTCGGACACCATTAATTAATTATTTACAGTTTTTGCCATTTTCTTTAGTTTCTTTATCGGGTTGGCACGTACATCATCTTCTCCAATGACTTCCAAATCGATGTTACGGTATTCCGCATTTTTTTTGAAATTAGCTATAATTTCTTCAATATCAGGGTGTATGAAATATGACCTAGAAGCGTCAATAACCACTTTGGAATGATCCGGTATCTGAGCGATGGTGTCTATCATGCTGGCTTTACTTAAAAAAGTTAAGTTTTCGGCCAGCACAATCAGGATCTTCGTTGATCCATTTTCTTCTATGAAGATGAGTTCGTATGGCTTTTTAAAGTTCGCATATAAAATTTCAAAAATGCCAACGATAAGTCCTAACACAATACCGATAAGTAAGTCCGTGAAAATAATCCCGACAATGGTGACGATAAAGGGGATAAACTCCGACCTCCCAGCTTGATACATCTGTTTGAATGTGGCTGGCTTTGCCAATTTGTATCCAACAATGATCAGAATGGCCGCAAGGCATGAAAGTGGTATAAGGTTGAGAATCTTGGGAATGAAAATAACAGATACCAAAATAAAAAACCCGTGAAGAATGGTAGACAACTTTGAGGTGCCTCCCGACTGCACATTTGCAGATGACCGTACAATGACCTGTGTCACAGGCAGCCCACCGACCATCCCGGAGATCATGTTGCCCACTCCCTGTGCTATTAACTCTCTATTGGTAGGCGTAATCCTTCTTTTAGGATCTAACTTGTCGGTGGCTTCCACGCTTAGGAGCGTTTCCAGAGAAGCGACCACAGCAATCGTTACTCCGACCACCAGCACGTCCTTCCTGAATAGTGCAGATGGATCAAAAAAGGTAAACTGATTAAGAAAATCAGGTAAATTCTCCGCAATTGGTAAACTAACCGTGTGAGAGGAGTCCAGGTAAAGATCCGAACCGCTAAAAGATAGGTTCAGTAAAATTCCGGCAATAACCGCGACAAGCGGTCCTTTCACGACTTCAAATACCTTAATTTTTGTCATAAATGATCGTTCCCAAAAAATGAGGATGACCATAGAAATCAAAAAAATCACCAATGCCCCCTGGTTGATGTAGTCGAGCATTTTAATGAGTTCTGTAAAAGTATTTTCTCCATCCGGCTGAAAAAATTCAAGATCTCCCTCGGGGTCAGCATCGTATCCAAATGCATGTGGTATTTGCTTCAATAAAATGATGATCCCTATACCCGAAAGCATCCCTTTTATCACGGAAGATGGAAAATAGTAACCGATGATCCCTGCTTTGGCAACACCCAAAATAATCTGAATAAGCCCTCCGACAACGACCGCTGTCAGAAAGATTGGAAAAGAGCCTAAATCCTGTATAGCGTTTAAAACAATCACGGACAAACCTGCAGCAGGACCACTTACACCTAAAGCAGATCCGCTGATTATTCCTACAATGATGCCCCCGATTATACCTGCAATTACTCCTGCGAATAATGGCACACCGGAAGCCAACGCAATCCCCAGACATAGCGGAACAGCTACGAGGAATACAACAATACTTGAGGAAAGGTCTGATTTAAAATGGGTGAATATGCCCGGGTATTCGGGCTCCTTGGGTTTATGGGTCACTTTCTTATTGGTATTAGGTTCATCAAACGGTGATCCAACCTTTAAAAAAGAGCATAGACCCTTTCATCATCACCAATCAGGACATTATCACCTCCAACCCTTGAAAGTTATTCAATTTTCCCTAAAGGGATTGTGTCTTAAACGCCAAAAGGTCATCTAAAAACTTCCTGTCATTGGAGAGTCTGGGAACTTTGTGTTGTCCTCCAAGCTTTTCCCTTGATTTCATCCAGTCGTAAAAGGTTCCTGGCTCTACCGTATGGACTACCGGGGGAACCAATGCAATGTCACGATACCTTTTCGCGTCGTAATCAGAATTAATTTCTCGTAGTTTTTCATCGAGCAGCTTAGTAAAACGATCCATATCATCCGGGTATTCGGAAAATTCAATGACCCATTCGTGCCCTCCTTTATTTCCACTTCCGAGATAAACCGGTCCGGCAGTGAAGTTGTCAATCGCTGCATTTGTCTTTTTACACGCATCTGCAATGGCCAACTCTGCGTTTTCAATGATCAGTTCTTCGCCAAATGCATTGATGAAATGTTTGGTCCTGCCCGAAATCTTTATGCGATAGGGGTTAACGCTGGTAAACCTGACCGTATCACCTATCTTATACCTCCAAAGACCTGCATTGGTGGTGATAACCATCGCGTAGTTCTTGTTGACTTCTACATCTTCCAGGGTGATCACATTGGGATCTTCGCTATTTATCTCTTCATAAGGTATAAATTCATAAAAGATGCCGTAGTCCAACATCAGCAACAACTCTTTTGCATCTGTTTGGTCTTGTATGCCAAAGAACCCCTCGGAAGCATTGTAGGTTTCCATGTACCTCATTTTCGAGCTGGGGATCAGTTTTTTGAATAGTGCTTCGTAGGGGGTAAAAGAAACTGCCCCATGAAAAAACACTTCCAGGTTAGGCCACACTTCCAGAATGTCTTTTGCGTTTCTTCTAACCAACATTTTTTCCAACAGCACGATCATCCAGGTGGGTACGCCAGAAATATTGGTCACATTTTCTTCGGATGTGATCTCCACCATCTTATCAATTTTCTCTTCCCACTCATCCATCAACGCAATGTCCAATCGAGGCGTGCGTACCATTTGCGCCCACCATGGCAGATTTTTTAAGAGTACCGCCGAGACGTCCCCATAATAGGATCGGGAGTTTTGATCAAACTGGTTGATTTGATGACTTCCTCCAATTACTAACCCTTTACCGGAGAACATTTTTGCGTTCGGGTAATTATTAAAATAGATGGATAGTAAGTCCTTGCCGCCTTTAAAGTGGCAGTCATCGAGTGCTTCCTGAGACACAGGGATGAACTTGCTTCTGGAATTTGTCGTCCCCGAAGATTTAGCAAACCAGCGAATGTCACTGGGCCATAAAATGTTAGGCTCTCCCCTAATGACTTTTTCAATGTAGGGGAAAAGTTCTTCATACGTGACTAAAGGGACACGTTCTTTGAATTCACGATAATTATTGATCGATTTAAAATCAAATCTTTTCCCGTATTCAGTGCCGGCTGCATTTTTCACCAACGCATCCAATAACTCGAACTGAACTTCATGAGGGTATTTCAGGAATAATTCGATTTGATGGATCCGCTTTTTCATGACCCAGGATACTATAGAATTAAAAAGCTCCATCTCGTTAGTATAAAAAAGAAACGACCAATTTTAATATTTGGTGATCAAATCTTCCGTTTTAATTCAAAATGTTTGCCAAGATACACTTTTCGAACCTGCTCATCACTCGCAAGTTCCTCTGCTGTTCCTGCTTTTAATAACTTACCTTCAAACATGAGATAAGCCCTGTCAGTAATGGATAGCGTCTCATTTACATTGTGGTCTGTAATAAGTATGCCTATGTTCTTATTTTTCAACTGTGCTACAATGCTTTGAATCTCCTCTACCGCAATAGGGTCTACACCGGCAAATGGTTCATCCAGCAGCACAAACTTGGGATCGACTGCCAGTGCTCGGGCTATTTCCGTCCTTCTTCGTTCTCCACCAGAGAGTACCTGGCCCAAATTTTTTCTGACATGGGTTAAACTGAATTCCTCCAGTAAAGCTTCGGCTTTTTCCTTTTGCTCTTGTTTAGATAAATCGGTCATCTCCAGGACAGCCAGGATGTTATCCTCCACCGATAGCTTTCTAAAAACAGATGCTTCCTGTGCCAGATACCCAATACCTGTTTGGGCCCGTTTAAACATTGGGAGGTCCGTTATGTCCTGATCATCCAAATAAATATGCCCTTCATTCGGTTTGATGAGCCCTACAATCATGTAGAATGAGGTCGTCTTTCCTGCTCCATTGGGACCAAGCAAACCAACTATTTCTCCCTGATTTACCTTCACAGAGATATCATTCACTACTTTTCTTTTCTTGTACTTCTTGACAAGATGTTCTGCTTTTAGTTCCATGCTATTTCAAAGGTGCGGCAAGTTATCAATCAAATCTTATATCTTTAATATTAAGGATAAGAGACTTCTGCTGCATAAAATTGTTTTCTTCAATTTGATAAGCAATTTGAAAAGGCCTACCCGGTTTTATCTCTTTTGCTTTTTCAGCCAAACCAAAGGCAATCCATTCATAGTATTTATCATTATTTCCTTCTCTGAGAAACCCTTTGGCATGTTCCTCTTTGATTATGTTAGGCTCGTTTCGAATAAATACATTTTTTGTGCCAAAGATGGGTGTCATGTTTTGTGGACCAAAAGGTTCCATCTGAGATAAAATACTATTCGTTTTATGATTGATGTATTCGAGTGGCAGGTCTGCCTCAATATGTAATTTTGGTATTTGCTGGTCTTTCGTGATGCTATTGGACACTACTTCCTCAAAACGATCCTGGAAAGGTTCAACTTTGTCCAAACTCAGCGTCAGTCCCGCTGCATATTTATGCCCTCCGTACTGATCGAGCAGGTCTTCACATTTACTCAAAGCCTCGTGAACATCAAATCCATCTACTGACCTGGCAGACCCTGTAGCTTTTCCGTTGGACTCCGTCAAAATGATCGTAGGCCGGTAATAATGCTCTATACACCTGGAAGCAACAATCCCGATCACTCCCTTATGCCAGTCTTTCTTGAAAAGAACAGTAGATGATTTCTGTTCGCCTTGAGCAACGATCATTTCAAGTGCCTCTCCTGTGATGTTTTTATCAAACTTTTTTCGTTCCACGTTCCGCTCGTTGAGCTTATCAGCAAAGGCTTCGGTTTGGTAGTTCTCACCGATCAATAATTTGACAGACTCGTTTGCATGTGCCAGTCTACCCGCTGCGTTGATTCTTGGCCCTAGACGAAAGACAACATCAGAAATGGTCAGTTCTTCTTTTTTACCGCTGACTTCGATCAATGATTTTAACCCGGCAGAAGGCGCACGATTGAGCTTTCTCAGCCCGTAGTAAGCCAGTACACGGTTTTCTCCGGTCATGGGAACTAAATCTGAGGCTATACTTACCGCCAACAAATCCAGATAGTTATAAAGCTTTTCCTTTTTGATCGTGTTTTGATGACAGAAACCCTCCAATAACTTGAAACCGACACCACACCCCGAGAGCTCTTTATAAGGATAGCCACAGTCAGCTTGTTTCGGGTCAAGTATGGCAAAAGCTTCCGGTAGCGTATTCCCAGGAAGGTGATGGTCGCAAATGATCAGATCTATGTTAGCCGCTTTAGCTTGTTCCGCCCGATCGACCGCCCGAATGCCACAATCCAGGGCCACCATCAGGTGACAACCTTGCGCTTCTGCCCAGTTGACCCCTTTCTCCGAAAGACCGTACCCTTCTGTATACCGATCGGGTATGTAGTACAAAACATGTTCTGTATATTGTTTAAGAAAAAGATAAAGTAAACTTACCGACGTCGTACCGTCTACGTCATAGTCTCCGTAGAGCACAATCTTTTCTTTATTAAAGACGGCATCGCATAACCTGTTCACAGCCCGGTCCATGCCTTTCATCAGGAAAGGGTCATGTAGCATGCTCAAACTAGGCCTAAAAAACTCCTTCGCCCTGTCAAATGTGCTGATGCCCCTTCTTATCAGAAGTTTTGACAGGTAGGGATTGACATTGATCGATTTGCTAAGTGCCGCAACTCGTTCTTCATCCGGTTCCTCCCCATAAATCCAATGTTTCTCCATTCGGCTGTTAAACTAAAGGTTGATGAACTATTTTAAAAGTTATGGTGCTGTTTGTGTTATTTTGGCTATTCATTAGAAGATGAAACTCGCATTAAATGAAATATGGAATTTCCACAAGCTCATAAAGTCCGATGAGAAAGGATGGTCCTATGCATTGCATGCCGGCGAAGTAGAAATATCCGGAATCACTAATGAAATCATCAAGGCATTAAATGAAGATGAAAATTACGATACAGAGCTACTCCCTTCGCTATTCACCTTTAGGGAAATACTATGGCAGCCGGATGTTTTTACGGAAGCAAAAATGAGCCTCCCTTCCTTAAGGATTTTAAAAGCTTTCTGTGAAGAATCGGTAGAAGAGATAGCCGCTACAGAAAAAGAGACAAATAAAATATACATCCCTCTGATCAAAGGAATGGGCAACTGCTGTGGAAAAGCCACGGAAAGGCTACAGAAAAAAAGACCTGACGTCAAACGGATATTGGGCGACTTTCGTACGGGAGCATTCCCCATCATTAAATTTTTCATCTACCACCCAAAGAATAGAAATGACTATTATGTAGATGCTGTAAATCGCCTTAACTATGCGGTTAAAATAATGTTAACACAATTTCATGGTAGGTATACAGAACTGGAAGACCCATTCTGGTTCGTTTCATTCGGGAAGACCAAGGCTATCAAACATTCCGATACACCTCAGGAACAATCTCTTACAGAATAACGTCTTCAGATCCATATGTCATCGATAAAAAACAAATCAATTTCTGAGAGAAATCGATTCTTATTAAAAAACCTTGGAAGGGGATTGATCTGGCTTATCGTCATCGTGGGCGGATACTTCTATGCGAGAAACAACCTGGACTTCTCACTTGAATCCGTTCTTGGGCCTGTCTATGAAAAACCAGTAATCATTTACAGCATCTTTCTGGCATCTGAGATCATCTTTGGAATCATTCCCCCGGAGTTTTTTATGATTTGGTCTTTAAGAAGCGAGGTACTACTCACCTACATTTACAACGTTGCTTCACTCTCCTTAATCTCTTATGCAGCAGGAGTAATTGGTTTTTTTATTGGGCAGTATTTGAACAATACACGTTTTTACAAAGAGATGAAAAAACGTGTTTTTGGAAAATTTGAAAAACACTTAACCGATTACGGTGGTTTCCTTGTCGTAGTAGCTTCACTTACCCCTATCCCATTTTCAGGAATAGCAATGCTAGTGGGCTCAGTTAAGTATTCATTCAAAAGCTATTTATATTTTTCCCTTTTCAGGTTTGTACGCTTTTTTGCCTACTCCGCAGTGATTTGGGAAGCCAATATTTTAAACTAGAAAATGCCTAAAAAGGGAATTTTACTTGTCAATCTTGGAACACCAGATTCCACTGATGTGAAAGACGTCAGAAAGTATTTAAGAGAATTTTTAATGGATAAGCGAGTGGTTGATATCCCCTTCATCGGAAGGTGGTTATTAGTGAACGGGATCATTGCACCATTCCGCGCCCCTAAGTCCGCAGCGGAATACCGAAAACTCTTTGACGAACGAGGGTCACCGCTCAAATACTATACAGAAGATATCACAGGGCTTCTACAAGAGAAACTCAACAAAGACTACTCGGTCAAGTTTGCGATGAGGTATCAAAACCCTTCCATCGAATCAGTTCTCGAAGAATTCAAGAAGGAGAAGATCGTCAGCCTTCACGTAATCCCCTTATTTCCACAGTATGCTTCTGCAACGACCGGGTCCGTTGTAGATAAAGTGATGGAACTCACCAAAGAGTGGCAAATCATCCCGCACATCAAATTCACTTCTCAGTTTTTGGAAGATGAGTTGTTTATTGACACCATCGTAGACCAGGGCAAAAAGCTGATGTCTGACAGCGAATACGATCATTTTATTTTTAGCTACCATGGCCTACCCGAGCGACAAATCAGGAAAGGCTCTAACGGCAATTACTGCCAGTTAGGCACCTGCTGCAATCTACTCAATGAAAATAACAGGTATTGCTATCGGGCACAGTGTTTCGAGACAACACGATTGATTACCAAAAAGCTGGATATTAAAAAAGAAGATTATACGGTCTGCTTTCAATCAAGGCTGGGCAAAACGCCTTGGGTACAACCTTATACAGAAGACGTATTGGAAGATCTGGCGAAGAAAGGAATAAAAAAGGTATTGGCATTTTCGCCTGCTTTTGTCTCAGACTGCCTGGAGACTACCATCGAGGTTGGAGAAACGTATCAGGAAGATTTCATTCATGCAGGTGGAGAGAAATGGGATTTAGTTCCGAGTCTCAATGCAGAAGACAAATGGGTAGAGTGCCTTAAAGAGATGGTTGTTAACTAAAACTTCCATTACCCAACTATTTCTATCATAGCAGATTGATGTATAAAGTTGTTGCTTAGAACCCACCTTATACAAATGGGTCTAAACAAAGAGGTACAAATTACTGGCATTGCAGTTTTGCGGCCTCGATGTATTAGGGCTTAGTCCTTGAAATAACCTCGATTTTCTGCTTTAACTAGCCAAGAAATTCATCCATTATTCTTCAAAAGCCCACTCAATGTGTTCTTTCATATCCTTCACAATGATGCCTTCCGCTTTTAAGTCCGCCCTAAGTTGATCTACTTTTTTGAAATCTCTATTGAACTTGGCTTGTTCGTATTCTTTTAAAATTGTTTTAATCAGCTGTTGATAATTGACGTCCGTTTCAATTTTCAGTCCCAGTACCTCTTCCGTAAACCCAACAAAAATAGCTTTGATGCGGTCGAAAGACACTTTTCCTATGGCACCAAATTTCAACTGCCCAGTATGAAGCGAATTGATTTTTTTCACGAGATTGAACAAGTGGCCGATCGTTAGGGCAGTATTGAAATCATCGTTCATCGCATAATAGCAATTGTCGCAGTATTTGTTGATCTGTTGTTCTTGCTTTTCATCTAACTGCCCTTCGTCTTCCTTCCACTCCATTTCTTTAATGAGTCTTAACCCATTCACCAGCCTTACGTATCCTTTTCTAGCTGCTTCCAGTGCCTCATTGGAAAAGTCCAGTGTGCTGGCGTAGTGAGATTGGAGCATAAAAAAGCGAATGGTCATCGGGCTATATCCACGGTTTAACAATTCATGCTCACCAGAAATCAGCTCCCTTGGCAGAAATGAGTTCCCTAGCGACTTACTCATTTTTTGACCATTTACCGTCAACATATTGGTGTGTAACCAATACTTAGCACCCCCATGCCCGTGAGTCCCTTTGTTTTGGGCAATTTCACACTCATGATGAGGAAATTTCAGGTCCATCCCCCCGCCGTGTATATCGAATTCTTCACCTAGGTATTTGGTACTCATTACAGAACATTCTAAATGCCAGCCAGGAAAACCACTTCCCCATTGTGTATCCCACCTCATGATATGCTCTGGAGCAGCATTCTTCCACAATGCAAAGTCAAGAGGTGATTTTTTATCGTCTTGTCCATCCAGATCGCGTGTATCGGAAATCAGGTCTTCAACCTTTCTACCACTCAATACTCCATAGGGATATTTTTCATTGTATGCTTCAACATCAAAATAGACAGATCCGTTTGATTCGTAGGCAACCCCATTATCAATCAACTTATTGATCATCACAACCTGCTCCATTAAATGGCCGGTCGCAGATGGCTCGATATCTGGTGGGATCGCGTTGAAAAGGTTCATGACATCATGAAAATCATTCGCATACATTTGTACAATCTCCATGGGCTCCAGGTTTTCAAGCTTTGCCTTTTTGGAAATCTTATCTTCACCAGAGTCGAGCAAATGACCTACATCTGTGATGTTGCGTACATACCTGACTTTGTATCCAATAAAGCGCAAGTACCTATTTATCACATCGAAACTCAGAAATGTCCTTACATTACCCAAATGGACGTTGCTGTATACTGTGGGTCCACAGACATACATCCCAACATAAGGTGGGTTAAGAGGCTCAAACACCTCTTTTTTTCTGGTGAGTGAATTAAATACTTTCAGTTTTCCAACCATGGCTCCATGTATAAGTGTACAAAGGAAACATAATTGGATTACATATAATTAAATAGTAAATGACCATTAATTTCCTATTATCCTCGCCCCAGAGACAGAATTGACAAATAAGTTTTCTGAAAAAAAATATTATCCTACCTTTGTAACTTCAAGTAGAAAACTAAGAAGACGAGGGGACAAAAGTCCCCTCTTTTTATTCATGAGTGATTTAGAAGATCGTGTTAGACTCCTTGTTGAGGACATCATAAAAAGTGAAGAGAGTATTTTCCTTGTAGATGTAAAAGTGAAGGGGAACGTAGAAAACCAGAAAGTGCTGGTTTTTCTTGATGGGGACAACGGCGTCAACATTGATCATTGTGGCAAGGTAAGCAGATCATTAGGTAAGATCATGGAAGATCAGGACATCATGCCTGGTAAGTATTTTCTTGAAGTCTCATCTCCCGGTCTGGATCACCCGATTAAGTTGAAAAGACAGTATGCAAAGAATGCGGGTCGTCAATTGGAAGTTGAAAAAGCTGATGGTGAAAAAGTAACAGGAAAGATGTTGGAGATTCATGAAGATGCAATTGTTTTGAATATAAAAAATGAAAAAAGGAACATTCCTTTCAGTGAAATAATACAGTCGAAAATTTTAGTGTCATTTAAGTAATGGAAGCATCAATATTAGTTGATTCGTTTGCGGATTTTGCGCGAGGTAAGAACATAGACCGTCCTACGATGATCCGTATCTTGGAGGATGTATTCAGAACGATGATCCGTAAAAAGTACGAGACAGATGATAATTTTGATATTATCATTAACGCCGACAATGGTGACTTGGAGATTTGGCGGTTTCGGGAAATTGTAGACGATAACTCAGAAGACATCTGGGATCACGATAAAATAAGTCTAACTGAAGCGCGCCAAATTGAACCTGATTTTGAAATTGGCGAAGAGGTTGCGGAAGAGATTAAACTCATTGATTTTGGTAGGAGAGCCGTAATGACCGCCCGACAGACACTCATCCAAAAAATCAAAGATCTTGAAAAAGACATCTTATTTCAAAAATACAAGGATCTGGTAGGTGAAATTATACAGGGAGAAGTTTATCAGGTGCTTGGACGTGAAGTGCTTTTGGTTGATGGAGAAGGGAATGAACTGACGGTACCTAAAAACGAACAAATACCTAAAGACCGGTACAGGAAAGGAGATAGCGTTCGAGCCATCGTTCATCGAGCAGAAATGGTCAACGGCAACCCTAAAATCCTTTTATCCAGAACGTCGCCGGTATTTTTAGAGCGACTTTTTGAATCAGAAGTTCCCGAAGTATACGATGGCCTGATCACCATCAAAAACGTAGTCAGAGAGCCAGGTGAGCGAGCAAAAGTAGCCGTAGAATCCTACGATGATCGGATAGATCCGGTAGGAGCCTGCGTTGGAATGAAAGGCTCAAGAATACACTCTATTGTCCGAGAACTTCAAAATGAAAACATTGATGTAATCAACTTTACAGACAACCTGGAGCTCTATCTGGCAAGGGCTTTAAGCCCTGCTAAAATCACAAGTATGGATATTAGCGAGGATAAAGACAGAGTTTCTGTATATCTAAAGCCTGATCAGGTATCTTTGGCAATTGGTAAGGGCGGACAAAACATTAAACTTGCCAGTAAATTGGTGGGCATGGAAATCGATGTCTTCCGCGAATTGGATGAAAGCTCAGAGGAAGATGTAGATCTTGATGAGTTTACCGACGAACTGGAAGACTGGGTAATAGATGAATTGAAAAGAGTAGGACTAGATACGGCAAAAAGCGTTTTAAAGTTAGGCTCTGAAGATTTAGTAAGAAGAACGGATTTAGAAGAAGAGACAGTACATGAAATTATTCAGGTTCTAAGCCAGGAATTTGAATAATATTTAATATTAAAGCTTTATATGGCAGAATACAGATTAAGTCAGGTAGCAAGAAAACTAAACGTAGGTAGAAATACTATCTTGGAATATTTATCTGAAAAGGGATTTAAAGTAGATGCAAATCCTAATTCTAAGATAAACCAGGATCAGTACGAAATGCTTGCGCGTAAGTTCGCAGACGCAGCTCACGATAAAGAAGAGGCGTCCGAACTAACCATCGGTGTAAAAACCGAAGACCTGGTAATCAAGGCTGATCGTCCGGAAGAGCCGAAAAGCAAAGAAGATGAACGCATCTTAATAAAGGACAACGTAGGGACGACAACAACAAGTGTAGAGCCAGAGAAGATTTCCGCCAAAGCAAAATTGGAGGGACCTAAAGTGGTAGGAAAAATAGAGCTTGATAGAAAAAAGAAAGAAGAGCCTCCAAAAGAAACACCACCACAAGTTGTAGAAAAACCTAAGCCGGCACCTGAACCTGTTCCTGTCCCTGAAAAAAAAGTGGAGGAAAAGGTAGAAGTAAAGAAGCCAGCTCCAGTTAAAGAAGAACCGAAAAAAGAGGTCAAAAAAGAAGTTAAGGAAGAAAAGCCTAAAGAAAAACCTCCCGAAAAAGTAGAAAAGAAGGAAGAACCAACACAACTTATCAAGGCAAAAGCAGACTCTTTACGAGGATTGAAAGTGCTTGATAAAATTGAGTTACCAAAAGACAAGCCAAAACCTGTCGCTTCTTCGGATCAGAGTCAGGATCGTAAAAAACGTCCAAGAAAGCGTATCAACACCGCAGGTGACAACAGAAACCAGCAAGGTCAGGGAGGAAGACCTAATCAAAATCAAGGTGGAAGACCCGGTCAGGGTGGAAGACCCAATCAGGGAGGTGGAAGAAACCAAGGTGGAAGGCCTGGACACGGCGGAAGACAAGGACAAGGAAGATCATCTACTGGAAGGAAGACCGAAGAGTTATCCGATAAAGAAATCCAGGATAAGATCAAGGCAACACTTGCCAAACTAAGCGGTGGTAAGTCAAAAACAGAAAGGTCTAAGTACAGGAAAGATAAGCGATCCGCAAAAGCGGAGGCAGAAGAAGAAAAACTCATCCAGGCAGAGGAGGAATCAAAAGTATTACATGTGACTGAGTTTATCTCAGCCAGTGACCTCGCATCTTTAATGGACGTATCTGCCAATGATGTTATCTCTGCATGTATGTCATTAGGAATGTTTGTTTCAATAAATCAACGCTTGGACGCAGAGACGATTACCGTCATTGCAGATGAATTTGGCTTCGATGTTGATTTTGCACAAGCCAAGGAAGAGACCGATGTTGTAGAAATAGAAGACTCAGCAGAGGACTTACACGAAAGAGCGCCTATTGTCACCATTATGGGTCACGTAGATCATGGTAAAACCTCATTACTTGATTACATCAGGGATGCAAAAGTTACTGCCGACGAAGCTGGTGGAATTACACAGCACATTGGAGCATATGACGTGATGACCGAAAGTGGCAAACGAGTTGCTTTCCTGGATACACCGGGACACGAAGCCTTTACAGCGATGCGTGCAAGAGGGGCGAAAATCACGGATGTTGCCATCATCGTAGTAGCCGCAGACGATTCGGTCATGCCACAGACGAAAGAGGCGATCAACCACGCTCAGGTAGCGGGAGTACCGATCGTAATCGCCATTAATAAGATTGACAAACCGAACGCCAATCCTGATAAAATCAAAGAAGACCTGTCTCAAATGAACATCTTGGTAGAAGATTGGGGAGGTAAATATCAATGTCAGCAGGTATCTGCCAAGACAGGAGAAGGAGTCGAAGAGTTACTAGATAAAGTTTTGCTGGAAGCTGAACTTTTAGAACTAAAAGCTAACCCGGCCAAATCTGCAGTTGGATCTGTTGTAGAAGCCAGTTTGGATAAGGGAAGAGGTTTTGTATCTACGATTATGGTTCAGGCAGGAACGTTAAAAGTCGGAGACGTGTTACTGGCAGGACCTTATTTTGGAAAGGTAAAAGCCATGTTTGACCATCGTGGACAAAGGTTGCAAATCGCCGGCCCGTCTACACCAGTCCAAATGTTGGGGCTAGATGGAGCGCCACAAGCGGGTGATCGCTTCAATGTAATGGAGAGCGACAGGGAAGCAAGGGAGATAGCGAACAAAAGAGAGCAAATACTCCGTGAGCAGTCCATCCGAACTAAGAAACATATTACGCTTGATGAAATTGGCAGAAGACTTGCAATTGGTAATTTCAAAGAGCTCAATGTAATCGTAAAAGGAGACGTGGATGGATCGATCGAAGCCCTCTCTGACTCACTACTTAAACTCTCTACAGAGGAAGTTCAGGTCAATATCCTGCATAAAGCTGTAGGTCAAATTTCCGAGTCCGATGTCTTATTGGCTTCTGCATCAGATGCTGTTATTGTCGGATTCCAGGTACGACCTTCAGCAGGGGCAAGAAGGCTGGCAGAAACAGAAGAAATAGAAATCCGTCTGTATTCTATTATCTACGATGCGATCAACGATGTAAAAGATGCAATGGAAGGTATGTTAGAACCTACCAGCGAAGAGGTCATCACCGGAAACATCGAAGTAAGAGAAGTATTCAAAATATCCAAGATTGGAACAGTAGCGGGTTGTTACGTGACCGACGGGATCGTGAAGCGTACCAACCAGGTAAGGCTTATCAGAGACGGAATCGTCGTTTATACGGGTGAAATCAACCAACTGAAACGATTCAAAGAAGATGTAGGCGAGGTGAAAAATGGCTACGAATGTGGTCTCAGCATTAAGAACTTTAATGACATAAAAGTTGGGGATACGATCGAAGGATTTGAAGTTAGAGAAGTGAAGAGAACACTATAAAAAGCTTTTATATTCACATCTGAAACTGAAAAATTTTCAAATATTATATTCCGCCTGAGGAAATTTTTAACGGAAAAAAGCTAAGTTTAATCGAAAAACAAACTTTAATTGTTTTTTTCCGTTAATTTGTTTTTGAGCTTAAGTATTTGAAAATTGAAAATACTCATTAAACTACTTTTTACAGTCCTTTTTGTCTTTCTATTTAGTGGGCTTTATGCTTCTACATGGGAAAACCCTACAACCGAAACAGAAGTAGAAGATTCCCCTTCAGCACCTGTTAATCAGGATAACAAAAATGCAAAATCAAAAAGCCTTCTTGAATCTGATTATGAGATAGAAAAACAGGAGATAGATTCTACAGATAGTGACTCTGTAAGTAAATACAATTTTATTTTCTACTTCCTGTATAAACTTAATTACAATAAGGGACAGGAATTAGATCTTCTCTAGGCGTAAACGCTGACAAATTGTTCTATTTCTGTTAGTGTAATTCTTCCTTCATAGAAAGCTTTGCCGAAAATTGCCCCGTAAAGACCTTGATCCGATAGCTTTTTTATGTCATCTATGTTTCGGATGCCACCACTGGCAAAAATGCATAGATTAGGAAATTCTTTAAGCAGCGCCTTGTATAGCTCAAACGAAGGCCCATCCAAAACACCATCTTTAGATATATCTGTGGTCTTTAGGTATTTTAAGCCTCTATCGTAAAAGTAGGCAACATGGTCAAAAAGCTTTATGCTCGTTTCCATTTGCCAACCTTTAATACGTATGATCCCATTGAGACTGTCAGCGGCTAAAGCAATTTTCTCACGTCCATAGGACATGATCCAGTTAGCAAAAGTCTCACGATCTTGTACAGCTGCTGAGGCCGCTGTCACACTTTCTGCTCGGTGTTCAAATGATTTAATGATGTCACCGTCTGTATGAACTCCACCCGCGAAGTTTACTTTAAGATTAGTATACCCCGTTATAAGTTGAAGGGAATCGTAATTAACCACCTTTCCCCTTTTAGCTCCCTCTAAGTCAATCAGGTGAATCCTTGTGATGCCGTGATCTTCAAATTGACTCGCGACCTCAATAGGACTTTCTTCATATACCTTTTCTTTCGTATAATCTCCTTGTTGGAGCCGGATGGTTCTCCCTTTAATAACAGATATGGAAGGTACAATTAACATGCTAGAGTGATAAAAAACATTTATACTCAATAAAGGTAGTAAAAAACAGGAGAAAAGCCTACTGTACCTGGACTAATTTGAATCCCTCTCCATGAATGGTCAGTATTTTTAATGAAG
>JBCCXH010000014.1:0-25624 GCA_039192005.1 Bacteroidota bacterium
CAACCGCCGTTGCTGACGACCGTGGTGGTGGGAGGGGGCGCACTACCATTAGACCCTTCGATGATCATTTTGCTGCTGTTATGCTTTAGTTTGACGGACCAGCTCCCGGAAGCTTCCGATACACTGAGTTTAAAGTACACTTTACTTTTTTTCCAGTCATTTTCACGGTAGACAAAAGGCACTTCGCTAGTATAAGCTTCCACACCGTCGTAGGAAATAGCCACTTGTGCACCTACCGGGTTTTTCATTTCAACGACCGGTCCGATTCGGTTAGAATTTACATACTTAAAGGTGTAGACACGTCCGTCGCTAAGGATGATTTTGCTACCCTCAACACGTGCGCTGATTTGTGCAGAGGAGGTAGTAGAAGTATTGCCGGTAGCGGTTGCCGACTGGCTGGAAGAAGTACGGTTGCCGGTATCCATACCGTCTACTTTTACGTCCATACTAAACGTCTCTTCTCCGGTCTTTATACTGATACCGATGCTCGTATCGGAGTCATCCATAGTAGTTGAAGTCGTGGTCGTCGGTTGTGCAGGTGTGGCGGTTGTTTGAGAAACCGGAACGGCGGTGGTCTGAGTCTGCGCTTCAGGAGCATTGACCGAGCTCACCAGCCGCATCACGTACTTTCCCTTCTTATTCTTTTTAATGACGGAGGTTATCTCCTTTCCGGGATCAATCATCATCGGGCTTTTTACCTCCGGTGCACCCGGTGTTTCAAAAGCAATTTTCACCTGTGCAAAATCTTCATTAATTCCGTCTACCTGAACCCGAGACGTTGGCTCATCATTGATTTTTCTTCCGTTGACATAGGCAGTGAAGTTTTCACCCTCTTCGGCAAAAAAGATCAGGTTGGACCCCTGACCTTTCAGGTTCAACGATCCGACGGTTAAAAGCATTAAAATAAAATATTTCATATGTTAAAAAGTTTATGAACCAGGCAATGACACGTTGCAAAGCGGACGGTACGCATGAAGCGATTTGACCATCAATGAAGCGAGATCTTATGCTTGTTTCAAGTGTAGTATCTATTTGTTTTATTCCATGCTAAGTACGTAGGATAGGTACCGGAGCCCTAAGTTTTGATCTCTACATGATCTCTACCACACCTCAACCTGTAGATGAATAGGGATTTTTTGACGATAAAAAGGGGATTTACTTCGATAAAATTTGTCACAAGAGGTGATCGTTGATCACGAATTTGATCAGGGGGAAATGGCGCATCTAGTTGTTATTTGATCTCTACATGATCTCTACATAGTCGTGAAAAATGGACGAATTGGGCTTTTTTTGTTCGAAACACCAAGGAGATAATTACTAATCAACACCCTACCTGTACTCGTTTTTGTTCTGCCGAAGGGTGGTACATTGGAAACACGAGTAGGATAGGTTTGGTCTTCGGTTTCATAACGAATAAAAGTCAACGCCATGTCGAATAACAATTCGAGTACGCTTTATCGCAAATACATCAACGTCAACATACGTGATGAATGGGACTACAATACGTTTCGTAAGATCAAATCCCTCAATTATGTCAGTCTCTTGTCCGCTTTGCTCGCAGTAGCTGGTGCCATCATTGCGGGTATCCAGGCACAGTATGCGCTGTTGCTTTTCATGAGTACCTGGGTTTGCATGCTGTTTTTCGTTATTTATTTGAACTCCAAAAAGAAGGTCAACATCACACGAGTGGTATTTATGATATTCTGGATTTTCTATGCCAATATCAAAATTCATATTTTTGATGATGTCCTCTATACGGAATACATCTACCTGTCCCTGATTATCTTTACCGTTTTTCTATTTGATTCTGTATGGTTCAACCTGCTCATGTTTGCAGGCTACAGCTACATGTTCCCAATCGTAACGTTCGATTCCCTCATCAACGTTTTTCAGTTATTGCGATACATGACGTTTTTGACCGCACTGCTCTTCCTTAAAAAGGTCATCATGGAAATCGAAAACCTACTCACCATTAAACATCAACAAACGATGGCGTTGGAACTGGCTCGTGTGGAAGAACAAAAAAAGACCATGAAAGCGGAATTGGATTTTAAAGATAAAGAATTGGTCAACCTGGCATTTCACATTACGAGCAAAGATGATTTTCTGAAAAAACTTAAAGGAACCATCAAAGACATACGAGCCGATGATGATGCAGCGTCTTTGAAAGAACTGGAAAAATTCATCAAATCCAATGAAAACCTAATCGAAGACAGGGAAGAGTTCGAACGTTACATTCAAAACGTATGCGAAGGCTTCTTTATCAAATTGGCAGGTACCTATCCTAAGATGAGTAAAAATGATCAAAAACTGGCTGCGATTATCCGGTTGGGACTTAGTTCAAAAGAAATGGCGACCTTGTTGAATATTTCTCCAAAGAGCGTGGACCAAAGTCGCTACCGACTAAGAAAAAAGATGGGTCTGGAAGGTGAATCCAATCTGACCGAGGTATTGCAAGGGCTTTAACAGCATCAGGCAACTTTGAAGATTTTGATCGGCCGATCCATTCCTTTCAGTTTCGTTTCAAAAACTTCAGGTGTTGTAGGCGTAGCTCCGTTTAAATGATTTATGACCGACTCGGAAACAAGTAGTTGAGAGGCATACCGCTTGTTGAGTTGCTCGATTCTGGCAGCGGTAATGACCGTTGTCCCGGTGATGGAATACTGTTTGCGTTGTTCCGTTCCTACGTTTCCGGCAACTACTTTCCCTGCGTGCATCCCGATGCCGATTTTTGTCGGAGGGATGTGACCATTTTCGCTTTTACGGTTGACTTCTTCTACTATTTCCAGTGCAGCAGCAAACGCATTTTGAACATCGTTTTCATAAGAAACAGGCGCACCAAAAGTAGCCATGAACCCGTCACCCATAAATTGGTTGATCACCCCATGATGCCGGGCGATGATTTCAATCATGAACCCAAAAACATTATTCTGATAAGCGATGACCTCTTCCGGAGTTCTGCTACTTGCAAAAGGAGTGAAGTCACGGATGTCCAAAAACAGGATGCAAACAAACTTATGGATGTTCCCTCGTTCCGGTTCGTCAGAAATCAACGCTTGAGCGATGTCCGCAGAGACCTGTTGTCCCAAGAGTTTTTTGATCTTTTTTTCCGCTTCCGATAATTGTTTTTGGGTGGTATCCAAATGGTTGTACGTTACCTGTAAACGTTGATGCGCCTTACGCTTGGTGATGAATAACCAATAGAAAACACCTGCCAGTCCAAAGAGGATCAATGTACCCAGGATGAGTCCGTTTCTAAACCTTTGCTGTCGGGAGATTCGCGCGGTCTGGTTTTTGATTTCAGCAGCATTGAGCTCATTTTCCTGTTCGAGTAAGATGATTTCATTGGCACGATTGACCAATTCCAATGAATCCAGCTGCTTCTGATTTTGACGAGCAATGAGTTGCTGTTGTAGTTCCTGGTATTGCTTGTAGTATTGAAGTGAAAGACTAAAGTCTTCTTTTTTCTCGTATTCTTCGGACAGCTTTTGAAGACGGTCCATAGATGTCAATAGTTCCTGATCGGTGCCTTTGGTCACGGGAAGGCGTTCCACTAAAAGTGGCCGGGTTTGACTGCTACTATCTCTAGTACTTATTAGCGCTTGTAATCGTTCATTCAGGTCCATAAGAGCCGTGGTATCATTGAGTTTTTCAAATCCGCTACCCGCTTCCTCATAAAAAGCGGTGGCTTGGTCCGCATTTCCCAGCGAGTCATAAAGTGCGGCAACTTTCGTTTGAAGTGTAGCAATTCGTTGCGCGTCTCCCGTATTTTGCAGCTCATTGATGGCCTTCTGATAGTGTTCAATGGCTTTATCATAGCTCTTTAGCTGTTCATACTTCTTGGCCAGGGTCAAAATAGACGTGATTTTCAAGTCAGTAGAGGCAGAAGAAACTTTTTCTTTGAGTGCGAGGTTTCTCCATTTGCTTTTTAAAAAGCCTTCTCTTTTATCTACGGCATTGATTTTAGTAAGCAGCCGCTCACTGGAGGTACGATTCACCGAATCATCCATTATGTCTGCCTCCCGATATGCTTTTTCTACGCTCTTCCTCGCCAGGTCATACTTTTCCTGAAGAAAATACAGGTGACCCAGTTGGAAATGTGCCGTATATTTCTCGACTCGTTTGGCCTGATCGACAAGTACATTTTCCGAAGAAAAGACCGCTTCCGCCAGTGAAGCCGCCTGTTTCCCATACTTCAATGCAAGCTTTCGATCTCTTTCCGAATAATGCGCCGTTAATTGATTCAATGCATGAATCTTTTCAACACCATATAGCTTATTCAACGCTTTTTCCAATTGCGAAATGTTTGTCGTTTGTGCCTCTAAACCACCTAATGCAAGGGCAAAACAGCTAAACAGAAAAAGTAAAATACGTTTAAAAGGCATATCTCCGATTTGATGTCTTCTAAAAATGGTGAGGCACTTACAAAAGTAGATAAGTTTCCCGAAGGACGTATTTTGGTCGTTCCGATCATCATCAGTGGCCCAAAAATCAGGCATATTTTCATTAGTTGAACCCTTGTCGAGATCGCGTAGATACGACGTAGAGATCATGTAGATACGTAAAAGTGGCGAATGCTTCTTTGGTAAAAGATCTTGCCAGGAAAAAACAGAACTATGAAAACTAAACTATTTTATTTCTCACAAGTAAGACGAACCATCAAATGGCACATAAGTTCATTGATGGCATTGTTGCTTCTTTCTACTTATTCCCAAGCACAGGATTACAAAAACTTCAAAGAAGACAGGTTGCAAATAAACAGTGATGGCAAGCAAGCTGGAAGCACTGGCCTTGTGATCAGGTACGGCAATCAACGATACGAAACATTTACAGATGAGGATGAATTTGTTGTTAAACGAAATACGAAGCGTTTTTTCGAATTTAAAAACGGTGATTTTCTTAAACTTTCCGCTACCGGCGCGGAGCAATCAGGCATTATCCTTCAATCTCCTGCAGGCCTAACGATGAATGGCAATACGAGTGTGGTAACCGGGAATGCGAGTAACCTGACACTGATGCGGGACACGGACCAGGATGGCATAGCTAACGAAGCCAATGATAACAAATACCTCTTTAAAATCACCGCCAGGCCGTTTCGTGCATTAAGCAACGGGCAGGATGCGTTGGCTCCCGGCTCCCTTACGGTGTTTACGTCCGGACTTGGCCAAAGTGCTGATATTGCTTTGATGCCGAACAAAAGCAAGCAACCACTTTTCATCGCGAAATCAACGGGTGAAGTATCCATTGGTGAATTTTTTGAGGGTGGTGCGAGCCTGTCAGTCAATGGCAGCATCACGAGTTTTGGTGTAGCTACCAATTTTCTTTCCACTAACATACTCCAGGCCGATTCGGCCTTTACGGGAGGCCTGACTTCTTCAGAAGTATTGGCCGATAACATCGATGCGGATGAGGTCATTGCATCCAGGCTCATCGTTCGGGGTGATCAAGGAAGTGGCACGGCCAACATGACCGTTTATGGGGGCATCAACGCCGTAGATCTTCACCTGGACCCTGATCTGGAGTGGCCGGATTATGTATTTGAAAAAGATTACGCCCTGGCGCCACTTTCAGAAGTAGATGCATTCATTGCGGAAAATGGTCACCTGCCCAACGTGCCTTCGGCTGAGGAGGTGAAAGCATCCGGGTATTCTCAAGCTGAAATGAACGGGATCCTCCTGGAGAAAATTGAGGAACTGACCCTCTATATGATCCAGTTAAAGGAAGAAAACGACCGCATGAAAGCACACTTGACCGGAAAGTAATCATGGAGATAAAGTCGAATCAATGGATGCGCATCCAGGCCTCGATGGTCACGATGCAGCACAGAAGCAAATCCTTCTTCCTGTACGCATTGTTAACCGTTCTTTTTGGCTCCATGCAGGCGCAACACTCAGCCGGGGCATTTACCGGTGGGTTTTCTTTCGAAATGGAAAGGCAGGACACGAATGAAAAAGAGGTATTTCTTGTATATAACCGGCCAATGGGTGACCAGCTTTTATCGCAGGTGGATGTCGATATGAATCGACGGGTTTTTGCCTCTTCTGATCAACTTTCTGAGGTCGTTGCTTCTTTATCCATCCATCGGAAGTGGCACAAAAGAGCGGTTTCCCTGGGAGCTTACCGTACGGATCGTGTGGTCGAAGGCCTAACCATTCAGCTCACAGGCGAAGGCGATCGGGTAGTGCGGTGGGAGCACTACCCGGATGCGGAAGGGTACTTTATCTTTCGAAGCGAACACCAAAATCCGGTATCCCGGGAAGGTTCCGTTCCGGAGGACCTGCAGCTTCATCGGGTCATACCAGATGGAAACGTAACATCCATGACCGATCAGGTTTACGAAGATCAACACCCGTTGAGCTACTACGTAATGGCCTACAGCCTTTCCAGCGGTTCGATTTTTATTACCCGGCCGGTAGGAAGTTTCGTCGAGGATGATTATTTAGCTGAATGGCAGGTCAATGTATATCCGTCCCTCGTAACAAATCGGTCTTTTTGGATGGAAGCTACCAGCGGACCGATGGAGGAAATGGAAATCGATGTTTGTAATGCGCTGGGACAGTCCGTTCAGAAAATGATCTTACCGGCGGGGAGTGTGGGATCAAGACAAGAGGTACAGTTAAGAGCGCTGAATTCAGGATGCTACTTCGTTCGTTTTACACAAGGTGAACACACCCAATTGAATCGGATCATCGTTCAATAATTTAGCAGGATTAGAAGCCCTGTAACTCATTTATTAAATGGAGTCCAGGGCTTCTTTTAGATTTACACCGGAGTCCAGGTTCATTTTTTTCCTTAGCCGATACCTGCTCATGTCCACACTTTTAGGAGAGATATTCAGCACAGAGGAGATTTCTTTGGAACTTAAGTTGAGCCGAATCAAAACAGCCAACCGTTTATCATTCACACTCAATCCTGAATACGATTGAGAAAGACGGGAAAAAAAGCCTTCACAAAGCAACTGAACATGGTTTTCGAACGCCTCCCGGTCTTCTGTGATGTTCGCGTTTATCCGTATCACTTCTTCCAGTTCTTTCAATTCAGGAATCGGATGATGTTTTTTGATTGATTCAATTTTTTGGTTCAATGACTCAATGAATTCGTTTTTTTGAGTAATCTGAAGTGCAAAATTGACAAGCTCTTCATTCTTGTATGAAAGTTCCAGCTCCGCTCGTTCCTGCTGTTCTTCCGCCCGTTTTCTTTCCGCTTCCAGCGCAATTCGGTGCTTGATACGAATGGTTTCTTCCGTTTCCAGAATGACTGTTTTGAAAAATGCGACGATACCGAAAAATGCTAAGTACCTGAAGGACCGTTCGGTTATTTCCAGAAAGGTATGATTTGTTTGAAGGAAAAGAAAAAGTAAAACAATGAATGCGACGATTTGAACCCAGAACCGATCAAAGAAAATGAAAAACGTCAGGATGGTTATCAGAAAATAGTAATCTGCATAGCGTTCTTTTCCGAGATAAAAGACGGATAATAGCACGTATACTACCCAAATAAAATTGAACAGGTACCTGGCGAGGTAAACTTTGCCGATTTTGTTCAAATATATCATGCTGCCCAGCACGATCGACCAGACTAAATTGCTAACTGCCAACAGGTAATTGCCTTTCAGCACGATAAAGACTCCTGCAAATACTGTGATGAGTATGGAGAGTGAACAGGTAAAGTTCAGAAATCGTATTTTTCTGATTTCTGCATAGTCCTCCTCAGGCTTTATACCCAGATTAACGATCCGATGATACATTTCTGTTTTCATTCCGGCGGCATACAGGTTATGAACCTTCGCGTTTCAAATGTGCCAGCACCAGCCTGATCTCTCCGTACCCGTAATCATCGGGTAAGGCCGCTTTAATCGCCGAAGATCCGTCCAGGTCCTGAGTAGCGACCTCAAGGATTTTTTCCAACCGATCGGGTTTTACTAATTCTTTTACGTCGATTTCTCCGTTTTCTATGTATCTGGCCAGGTGCCCTTCAATGGTGCCGGTAACCAACCCACGAGCTGCTGCGATCTCTTTGATGCTTTTCCCTTCCTTAAACAGGTTGTAGGAAATCTCAGCCGTTGGCGTCTTGTCTTTACTTTTTGCAGGAGCCTTTCGAATGCCTTCCTGATAGTCAAAAGATTGACGAAGGTCTTCTTTACTCAAATTTCTATCTTCACCGGAGTTTTCTACCAGCAGGTGTAGCTTCGTAATGCGACGTTTCTGTTTTAAAAAAGCATCTTCCAGTTTGTCCAGCTCTTTAACGTAAGCCTTTACTTTGGTCTCTTTAGTTAGCGACTTTTTGTGAGTGACCAACCGGTCCAGAAGGTCTTTCAGGATGGGGTTAAAATATCCGTGTGCCTTCTCCATGCGCTCGGATAAGAAGGGCAACGAATCAGGCCGCATCAGGATTTTCTCTACCTCTGTCACAAACTTTTCTCCGATTCCGAGAAGAGGGTGCGTTTCATTGGTGAGCTCCCTGGTCCAGGACAGGTATTTTTGTTTTAGCGACCGGTTCTCATCTTTATTAAAGCTTCGCTCGTGATAGCCCAACTCTCGGACCAATCCTGAAAAATCAAAAGCTTCCCTGCTCAGCGAAAGAATAAACGCTTTTTGGTCCTTCTTCAGGTTTTCTTTTAAATGATCGCGGCCTTGAAAGGAACCGACGAACGTTTTCAGCGAATCGTCAATAGAAGGTGGATCTTCCGGTAGGGGAGAGGAGAGCACCAGCCCCTTTAGTGAGGTTAATCGTGAAAGGGCGACATACAGTTGACCTGGAGCAAACGTCCCGGATAAGTCCAGAATGGCTTTTTCAAAGGTTAGCCCCTGGCTTTTATGTACGGTGACGGCCCAGGCCAGTTTAATTGGAAATTGTTCGAAACTGCCCAAGTACTTTTCGTCGACTTCGTTGGTGGCCGGGTCCAGTGTGTAACGCTTGTTTTCCCATTGATAGGGACCTACGAGGACCTCTTCACCGTCTTCAAATTTCACCCAGATTTCTCCTTCAGACAGGTTGGAAATTAGGCCAATTTTCCCATTGAAAAATTTGGCTTCTCCCGTGGGGTCATTTTTGATGAACATCACCTGGGCACCCTGTTTCAGATGCAGCTCCGGTGTAGTAGGGTACATACTTTCAGGAAAATCTCCCTCAATGTGTGCATGGAAGGTGAGCAACTGGCTTTCCAGGTTTTGAAGCTTGCCCTTGTTGAGTCGGTCCGCGCGGTAGTTGTGCGTGGTCAGGTGGATGTACCCGGTTTCGTGGGCCTGATCGAAGTCGGGGTTATGATACCGGTTGAGGTCCTGAATGTCCTCATCCGTTTGTTCATTATGCCTGAGCCGGTTAAGTAAATCGATAAAGTGCTGATCGCTCTGTCTGAATATTTTTTGTAACTCTACAAGGATCGGAGGGTGTTCGCTTAGCGCCCTTGCTTCAAAGAAATACATGCTCGGGTAGAAAGAAGACAATAGCTCCATTTCAGTATCCTTCACCACGGGAGGCAACTGCATCAAATCGCCAATAAATAAAATCTGCAGTCCACCAAAGGGCCTATTTGGGATTTTTCTCAGGTATCGAAGCGTGTGGTCAATGCAGTCCAGCAGGTCTGCCCGCAGCATACTGACTTCGTCGATGATCAGCAGTTCCAGTTCCTGAATGAGTTTCCGCTTTGTCGCATTGAATTTCGTCTCCCGAAAAAGCGTTTGTGGCGTATTGACGCGTGTGCTGGAAAAGGAGGAAGGGATGCTCTCCGGGATAAAGGTGCCAAAGGGCAATTGAAGTAACGAATGCAGCGTGACACCTCCGGCGTTGATGGCTGCAATACCCGTTGGAGCGGCAATGACTGCATTTTTGTACGTATGATGTACGATGTGTTTGAGAAAAGTCGTCTTTCCGGTACCCGCTTTTCCGGTTAGGAAAATATGGCGGTTCGTCGTATTCACATATCTTGCCGCCAGTTCGGCCATGTCCTGAAGTACTCGTGTCATAAGCCGGAAAGTTACTACGGCTGAAAATGAGAAAATAGCTTTATCTCACTTCCAACCGGTTATTCCTGACATTTAATTCCCTTTTTTCGTAGGAACCTGAGGGATCGGAGACCCGTGGTTCCCATCTTTACAGCAAAAAGGAAGGTTTTCATAAGCAGTTGCATCCCTCTCCAAATCGTCCGCGTGGTATCCGACCTTTGTGATCCTCCTTCGGATCTCATCTGCCGAAATTTTGTCAGGGTTGTAAACGACAGTTACCATTTTATTTTCCAGGTTTAAGTCTGCCTGTTTCACTCCTTTCGTATACGTTAAATCATACTCAATTGCATGCTGACACATCGTGCAAAGCGCAGAAGTTTGAATGGCAATTTGATAGCCCTTTGCTACTTCGATGGGCTCCTTTTGTGCCCATAGGGTGAATGCAAGTAAAAAAGTTAAGGTAGTCAATGTCAATTTCATGGATAAAAATGTTAGTTTTTGATTTTAAATCGGAGTCCCGCATACACCATACGTCCCACGATGGGACCCCAAACGATGGAGGCATCAAATTCATTTCCAAATGGATTTTCTGCATCAATAATGGGATGGTCCTGCGTAAACCCGAGCAGGTTTTCTGCTCCCAGATAAATGTTCCCCCAGCGGAACCCTCTGCTCAGTTGAGTATTCATATGAAAATAAGACGGAGACCGGTTTGCGCTTCGTAAAGGCTCGGGGTTGCTCGCTGTAGTGGGTAGTCGTTGTGATCCGTACCAATGTAGTGTGTAGTCTACTTTCCACTTATCGTACTTGGTCGCATATTCCACGTTAAAAAACGCACGATGAGTAGAAATAAAAGGAACTGCTCTCAATTGCCCATCAATCGTCGCGTTAACATCATAATATTTGTATGCCCCCTTCAAGCTAATGTTTTCTCCCAACAGGTAATTGGCTTCTACCTGAAAACTGTGTGCAAAAGACCTGCCTCTTAGGTTATAAATACGTAATTCATCTGCCGAAGCGTCCAGGTCATATACCAGCTGATTTTGAAAATCAGTAAAAAAATAATCCGCTATCAGGTTGAGTTGTTGATCCCCGACGGGAAAAGACGTTGCCAGACTTCCCCCCAGGTTCCAGGAAACCTCAGGCTGCGGTACCTCTTCCATAATCAGTGACCGCGAGGAAACCAGCACGTTGCTGTTTTCTATGATAACATTGGGTGTGCGATAGCCTTTTCCAACGGCGAGCCGTAGCGTAGTAGCGTCTGAGGTTTGATATCGGGTATGGAGCCTCGGAGTATAGTAGATGCCATACAAATTATGAAAGTCGAGCCTGGAACCTGCGACAACTGTCAACCGGTCATTAGGCAGATAGGTGTACTCGTAATAAACCCCCGGTACCACTTCACTTCTGGTAAATGCAGAGTCGGCAAAAACTTCGCTAAAATCATCATAGAGAATGCTCGCCCCTGCTTTGTATTGATGGAAAGAATTGCCGATAATGTTCTGGTAGATCGAGTTGGCATAAAGCGTGGTTTCCTCTCCCAGGTAATTATTCCTTCCGTACCCACCGTTTATGTCTGTATAAGACGCTGAATAAATGAATCCCCACCCTTTATACGGTTTGTTCGGGAACAACAGGCCGGTTTTTCCAAAAACTTCAATTCTTGTTGTTTCATTCAAAAAACCGTATTCGGTACTGGTACGAAAGTCCTCACCAAAATCAAAACCCAATTGTCCTCCCGCTTTTTCGTCTCGCATGACTGCTACCCCAACCTGTTGAACCAGATGATCACTTTGAAATTTATACCGATTCATGAAGTTGAGCTGTTTGGATTTGGGTAGGTCCAGAAAACCGTCTTCGTTTTGGTCGATTTCTGAGTTGAAGTAATTCGTATGAACCAACAAAGCCGCACTCCATTGATCATTGATAGACGTGGCGTGATTTGCATTTAACTCCAGCCTTCCAAACGCGTTTACGTATGCGTTGAGGTAGAGCTTTTCGCTATTCTCCGGTTTTTTCAATTCCAGGTTGATCTGTCCGGTCATGGATTCATACCCATTGACCACGGATCCGGATCCTTTTCCTACGTCGATCGACTGAATCCAGGTACCCGGAACAAAGCCTAACCCGTACCTTCCGGTCAACCCACGGATATGAGGCACGTTTTCCCGATTGATCTGAACGTACCGGCCATTCAGGCCGAGCATTTGAATGGTTTTCGTTCCGCTTATCGCATCAGTAAAAGAGACATCGACAGAGGCATTGGTTTCGAAGCTTTCGGACAGGTTGCAACAAGCAGCTTTTGTCAGTTCAGCCTCCGTGATTACGTCTACATGTTTGGCTGCCACGTCATCCAAAAAAGTAGTCGTAGAACGGACGGTTACTTCTTCAAGCTCCCGGGGAAGTTCTTTTAGTTGATAATGCTTTTCTCCTGCCAGGTAAGCGGACACCGTATCCGGCTGATAGCCATTGTAAGAGATGACCAACGACCCTTCCTCTGCGGAAAGTTTGATGTTGAACAAGCCTTGTGCATCCGAAAGCACGCCGTTGGATGTGCCTAATTCCAATATGGTCGCTCCGATGAGCGCCTCGTGTTGTTGGTTTTCCACTTTTCCACGGACCGTTTGGCTAAGAACGGAATGTCCTAAGAATAAAGAAAATAAGAAAATGATAGGTTTCATTGATTGTATAGACCTTATAGGTCATTTTGTAGTCATACATGGAATAAGAAATGGTGGCCATGCTGATAAAACAGCGCAGTACAACTACAATTTCAGATCAGAAATACTTGATGAAGAATTCGTAAGCGGGAGGGTAATGGGGGAGGAGATTCGTCGAATGGGACAGGCTTACTTCCTATTAAATCCGGGGATAGATGAACGGTAAAGAAGCTGATGGTGGCCAGTTGAAACAAGTGTGGGGTAGCATCGAAATCAAAAATAACCGTGGTTACTTCTTTAATCTTTAGCTCCTCATGGACGTCCTCACAACATGGCATTTTTTCCGTTTCACCATGAAAACAAGTGGCCGCTTGTTCATTAAGCGAGACCGACTTGAGTCGTCCCATGCAATAGTGCTTGTTCAGCGTAACGCCCGTGGTCGTGATCAAAATCACCACCGCAAGGCTGACATTCACTATTTGACTCCATAATTTCACTACATACAAAAGTACGAAATAAACCCAAAAGGGTTTTGCCTGAATCATTCAGGAATTAGTTATTAGGGCCTGCCTGTCAACAAAGACAGGCCTGTCTACTCAAATTGAAGTTGATGAAGTAACTTGAAATCAAGGAGGTACAAATTAGTGTCATGGCCGTTTTGTGACTTTGATTTACAATGGCTTAGCCCTCGGAATGAATCGGATTAGTGGCAGGCTTGTTTGTATTTTTTTAGTTTGTAATAATTGTAAGGGAGTGGCGTAAGAAAACCCACCACAAGTGCAGGAACCAGCGCGAGCCAATACGTAGGGTCTGTAAATGCGGCTTTTCCTCCGGTAATCATAAAGTCCGTCCCTGTCATGGCCAGCTCCATGGCGACCATTGAAATAAAGGACATCCCAAAAGCGGTTTTGAAAGCGAACGACCAACTAAAGTGTTCACGTGTTTTTAAAAGGATGGTCTCCAGAAGAATCGACGTACACAACCCGGCCACAATGGCGAGTGCCATCTGCCAAACCATGGAAGTCTCAGGGTAAAACGCCTGAAGAAAAAAGATCATTCCAAAATCACCTATGGAGCAGCCAATCAGGCAATTCAACGTATTGAAAGCCGCTCGTTTCCATTTCACAGGATCTTCCCAGAATCCTTGTTTCTGTTTTAGGTTGTACCCCGCCCGGTTCAAAAGTGCTTGTACTTTTTGTTGATCAACATCGCTTCCCCTCTACCGTAAGGGTTTTTACATCTCCTTCAAGCTCGACTTTCCAACGAGTAATGGAGGCGTCACGATCAAATATGGGCCTGATTTTGTCTACACATCCCTGACAGTGCAGGTCAGTATGTACGGTTATTGCTTGCATATCACGATAGAAACCAGAGGTTACTTATAAAATTGATGTTCCCTGCTAAATTAAGATAGCAACCAGAAAAACGATAACAGTTCCTGCACTTTCATTATAAGCTTCCAGATCTTCCCTACAATCCGACAGAGATTTGCAATGTATTGCATCACTTTTTTCATTCCGTATTCCTTTGATAGATAAGAAGGCGATGCAACCGTACATATTAATTGCTATAAGACGAAATAAGATAGTGTCCAGGATGGGAAGCCAGATTAACATCAAAATTGAATTTGAAAAAGTTTTATTTATCAATTGATAATTTCAGTTAATTGATTAGTTTTACGCGTTCATCGATGAAAATCGAATGTTTACCATCAATTAAACACCGTTTCATAGCCATCAAATTTCATGAAAATAATTAAATCGTTATTTGCAATACTGTTGGTCCAGTATTCCTTTGTATGTTCATGCTTAGGTAGTGATATTAGACCGATCAGTTCATTTTTGCCAAACCATACTTCCGTTTCATTATCTACTCCGGAAGATTTCGTTACTGTCTGGAAAACAGACAACCCAGGTACCTCAGGCAACAGACGTATCACCATTCCGACCCGAGGTGGAGGATATAATTATACAGTGTCCTGGGAATCTTTGGATGATCCGACCATTAATGATCAGGTAGGTCCTTTCTCAGGGGATACCACCCTCCGTTTTCCGGTTTCGGGCACTTACAGGGTAGTCATATCCGGGGATTTCCCTAGAATTTACTTCAACGACGAAGGAGACCGGAGAAAAATACTAAGCGTAGAGCAATGGGGGACCGGCGTATGGAGATCCATGGCCAAGGCATTCAGCGGATGTACCAACTTGACAATAGACGCCGTAGATCGCCCCGATTTGACCCGGGTGAGAAATATGACTGCCATGTTTCGTAATGCACGATCCATGAATCAGGAGATCGGCAATTGGGACGTGAGTAACGTCACCAACATGAAAGAATTATTCGCTGATGCGCAGTCTTTCGATCAGGACATCAGCGATTGGGACGTTAGCAAGGTAACCAACATGCGCGGGATGTTTACCAATGCACGTGCTTTCAATCAACCCATTGGGGAGTGGAATGTCAGTGCAGTAACCAATATGCGGGAGATGTTTTCAAACGCTCGCGTTTTTAATCAGGACATAAGCAACTGGAATGTGGGAAATGTTGCGAACATGCGGTCCATGTTTCAGAATGCCCGGACTTTCAATCAGGACATAGGCAGTTGGAACGTGAGTAAAGTAACGGATCTACGAGCGATGTTTACCAATGCGCGTGCCTTCAATCAACCGATTGGGGAGTGGGATGTCAGCTCAGTTACCAACCTGCGGGAGATGTTTTCAAACGCCCGCGTTTTTAATCAAGACATAAGCAACTGGAATGTAGGAAATGTTGTGAATATGCGGTCCATGTTTCAGAATGCGCGGACCTTCAATCAGGACATAGGCAGTTGGGACGTGAGTAAAGTAACGGATCTACGAGCGATGTTTACCAATGCACGTGCCTTCAATCAACCGATTGGGGAGTGGGATGTCAGCTCAGTTACCAACCTGCGGGAGATGTTTTCAAATGCCCGTGTTTTTAATCAGGACATAAGCAGCTGGAATGTGGGAAACGTTGTGAATATGCGATCCATGTTTCAGAATGCGCGTTCTTTCAATCAGGATATTAACGGCTGGGACGTGAGTGCAGTGACCAATGTAAGGGCAATATTTTCAGAAGCACGCGCTTTTAATCAAAGTCTCGAGACATGGGATATTTCTTCCATTAAGACCATGCGGGACATGTTTATTAATACAGGCTTGTCACTGGAGAACTACGATGCGACACTGACAGGCTGGGCAACATTGGGCTCAGGAGAAACTCAAATACCACAGGATATTCGTTTCGGAGCGAATGGGTTAAGTTACTGTGACGGAACCGATTTTAGAGAGGCGTTGATTAACATGTTCGGGTGGAGGATTAGTGGAGATACGGAAGACTGTCCTCTTTTCCGACCGTTTATCACGACCTGGAAAACGGACAATCCCGGTGGCTCAGGTGATACACAAATCACCATTCCTACGGAGGGAACGGGGTATAATTATAACGTTTCCTGGGAATTGGTCAATGATCCGGCGATTAATGGTGAAGCCGGTCCTTTTACGGGCAATGCAATCATTGACTTCCCCGCTCCGGGCGTTTATCAAGTCAGCATATCTGGCGATTTCCCCAGAATCTTTTTCAATAACAGGTTTGACAACGACAGACAGAAAATCTTAACCATTGAACAATGGGGTACTAACTCATGGTCATCGATGGAACGAGCATTTAGCGGATGTACGAATCTTACGATTCCCACAACAGACCGTCCCGATCTACGAAATGTAGGTAGTATGGCCTTTATGTTTAACGGAGCATCTGCTTTTAATCGAGACATCAGCAATTGGGACGTCCGCACCGTAACCAATATGAACGGTATGTTCTTTAATGCCTCCTTTTTTAATCAGGATATTGGAAACTGGGACGTAAGCGAAGTAACGAACATGAGAGAAATGTTCGCTGGTGCCTCGACTTTCAATCAAGACATTGGAAGGTGGGACGTTAGCAACGTAACAGATATGGGTTCGATGTTTAGCAGGGCGGACGCTTTTAATCAAGACATTGGAGATTGGGATGTGAGTAAAGTAACGAACATGTTTTTCATGTTTTTTGATGCAATTGCTTTCAATCAGGACATTGGAAGGTGGAATACCAGTAACGTAACTGATATGAGAAACCTATTTGCAGGAGCGACCCGCTTCAATCAAGACATTGGGAATTGGAATGTAAGTAAGGTGACCAATATGAGCGGAGCATTTAACAGAACTCTTTTTTTTAATCAGGACATTAGCAGTTGGGACGTAAGTAAAGTCACTAACATGAGCAATATGTTCGGTAATGCTGCGGCTTTCAATCAGGATATTGGAAATTGGGACCTGAGTTCTGTAACAAATGTTAGTAACATGTTCTCATTCACTAAATTGTTTAATCAAGATATCAGCAACTGGGATGTAGGTAATGTGATAAACATGTTTGCGATTTTTTCCGGGGCTACTGCTTTTAACCAAAACATCGGAAAATGGAATATTAGCAATGTGAACAATATGCAGTCCATGTTTAATAATACCGGGCTTTCCAGAGAAACCTACGATGCCATTTTACAAGGCTGGGCCGAATTAAGTCCAGGAGAAACGCAAATACCTCAAAACATTACCTTGGGTGCAAATGGACTGACTTTCTGCGATGGAAAAGCAGCCAGAGACGAATTGATCAATACCTTTGGATGGACCTTTTCAGGAGACGTTGAAGACTGTCCTGATCAGCCGTTCATCACGACCTGGAAAACGGATAATCCGGGTGGATCAGGCGATGCGCAAATCACCATTCCTACGGAGGGAACGGGGTATAATTATAACGTTTCCTGGGAATCCGTCAATGACCCGTCGATAAATGGTGAGGCAGGCCCTTTTACGGGTAATTCGATCATTGACTTCCCTGCTCCAGGCGTTTATCGGGTGAGCATATCCGGGGATTTTCCCAGGATCTTCTTCAATTTCAACCAGGGTCGGGATCCTCAAAAACTCTTGACCATTGAACAATGGGGTACTAACCCATGGTCATCGATGGAACGAGCATTTAGCGGATGTACTAACCTGACCATCCCCGCCACAGATAGCCCTGATTTAAGAAACGTAACGAGTACAGCATTTATGTTTAATAGAGCTGCTGCTTTTAACCAAGACATTGGAGATTGGGACGTTAGCTCAGTAACCAATATGAATGGTATGTTCACTTCTGCTACTTCTTTTAATCAGGACATTGGGGGTTGGGACGTAAGTAAGGTGATCGATATGCGTCTTATTTTTAATGGAGCTATTGCTTTCAATCAAGACATTGGAGGTTGGGATGTGATTAGTGTAACAAGTATGAGGGGAATGTTCACTAACGCCTCCTCATTTAATCAGGACATTGGAAATTGGAATGTTAGCAACGTGACCGATTTGACCTCTATGTTTTTCGGAGCTGCTACTTTCAATCAAGACATCGGAGGATGGGACGTAAGTAACGTCACAGATATGTCCTCCTTATTTTTCAGAGCTGCTGCTTTTAATCAGGACATTGGAAGATGGAACACCAGTGGCGTAACGGATATGAGAAACTTGTTTAATGGAGCTTCTTCTTTTAATCAAGATATTGGAGGTTGGGATGTAGGTGCTGTTTCTGATATAATAAGCATGTTTGCCAACGCAAGTGCCTTCAATCAAGACATCGGAAGTTGGGATGTAAGTGAAGTGACCGACATGAATAGCATGTTCCTTAATGCCGTCTCTTTTAATCAGGACATCAGCAACTGGGATGTAAGTAATGTCACCAATATGATAAGAATGTTTGCCAATGCTTCCTCTTTCGATCAAGACATCGGAAACTGGAATGTTAGCAACGTAACAAATATTTCTTCCATGTTCTCGGGAGCTACTGCTTTTAATCAAAACATTAATAACTGGGACATAAGTGCAGTTACCAGTATAGCTAATCTATTTTTTAATGCCGTCTCATTTAATCAAGACATCGGAGGTTGGAATGTTAGCATCGTCACAGATATGGGGTCAGCTTTTAATGGAGCTTCTTCTTTTAATCAGGCCATCAGCAACTGGGATATTAGCAACGTAACAAGGATGTCTTTCTTGTTTGATAATAGTGGGCTTTCGGGCACTAACTATGATGCCATTTTAAATGGCTGGGTAACATTAAGTCCGGGAGAAACACAAATACCTCAAAATATTGTCCTAGGCGCAAATGGACTGACTTTCTGCGATGGAAAAACAGCGAGAGATGAACTCATCAATACCTTTGATTGGTTCATTTTAGGAGATGTTGAAGACTGCCCTGATCAGCCGTTCATTACGACCTGGAAAACGGACAATCTCGGTGGATCAGGCGATACGCAAATCACCATTCCTACGGAGGGAACGGGGTATAATTATAACGTTTCCTGGGAATCCATCAATGACCCGTCGATAAATGGTGAAGCCGGTCCTTTTACGGGCAATGCGATCATTGACTTCCCTGCTCCGGGCGTTTATCGAGTGAGCATATCCGGCGATTTCCCCCAGAATCTTCTTCAATTTCAGTCAGGATCGAGATCCGCAAAAACTTCTGACCATCGAACAATGGGGACCTAATCAATGGTCATCAATGGAACGGGCATTTAGCGGATGTGCTAACCTGACCATCCCCGCAAGTGATCGTCCTGACCTAAGTAATGTAAGCAATATGTCATCGATGTTTTCAGAGGCAAGTTCCTTTAACGAGGACATTAACGATTGGGATGTAAGTACGGTAACCAATATGACCGGTCTGTTTTTTAATGCTTCCTCCTTTAATCAGGATATCAGCAAATGGGATGTTAGCGCAGTAACAAGGATGACGACAATGTTTGCTAATGCCACCTCTTTTAATCAGGACATTGGAAATTGGAATGTTGACAACGTGACAGATATGGGTTCCATGTTTTTCGGAGCATCTTCTTTTAACCAGGACATTGGAGGCTGGGATGTAAGTGATGTTTCAAACATGCAAGCCATGTTTACCAATGCGAGTACCTTCAATCAGGATATTGGTCAATGGAACGTAAGCAATGCGAGAAGCATGTCTAGGTTTTTTTCAGGTGCTACTACCTTCAACCAAGACATTGGAGGTTGGGATATAAGTTCGGTAACAAACATGCGGGAAATGTTTTTAAATGCCACCTCTTTCGATCAGGACATTGGAAATTGGAACGTTAGCAATGTGTCAGATATGGGTTCCACATTTAATGGAGCCTCTGCCTTTAATCAGAATATTGGCAACTGGGATATCAGCAACGTGAGAAGTATGGCTTCACTATTCAATAATATTGGACTTTCCTTAATAAACTACGATGCCATTTTACAAGGTTGGGCCACCTTGAGCCCGGGAGAAACACAAATACCACAAAATATTCCATTGGGATCAAATGGATTGACCTTCTGTGATGGAAAATCAGCCAGAGATGAACTCATCAATACCTTTGGATGGTTTATCACAGGAGATTCCGAAGCGTGTCCCGGCAGCCCTTTCATCACGACCTGGAAAACCGACAATCCCGGTGGCTCCAGCGATACGCAAATGACCATTCCTACGGAGGGAGCAGGATATAACTACAACGTTTTCTGGGAATTGGTCAATGATCCGGCGATCAATGGTGAAGCAGGCCCTTTTACGGGCAATGCAATCATTGACTTTCCTGCTCCCGGCGTTTATCGGGTGAGCATATCCGGCGATTTCCCCAGGATCTTCTTCAATGGCAGAACAGAGAACGACCCACAAAAAATCTTAACCATTGAACAATGGGGTACTAATACATGGTCGTCTATGGAACGGGCATTTAGCGGATGTACCAACCTGATCATCCCCGCAACGGACCGTCCAGATCTACGAAATGTGGGTAGCATGGCCTTTATGTTTAATGGAGCATCTGCTTTCAATGAAGACATTGGAAATTGGGATGTCAGCGCAGTAACTAATATGAACGCCATGTTCCGTAGTGCTTCCTCTTTTAATCAGGACATCGGAAGCTGGAACGTAAGTAAAGTGGTCGATATGCGTGCCATGTTTAGTGAAGCTTCTGTCTTCAATCAAGGCATCAACGATTGGGACGTTAGCTCAGTAACCAATATGAACGCTATCTTCCGTGGTGCCTCTTCTTTTAATCAGGACATTGGTAACTGGAACGTTAGTAACGTAACGGATTTGACCTCTATGTTTTTTGGGGCGTCCGTTTTCAATCAAGATATTGGAAACTGGGATGTCAGTATGGTAGTAGATATGTCATCTATGTTTTTCGGAGCATCAGCTTTCAATCAGGATATCGGACGGTGGAACACCAGTAAGGTAACGGATATGGGAAGCTTGTTTACCAGCGCTTCTTCTTTTAATCAGGATATTGGCAACTGGATTGTTAGTAATGTGACCGATATGAGAAGCTTGTTTAATAGTGCTTCCTCTTTCAACCAGGATATTGACAACTGGGACGTAAGTAACGTAACAGATATGGCAAACCTATTTGGAGGAGCCTCTTCTTTCAATCAGGATATCAGCGATTGGGATGTAAGCAACGTAACAACGATGAATGGTATGTTCTTTGGTGCCTCCACTTTCAATCAAGACATTGGCAACTGGAACGTAAGTAGGGTGATGGATATGGGCTTTATGTTTAATCGAGCTTTTGCTTTCAACCAAAACATTGGGGGTTGGGATGTCAGTTCAGTAAGAAGTATAAGAGGAATGTTCACCTTTACTTCATCGTTTAATCAAGATATTAGCAGCTGGGACATCAGCAACGTGAGCGATATGCGGTCCATGTTTGATAATACCGCGCTCTCCATCGATACCTACGATGCTATTTTACAAGGCTGGGCTACGTTAAGTCCGGGAGAAACGCAAATACCTCAAAACAATATCGTGGGTGCGAACGAGCTGACCTTCTGCGATGGAAAAGATGCCAGGGATAAACTCATTAATATCTTTGGATGGACCTTTTCAGGAGACGTTGAAGACTGCCCTGATCAGCCGTTCATCACCACCTGGAAAACAGATAACCCCGGTGGCTCAGGTGATACGCAGATTACCATTCCTACGGAAGGAACGGGGTATAACTATAACGTTTCCTGGGAATCGGTAGCTGATCCATCGATTAATGGTGAAGCCGGTCCTTTTACTGGCAATGCGATCATTGACTTCCCTGCTCCGGGCGTTTATCTGGTGAGCATATCCGGCGATTTCCCTAGAATCTTCTTCAATTTTAACCAGGATCGAGATCCGCAAAAACTTCTGACCATCGAACAATGGGGAACTAATCCGTGGTCATCAATGGAACAGGCATTTAGTGGATGTACTAATTTGACCATTCCTGCATCAGACCGCCCTGACCTACGAAATGTGGGTAGCATGGCCTTTATGTTTAATGGAGCATCTGCTTTCAACCAAGACATTGGAGATTGGGATGTCAGTGCAATAACCGATATGAACGCCATGTTTCGTAGTGCCTCCTCTTTCAATCAGGATATTGGATCTTGGGATGTGAGTTCGGTAACCAATATGAGTAGGATGTTTAATGCTGCTATCTCTTTTAATCAGGATATTGGTGAATGGAACGTTAGTAATGTGACAGATATGAGTCTAATGTTTGTTGGTGCTTCTATCTTCAATCAAAACATCGGAAACTGGAACACAGGTAACGTAACAAATATGGCAAGCTTGTTTACCAGAGCGCCTGCCTTCAATCAAGACATTGGAAACTGGGATGTTAGTGAGGTAACAATTATGAATGGTATGTTCTTCGGAGCTACTTCTTTTGATCAAGACATTGGAAACTGGGACGTCAGTAAGGTAACGAATATGAGTTTTATGTTCAACGGAGCATCTGTATTTAACCAAAACATCGGGAACTGGAAGGTCAGCGAAGTAACGGATATGAGCGATATGTTCTTTGGAGCTGCTTCTTTTAATCAAGACATTGGAAACTGGGACGTCAGTAAAGTAACGAATATGAGTTCTATGTTCAACGGAGCATCTGTATTTAACCAAAACATCGGAGGTTGGGATGTCAGCTCAGTTATCAATATGACACGAATGTTCACCCTTACTTCATCGTTTAATCAAGATATTGGAAGCTGGGACGTAAGCAATGTGATAAGTATGTCTGCTACTTTTTCCGATGCTGCTACTTTCAACCAAAACATTGGAAATTGGAACATCAGCAAAGTAACAAGTATGCAATCCATATTTAATAATTCTGGACTTTCAGGAGATACCTACGATGCCCTTTTACAAGGCTGGGCCACGTTAAGTCCGGGAGAAACGCGAATACCTCGAAACCTTATCTTGGGTGCGGAAGGACTAACTTTTTGTGATGGAAAAGATGCCAGAGACGAACTCATCAATACCTATAGATGGATCTTTTCAGGAGATGCCGAAGACTGTACGAACTCAACCGCACGAATTTCAAACACAGTTGAAAGAGAAAGCCCATCTTTAGTAGAAAATAACAACGATCGTTTAGCTATTGGCATTTATCCCAACCCTGCTGCTGATCGTGTAACCATCACGTCACTAGAAACCCATTTTCAAATTTTCATGTATGACTCGTTCGGACGTGTCATTCTACAGAAAGAGGTGCGTGATCAAAATGATGTGGAGTTAAATGTATCGAATATCCCTCCCGGGAACTACCTTTTGAAGGTAGCATCAGGTGAGGTGATTCAGGTTAAAAAATTACTCATCCAGCATTAATCATTATATGGATAATCATTTGAAGCCGGTAGCACATGATGTTACCGGTTTTTTAGAATGAAATCAACTTACCACGCTGTGGTTGATCGAATTGAACCGAGTGTAATCCATAAAGTAGTGTAACGAACTACATTAAGTGATGGTGAGGTGGGGTAAACGGAGCGGAGTGCTGTGCGACGATGTCACTAAAATCAAAACTGCACATGGAAGAAATTGACTTAGTAACTAAAAGGCTTTATCGATGAATGAGTATGTAAATACAACACATTAAATTCATGTTTAAAACCTTATTACACTTCGAAAATAGCCAGAGAATACATACGGTCCGTTTTTGTTCGTTAGGACCATTATCATCAATAGATAAGTGGATTTAGTTTGTCGATGAACCATTTTTACACAAAGCGGGCAGCCTATCCTGATTACCCGAGTCAGGTTTGAAAAGCAGGTCCGTGCTCTTAATACATCCAATGTTCTGAAAACATCGGATGGCTGTTTTGATTTTAGCTTGTTTGCATGATGAATCACTCGGATTTAAATCATTGCAGTGACATCGGGTTGTCACTCATACGGGTTATTTTACCGAACGATGGAATTCAAAGAGAGCAAACAAGTAACAGACCTGTTGGATAGCTATCCGCAGGAGGCACGTGGCAAGTTGAACCAACTCCGAGCGCTGATCCTTCAGATAGCTAAAGAGACCGAAGGAGTGGACAGGTTAGAGGAAACGACGAAGTGGGGAGAGCCCAGCTACCTGACCAAAACCGGCAGCACCATCAGAATGGACTGGAAAGAAAAGCACAGAGATCGCTACTGCCTGTACTTTACCTGTTCGACGGAGTTAGTGCCTACCTTTCGATTCATCTTTGGTGACGAGTTGCAATTTGAAGGAAACCGTGCCATTGTCCTTGACTTAAACCAACCCATACCTACACAACCCTTAGCGAAGTGTATCGAACTGGCACTTACCTATCACACGAGGAAGCACCTTCCTATGCTGGGTGTTTAATTCAATGACTTTTGAAACGAATTGATAGAAAGTAAGCCGTTTTTTACCTTAAAATCTACGATTCTTGAACGGTTTCCGATTAACCTAACTACCCGGTTTTATCATGTGATGAGGGTTGAAACTGCTTATAAGATTATCTCAAAAAACGGAAACAAATTTCTGCTAATCATTATCTGAAACCAAGAAATCTACTTGATTAGTTTCGTTTTTGAGTCAAAAATACATGGATTTGAATTCATCTCCCTAATTAATTCATCAATCGATAAATGCCCGACACTCGGCTAAGATGTGTTTTTACCCCTCTTCTTAAGCTTTTGTAATCTCTACTTTTGACTTGGTAGAATATCCAAAATTCAATAACACTTAGTCGTATCACTCATGAGAATTTTCAAATTGACAGGTACAAAATTATTCTTAATTGGCAGCCTTCTGTTGCTGGTTAGTCAAACAATTGCACAGGATTTTTCCGCTGGAATTAATGTGGAAACCCCTAATCCAAACGCAGTCCTCCATCTGGTTTCACCTAATGGAGATCAGGGACTGTTGATTCCACGCATCACCACCGTTCAGCGTAATGCCATGACATTGGACGCGGACGATACCGGACTCATGGTCTTCGATGATGAAGATAGCCGGTTTTACTTTTGGGACGGAACCGTATGGATCGTCATCAACGTAGGATCAAGTAACGGCATCACCGCGGTAGCTTCGAATGGAACATTGGTTGGAGATGGAAACGTAGGTACGGAATTAGCCGTCAATGTAGGTACCGGCCCGGATCAAATCGTTCAATTGGACGGAACGGGAGCGCTACCTGCATTGGATGGAAGTGCATTAACCGGAATAGCTGTAGCAGAAACGGATCCTACGGTTCCTGCGAACCTTAAAGACGGGGTAGACTTTTCCGAACTCACTGGCGTACCAACAGATTTGGCCGACGGAGACGATTCCGGGTTAACTTCGGTAGATACAGACGGTACAATGAGTGGAGACGGTAATCCTGCGACCCCACTAAGTGTGAATGTTGGAACAGGAGCGAACCAAATTGTGCAACTGGATGCCGGCGGTGCCTTACCTGCAGTAGACGGAAGTGCGTTGACGGGAGTTACCCCAACCATTGGAGCGAATACCATTACCATGACCGAGCTGGCTGCTGATGCAGTCACAACCAATGAAATCGATGACGGAACCATTACCGATGTAGACATCAACGACGTCGCCTTTGGCAAGTTGACCGGTGTACCTGCCGGATTAGCCGATGGTGACGATGGCATTACCGCAGTGACTAGTGACGGGACGCTGAC
>JBCCXH010000015.1:0-25427 GCA_039192005.1 Bacteroidota bacterium
CCGGAAGAGTAAATAACTGTAGGTTCTTATTTTGAATAATATACTCCGCGAACAATTGAGTGATGTTCATATTTAAGTCAATAATCTCAGCATACTTATTCTTTCCAATTAGGTAAAGTGATAACCAAAGTTTTAAAATTGAAGCATGCCTGCTGCCTTGAATACCATATTCTCCCAAATTGATTTTATCATCTTTTTGAACGTAAGGTGCAGGGGTTTTAAAATGCGTAGCTAACAGTTCGAAATTCTTAATAATCAAAATCGAACACGTTTTAGAAACGTACATCCATTTTTGAGGATTAAAACTCAAAGAATCGGCCTTACCAAATGTTGGGCAAAGGTGTTCCTGATTTTGGGAAAGCGTAAGAGCTCCTCCATAAATAGCATCTACATGGTGCCATAAATCATAGGCATCACAGATAGACTGAATAGCATCCACATCATCCAAAGAACCCGAGTTGGTTGTCCCAAAAGTTGAAACAACAGCAAATGGCAGCTTATTGGCCTGTATGGATGCATCTATTTGTTTTTGTAAATCTTCTAAGCACATTCGTCCGGCATCATCCGTCTTTATTTTAATGACATGATCTACTCCTATACCTAAAAGCATTCCTGCTTTCAATATAGAAGCGTGTGAATGTTTAGAAGTAAACAGTACAGGTTGACTTTTTGTATTGAAAATGTTACCGTCAGGAATATTCAATTTGGTATTCCTTGCTAATGTCAGTGCTTGTATATTGGCTAGTGTTCCTCCACTCGTCATTACGCCACCAGAATTATCTCCAAACCCAAACCACTCAGTAAATTTCTTGATTACATTAACCTCCAACCATGACAAGATTGGACTCATCTCATTTGCCAACATGTTGTTATTGATAGATGCGGTAACTAAATCACCAATAATGGCCCCCAGGTTGGGGATAGAATCCATTTGTCCTATGTATCCGGTACTTGAAGCATTCATGCTTTGGTCGTAGATAACCTGAAGTTTATCAAGTATCTGTTCAAGATCATGACTATGGTCCAGTTCATTAATAAACGATTGTTCTTTTGAACATTCCGGAACCAATTCTTTATTCGAGGCTGTACTTTTTTCCTTTATTAGCTGTTCAGTGACCTTCTTAAAAAAATCATTGATGTATTCAAGGTTTTCTGAATTTGGTGAAATGAACCATTTGTTTAGCTCTTCTTTCATTTTCGTCTAAATGTTTTTGTGATTACGCCGAAAGGGTGCATATATGGCGCGTGTGTTTCGCTTTCAAAAGTATCGAAATAAAGGAAAAGGGTAGAAAGTATGCGAACTAATGCGCTACAGTTCAAACCTCAATCATTCAGAAGTTAGCGTTACTATTCAGCTATGTTGTTCAAAAGCCATTCAATTAAAGGCTCGTCATTACGATCCTGTTGGTAAGGGAAGAAACTGTAAATACCTATTTCAAACAAATCCGTCTGAAAAACGATTTACATTCTTCGTAAATGCAACAACATTGCATTTATGCATTTCCTGGAATAGGTTTGCACGTGTGATAACAGGGAGATCCAGGTTTAAGGAACAGAAATACGCTCATAAAAACATAAAGAAATGAATATTAGAGATATTTTAAATGAAAGAATATTAGTGTTAGATGGTGCAATGGGTACCATGATTCAAACTTTTAACTTAAAAGAAGAAGATTTCAGAGGAGAGCGGTTTAAAGATCATCCTTGTGAATTAAAAGGCAACAACGACATTTTGGCATTGACCCGACCTGATGTGCTCAAATCCATACATACAGACTATCTGAAAGCAGGTGCCGACCTCATTGAAACAAACACGTTTGGAGGAACTTCTGTCGCGCAGGCAGATTATAAGCTAGAAGATGCGGTTTATGACATTAACTACGAATCTGCAAAGCTGGCAAAGCAAATAGCGGATGAATTTACTGCTGAAAACCCGGAGAAACCAAGGTTTGTGTGCGGTTCCATGGGACCCACTACCAAATTATCTTCTATGTCTCCAGACGTAAATAACCCTGGATTTAGGAACATCTCTTTTGAAGAACTGGTTGAGGCATTTAAAGAACAAGTCACGGGTCTGGTCCGAGGTGGTGTAGACATCTTATTGGTAGAAACCATTACCGATACTTTAAACGCAAAAGCGGCACTATATGCCATTGACCTGGTTAAAGACGAACTGAAAATAGACATCCCTGTTATGATCTCTGGGACCATAACGGATGCTAGTGGTCGAACTTTATCAGGTCAAAATACGGATGCATTTATTGTTTCAGTTGAGCATTCTGAACCGTTGACCATTGGACTAAATTGTGCGATGGGGGCATCCGGGCTGAAACCATACCTTTCAACAATACGAAATAAGTTTGATGGGTTTGTACATGCGCACCCTAATGCCGGCCTTCCCAATGAAATGGGTGAATACGATGAAACTCCGGAAGAGACGGCCGCTCAAATAAAAGTATTTCTCGATGAAGGGCTTGTGAATATTATTGGAGGGTGTTGTGGAACCACTCCTGAACACATTAAGGCCATTGCAGAATTGGCTAATCAATATAAACCAAAGCAGAACCTTATTTCTGTGTAATCTTTTTTATAGTTAGGAACAAAACTCAACGACCAGTCTCGGACAAAACTCGCCCTTTTTTTACGCCCAGGGTGAGAACGGGCCGAGAGCTTCTGTTTATGTTCTGCGGAACTTCGCTTTTTTTATTTCATGCGCATATAATTTGGCTTTAGGCACTCGGCTTTGGCCTTTGGCAAACTAAGAAGAACGCCTTTCTATTCATCTTCGCCTGCCCAGCAAAGGCAGGGTTGATATAAACCGCGGAGGCGGTCCGATCGCCCTCGAATGTTTATGCTTATTTCATAAATAACTGGCATTTGTATGTGCTTCCGATCGAATACATTGAAAAAAAAGAGCAGCCGTTACAAGCTGCTCTTTTTCTGTTTTGTATGTTTAGATTTTATGCTAATTCTTCTGCAAGACCAGTTTCACCGGTCGGTCAAACTGGTCGGCCATCAGTACCACCACAAACAAACCTTCCGAACTCAGCTTGCGCAAATCCAATGACAGGTCTGTCTCCCCTTCTGTGATCTCAAACTCCTGCTCATCAAGGATTGCTTTGTTCATTCCGTAGATAGTAGCCCGAACGATGTCCGTTTGCGTCGAAGTGAAGCTGATGGTCACCTCTTCGCCGGCACTTGGGTTCGGGTACATCTCCAACGTAGTCGCATTGACCGTTACTTTAGAGGTCAGGCTCGTCCCATCCAACCCATCGATTACGGTTAGGTCGTTTCCAATGACCTCATAGGCCCGGTGCTCCGTACGGGTAAACGTACAGCCCGTCTCGTTCATCAACGTCAGCTTCACATCTACTTTCACATCTCCTACGTTGAAAATCACCAATGGAGAACGTTCAAAACTTTTCATGCTACCGCCGCCGTTCTCGACGCCGCCGCCCCAGCTGAATTCCCATTCGTAGTACGCTTCATCAATATCCGTATTGAATACGACAGGAACACCCGCATGGATTTCTTCATCAGATGCCCAGATCGTCACGTCTTTGGTCTGCAAATCCAACACACATCCGGCTTCCACCATGAACGTCCAGCTATTGCGTCCTGACAATGGGTTGCCCACAAAGTCCGTCACATGGTCGATGGTCAGGCGCAACGAGTCGCCTCGGTAATGACCAATCCTGGAGAAATCAACCCCAATGCTGTTACTGGTTGCGTACGCTTCCAGTTCTTCTATAGGGAACACCTCGTCACGGGTCAGGTTTTCCAATGTTATCCAGGAAGGGTTAAACACCTCGTAGTTGATGCGTTCGTTAAAAGTTAAACTTATGGCATCATTCGTGCGATATACCTGATCCACCAGGCTAAACCCGTTGGCAATGACCTCTGGCCTGACCCGGTCCACCAGACCGCTCACGGCATTACTGTAGGTGAAACTGGTGCCACTGTGTACGACGACACGTACCTTAAACCCACCTTCCACAAAATGCTCACTCGGCCAGTATAAGGTATCTATCGGCTTTATGTTGTCTCCTGCTTGTTGGTTGTCGCTCAGTCTCCTGAAGTTGTTTAACAATTCATACTTGGTCAATGAGGCGCCAGGTACATCTTGCCATTGTTCTGATCCATCTAACTGTCGTTGTAACTGCACCCGATCCAGTCGGTAGTTTCTGTCGTACAGTTCGTACCCTCCGATCAAAAAGGCACGATCCTGGTCCTTGTTTGCACCATTGACCACCATGTTCGACGTCAAAAGACGCACCGGACTTGGACTCACATCCAGTACATTAATTACAAATTTGAAGGTGTCTGGTCCCTCCAGCGGGTTGCCTACCTCATCAACTACCTGAAGGGTATCAAGGATCGCCAGCAGCGTGTCTCCCTGATAAGTGGCCAGATCTTCGGTAAAGTTCAACCCGATGCTACCACCACCCGCGTAAGTGGTGTATGCCGGTACGTTTCCATTCAGGTTCATCAAAGTCAGCCAGTTCTCGTTAAAATCGGCACTTGGTATGGACTCGCTAAATGCCACTTCTACCTGGTCAAACAAGTTGTAGACCTCATCTTCCGGAGCAAACGTCACCACCCGGGGAAGAGTTCTGTCGAATAACCCGGTTAAACTATTGGAATACGTAAATTGTCCATCTCCATAAGACATCACCCGGATTTCATAACGACCATCTTCCAGATCATCCGTGTCCACTTCAAAATACGTTTCCGGTACTAACGATTTATCCTGATGCTCTCTAAGTAGCCTGACGGTATCTTTCTTTTCAATCGTCACCCAGGAACCTGTACCTGTTTGCCTTTTGAACTGAAGCAACATCGAATCCAGGGCGTAGTTTTTCTCATAAAGGTCATAACCGTCTGCTAATAGCCTGATTTTCGAATCCGAAAACGAATGGATGACCAGGTTATCAACGCTCTTCAATACGACCGGGCTCGGAGGCAAGGTGAAGTAATCCACCTTGAATGGTCTGGTAAGGTCACCTCTGAACGGATTGCCTGCCACATCGGCCACATCGGTCAACCGAATGGTTAACAATTTTCCATGATGATCGAGTAAGTCTACCGTTGGCTGGATGGTAACCGTTCCTGAAGACTGCACGCGTGTAAAGTCAGCGGAAAGGTCGTTACCGTCCTCATCCATCACCTCAAACGTCGCCAATGGATTCGTACTCAACGACTCATTAAAGCGGTATTCAAGTGCATCACCCAGGCTCAAAATACCGTCCTGAGGCTCAAACGATGTCAACTGAGGAGACGTGCGATCCACGATCATCGTCGCCGTGTGTACCACATTAAACTGATCCTCTACCCCGTAGCTTCTAAATTGGAGCAGGTAGGTTCCATCCGGATAATGTGCATCCACCACCAACGTGAGTACGTCCTGGTTAAGGGCACCAACAATCTCAGGGGTAGTGTTTAAATCGGAACCGAACTTTTCATCGGCTACCTCCCACGTAGTTGGTCGATCGGGATGTTGCACAGCAAGTTGTACACGGTCCAGCTCAACGAAACCGGACAAATCATACCCTTGTATGACAAAATCGATCACCTGATCCGAAGTACTGTTCAAAACAACGTCGCCTGCAGGGCTGACCACGTCATACGAACTAATAGACGGCTTCTCAAAGTCCAGGATAAACGGAAGGGTCATTGTTCCTTCGTAATCATTTCCATTCACATCTTTTACTGAACTATTCAAGCGCAATTGTAAGACCTGACCATCGTAGGGTTCCAGTGATTCATATGCTTGTACCAACAGCGCCACCTGATCTTTTGACTGAACGTTCGTAAATAAGTGTGTGAGGTCGTTGTTTGTGCCTCCTTCAATCACATGTTCTACTTTCAAATCAATCGTGGTCGACACATCAATGGCCTCATTTGAACGGAACCCCAGCTGATCTCCCCTACTCAAGAACCCGTCTTGTGGTTCGAAGACGAGTACCGGCGCTTCTTTATCGATCACTCCTGATAGGGTTTGACCAGAAACCAGGTACTGTGCCCCTGCATGCGCAACTAACCTTAGCTCGTACGTTCCATCCGCCAGCCCGGACGTTTTAAAGGAAAACGATGTCTCAGGTTCTGCATTCACGTCGCGTGCCTGCTGATCAGTAAGCAACTCATCCCTGTTTTTCGACTCGTATTCGTACCAGGCATTGTCTCCGCTTGTCTTGCGATATTCCAGTGCGATACGATCCAGACTGTTCGTAAATTCATACAAGTCGTATCCTCTCGCCAATACCTGAAGTTCTCCCGAGTGACCGCTATTAACAATGAATCCATCTTCCCCTATCAGGTCCACGGAACTTGGTGGCTTATTGAAGTAATCCACCTTAAAGCTTCGCGTGACATCTGCCGATTGGTTGCCGACCCGGTCGTAAATCTCAGAAACAACTACCTCAATTTCCTCACCATCGTAATCCACCATACTTTGGGTGGGAAGAAGGGTTACCCCACCGGAGTGGTTGCTGATGGTAAAAAGGGAATTGGGCAATGGGTCGCCGGTTGCCTTCCGAGTGTAAGAGATGGTCACTCGTTGGTCCGTTCGCAACGGCTCATTGAAATCAAATTGAATGGCATCTCCATGGCTATAGACCCCATCCGCAGGTTCAAATGATGTCAACATGGGTGGTAATCGATCCACCGTACCAGAAACCTCATTGCTCACTACGTACTGACTGCCGGAATAAGATACGGCTCGTACCTGATAGGCGCCTTCTGCATACGCATCACCGACGATCCAGTCATAGGTCGCTTCTAACGTTCCTGAATTACCCTGATTAAGTGCCGTCAGGGTGTCTTTATCAAACGAAGTGATGGCGATCCAATGATCGCTACCTGCTAAACGATACTCCAGTTCGATGACATCGAGCCCGTATGCGGTATTGCTTAAGTCAAACTGATTGATGGTCAGCGGGACGGAGTCCGTCACCTGTGTCACCACAAAGGTGGAAGGACCAGCAAGGGTGACCGGACTCGGACCTACTCTAAAGGAATTAACCGTAACGTCCCATTTTGCGCTAATCGATGCCTCATTGCCGACCAGGTCATGGATCCCTTTTAGTTCTACGGATAGGGTATGTCCATCTAATGACAACAGGTCATCTTTAAATGGCTGTTTCGGTACCAATACCGCCTTGCTTCCTGACAGTACCACATCAAAGTAGTCTTTTTCCTCATGTCCCGGTATGTTCAGCACCGGCGTACTTCCATGGACGTCAATCGCTTCATTAAAGTCAACGCTTAATTCGTCTCCTCTGCTAAAAAAGCCATCCTGTGGGTGATAAGCCAATGCCATCGGAGGTTGCCTGTCGATGATACCTGAAACCGTACCGGAATGGCTGTACTTATTCTTGCCTGAAATCCTGGCCCGAAACTCGTAGTTACCGTCTACTGAAATACCTGCCGGGTCAAAATACAGGGTATCGACTGGCTCGATAATGGCCCCTTCACCGAGGTTCTGAACGTACCGTTCGTAATTGGAAACCAGCCTGGCTCGTGTCAGGCTACTGGCTACCTTCCAGGCATTTTCACCGGAGGTTGCCAATTTGTACTCCAAAAAGACTTCATCTAGGTAAGACAGGTATTCAAACAAGTCATACTCCTCGATGACAAACTGCACCTTTTCGCTTTTATTGGCCTCGTTGACGACGACATTATTTGGGTACGTCAAACTGACCGCAGAAGGTCGTTCCGGTTCTGCTTCCAGACGGAAGGCCCAGTCCAATGTTTCAAACAGCGGATTGCCATACAGGTCATGGATTCCCTGGATGGAGACACTTAGGGTGTCGCCTGTATGCTCGATGATGTAACTGTTTTCAATCAGTAGCTCGATACCTGAACCGGATGAAGTAATTTCATAGTCATCATACCCCAACGTCGTTCCATCCGAATTCGTAATCGTTGTAGAATCCAGCAGGACACCCGCACCCAACTCCGAATAGTTGATGGTTTCCGAAAAGCTGATGGACGCCACCTCTTCAAACGAAAGGATCTTAGTTACCGGACCTGGTGCTCCTACTATTCTTGGAGCGGTCCGGTCCATGCGGCCCGTGTAGTAATTGCTAATGGTATAGCCTTGGCCTCCATAGGCAACTGCACGTAGTTCATATTGACCATCGGGCATGGAATAATGGTACCACGAGAGGGTGTCAATGGGAAGCTCTCCGGGCTGTTGCTTCTCTAAAAAGCGATCGACCAAGTCTGCTTTCGATAACGTTTCGATGACGTTCCACCCTTCCTGGCCACTTTGATAGGGCCTGTATTCCAGCACGATGCTATCCAGCAACTGATCTGCAGCAAAACTGTAGTCGCTGATCACCACCTGCAGCTCCGGCTCACTGTACCAGTTCACCAACCAGTTGCTGTTATTCCTAATCGATACGGAAGAGGCAGGTACTCCGTGATAGTCCACTTTAAAGGCTACGCCCGTCGAGTCTGCGGGATTTCCATGCAAGTCTTCTACTCCGGTAACGCTCACTTTCACCGTGTCCGATGGTGGCAACCCTTTCATGAAGGCGTCATCAAAAACGACCACCATGCCACTCGAGGTAAACTGCACTTCGTAATCGTCGGTATCGATGGATGCTGCATCTGTAAATACCTCCACACCTATCCGTTGATTTTCACTATTGATGGCTTCGGTAAAGTCCATACTCACCACTTCTCCATCTCTCAATATGCCGTCACTGGGTTGCGGCAGGCCTGCCACCTGAGGGACGATGCGATCGATGGTTCCTGAGATGGTCTGTGATTCACTAAACTGCTCCTGTGCGCCGTAAGCCAACGCACGAACCTCATACTGTCCATCCGGCACCATGAAAGCGGAATCATTCAGTGCCCACTCCATTTTGTACTCGGGTATCAGGTTCGGACTTCCCAGTGAATCAAACGCATCTTTCAAGTCTTGTGCGGGTACAGAAGCTACTGTTTGCCATTTTCCTGCACCCGATCGTTGTACCTGAAGTACGACCTGACGTAAGGAACTGTACTTCTCATAGACGTCGTAACCTGAGATGGTAAAACTAATGGTATCTTCCGCTTCATTGTTGATGTTTGATAGCGAGTTAAACACCCAGCCATTGCTGGTGATTAGTTCGACAGGACTTGGGTTTTGCCTGTAATGATCCAGTTGAAAGCTCCAGGTAACGGAATCTTCCGCTACTCCGTTCCCGCTAAGGTCCTGTATTCCTTTAAGCACCACCGTCGCAAAACGGCCATCAAAAGCACTGACCAATGAGTTGTCAATGGTTATTTCAATGGCATTATCGCTCGACACGACATTGAACTCTCCCTCTTCCCTATTCAATTTCCTCAACACTTCTTCCTGGCCATTCGTGATGAAAACGTCAGTCCTCCCATGGCTGATAAAATGTTGCTTATCGATGTTTTCATCAAAAGAGGCACTGATCTGATCTCCCAGGGAAAAGACACCGTCTGAAGGTTGTGGTAACCCAACTAACGCAGGAATGGTCCGATCCACGCGCCCTTCGTATACGTTAGATACGCTGTAAGCACCATTTCCACTATGAGCAAGCGCCCGTATCTGGTACCTGCCATCAATCAATTCCGGCATGCGGTCCAGGTCCAACTCAAACAGATAGGTGGGGTCGACGTAGGTTCGAATGTAGTTTTGGTAAAAAGTACGAAGGGTGTCAACACTCAGGATGTTGGACCCATGCGAACCGATCAACTCCTTCCATTGATTGGCATCTTCATTCACGTTTTTGTACTGCATCTCAATGGACTCCAGGTCTGAAAACGCTCCCTCCGGATCGTAGCCTTCCAGGAAGAACACGTGGTTGGTATTTTGATCGTTTTCCGTCGGGTTATTGATGATCCACTCCCCGTCACGTTCCGAAATACGTACGTCTGAAACGGGCTTTCTGTAGTAAAGCTGGAAGTCCAGGGTATCGAACACATCCGCTCCATCGGAAAAGAAATCGTCTTTTACGCCCAATGGACGAATCACGAGGGCCAGGTCTTCGTAATCATAGATGCCTGTCTTCGGGGAAATGGTTACGTACCCATACGTGTAGTCCTCACCTTCTGGCACAAAGTAATTATTGGACCGACCGACGAACAACTCCGAGTTGGCCAGTAAGATTTCTGCGCCTTTGCTATTCGAGTTCGGTACAATTGTCACTGCCAGTGACCGTCCTTCTTGAAATTTATTCCCGGAACCGATTTGTATCGGAATCTTCGTCGTGATGTTCGGGTCCAGGTTGGTTTGTATGGTCTCGTATTGATTTCCGTCTTCGTCTGCAAAGCGGATGGTCGGAAGGTCTCGGGATATGGTGCCTTCCTCATAAGGGTCAGACGAACGCCCTCCTACCAGATGGAAGACTGGTGCGACTTTATTTGCATTGTCGATCTGGACATTATTCATGACGTAGGTAGTGATGTGATCCCCTTCGTCATCATCATGCAGGACGTACCCTACTTTGTAATTTGCTTTCCTGACTTCTGAATTACCTAATGTCTGGGCCACACGATCAAATATATTGGTGGTAATGGTGAAGGACCCGTCGCCGACGTTCGGATCGGTCCCTCCGGGTATCCCGGAGTTCAGGGAACCTTCAAAACCAACTCCAAGTATGATATCTGTACTAAGCGTAGAGGACCAGTGTTGATGACTTTCGGTCTGGTCTCCTTCGATGTATTCCAGCTCACGTTCCAGCTTGGCACCGCCGGAGATCGTATAGTTTTCCACCGGAGGATAGCCAAAAATCGTTTCAAAACTATTGTCACCCCAGCCGATAAGGACGTTTAAATCGTCCTTATACAACCCACGTGCATACCGGTAGGTCTCCGAGGCCATGGCGATGTGTCCAAAGGACAAGGCCACATCTACTCCTATGGAAGCAATACTTGCCGGGTTGATGCGCCTAAATAACGTTTTGACCACATTCTTGGCCTTGTTCGCAGCAGCACTGGCAAAACTACTTCCGGTACTTAGCAAGCGTTTCAATGAGGCTGTCATTCCATTTTTGAAGGTGGAAACGGCCCCGATGGTAAAACTGGACGACAGTCTGGCAAGTATTTTCGTAAGCCCTCCACTGTTCTTGATGAATTTTGTCATATGCTTTTCAACAAGCTTTCTGTCTGCCAGTCTCAAAAAATCATCTACACTCATTCCGACTAAGCCATCTACCGTCTTCATGGCTTCTCTTATGATTCCCCTGGCAACTTCATCCCCTTCTTCTGCCATCTTGATGATGGCTTTGGCCTGCGCACTTTGTACGATGGCTGCTTTGTAGGAAAAGGTATTTTTTGCGGCAAACCCGCCAGCTAAGATACTCGTACCCAGGACGGCCTGGTTCGTCGGGTCGTCTAAATCCTGAATCTCTGCGCCCAATGAAGCGATGGCATTCATCTGGCCCAGTTCCTTGATGTAGTTTAGCGTCATCAGTACTTTCATCCAGTCCCCATACGCCCTTCCGTATTGGTTGTACAGGTCATCCGTAAAGGTGTAGCCCGCCACCCTGAGCGGATCTACTGCCTGGGATAAGTCACTGGAGCAGATGTCCGCATCTATGTCCTCTATTGCCACGAGAAAATCACTGACCGTTTGCAGGTAACCTTCCAGGTTTAACTGAATCCGATCTATTTCCTCATGATTGGTGTAGCCGAAAGCCTGTAGCATACCCGCCACCTTTGTCAGGTCTTTTAAGTTATTGGCGACCGTTCTTGCATACGCGTTTCTGGCTGTTTCTGAGTTGGAAAAGTCACTGGTCCCTACACGCGTCACGAATTCTTCCCTCATCAAACAAATGGGGTTGGCTCGGAAGTCTACATGCTTTCGAATGCGGTCCCACTCATCACGTGAACTTTGTAAAAAGGCTTTGACATCCAATTCCGGTAATTCGGCAAGTCGTTCCTGATCGGCCTGGGTGATGTCGTTGAAACCCAGGTCTATTTCTTTTGCATCTGCGTGAATGAGGCTATCATAGTATTTGATGGTCTGGTCAATCATACTCCGGGTGTATACCCAGGTGGTATTGATGCCATCTGCGGCGACTTCATACGTCTCGGATTTTAGCGGACGACAGGTGGCTTCATCCCAGCTTAACCGATCCATGATCCCGTATTTGTAGGCCAGCCCCGCTCCTACGATTACATCCGCATCCCTTCCGTCCAGGTTTCCTTTCAGGTTGGTACTGATCGGCGAAGTGGCAGAGGTACTGATTTTGGTCTTGGTCTTAAACCCGACGGTCTGTTTGCTCACATTCGTCCTTCTCGTATCAATCGCCCACTTTGTTTTACTGTCTGCGATGAGGAAGGTTTCCAGCTTCGCCGTGTTGGTCAGGCTAAGGTTAAAGTCAAACGCTGTCGTCGTATTCAGGCTGTAGGTAAATTCCGTCCCCTCTTCGAGGTACGAGTAGCTCTGATCTCCCGGAGGATCCCTCAGCACATACAAAGGAACATTTACCTCATCGTCGATGTCCCCGTTTACATCGGGATTGACAAACACATCGCTTCCCTCAATGGGTTTTGTTCCGGTAACGATGTATTCAAAGGATTTACGGGTCACAATACTCCCTGTATTGTCTACATAAAAGACCTCTACCAAGTGCTTGTAAGGAGCGACCATATTCGGGTGAACCGCGGTAAACCGGTACACAAACTGCCTGTTTTGTTCTTCTTCAAAAATCAACGCTTCCATCTCGCCGCCAGACAGTTCTTCAAAGGTTTTATTCACATCAAACCCATTGGAAACCTGATACAAAATGGAGGCTCCGGGGTTCTTTACGATGATGTACCCGTCTTTTAATGCACATCCATTATCCAGGATGGAAAACCGGACTTCGTGAACTTCTCCCTGATCTCCATCCAGTACCAGTGAACCGACTCCGCAAGCTCCATCAAAATCATGGGTGGTAATGAAGGGTTCGCGCAGAAAGATCAGGTTAGAGAAGGCGCTAAAGATGAGCTCGGTATTCTCTACCGCATGGTAATTGGCACCTTCGGTTTCTTTTTGTTTCAGCTCTCGTTGAAAAACCTCTTCGTAGTTCAATTCAAGTTTTCGAGATCGGAAAAAGTCGATGATCAGGTTAGAAGTAGCATCCGGCTGTTTCGTGCCAATGAGTTCTACATTCATGTCATAAGGGGGTACGTGGACTAAAAGGTCCCCATTGATGTCTGTATGAAATACGGAATCGTACCGTTCACCAGAGGTATCCCGTACCCTTAATTTAAACTCATACTCTCCCAGTGACTCGGCACATCCGTCCGTTATGGATACGTTTAGTGGAAAGGAGGTACTGTCGATAAAATCATGCTGATAGGCTCCGTCCACAAAGTCGTAGCTGGCAAACGTGGTTTCCAAGTCACCAAAATCATGCTTGGTCCCGTACTCTCCATTTCGGTCCCAGTCTACGGTCAATTTATAGTAAAACAACCCTTTGGGAGGCACCGAAAAGGAAAACGCTCCTTTTCCATTGGTCTGAACCGGTGTCTGTGGTGCTCCTGCAGGAATGGTCAGGGCTACGTCTTTGAACGACTCCAGACGGACGGAAATGGAGTCAATTCCACAAGCCGAACAGTTTGCGTATTTCACCCTTCCGGAAATGGAGTGGGTCCGGTTGTAAAGGAACGGGTTAAACACTTTTTCCTGACTCGGGTTGCCAAACGTAAAATCAACAGACGACGCTCCATCGAAATAGTCTGATGGAAGCAGCGAAGAAAAAGTGTAATCGATCCGCTCCCCGTCTGCCGTACGTTGAGGAAGGCCTACAAGTTCAATGTTACCTTGCTCGTCCGATGTGTCTTTCACATAGACGTATTCGCCCAGCGTTTCTCCTTTTAGGGCAAATGGAATCCCGCTGACCGGCACCCCGCCTTCTTTGGACCTTACGAAAGCAAGCGTTGACGCTTTTCCCCGAACGGAACCCAGGTCGGGAAGGATCTTCATCATGGCAGGCGAATTGGAATAATGGCCAATTACCTCATAGATATAGGTTACCCCCTCGATGGCTATGTAATCAAATACCTGATAATCTTCTTTGGTTTCAAGGTAGGGCAGCGACATCAGGGTATCCGAATGAATACCTGTTCCATCGAAATAGGACCTGACAATCTTCCACTCTTCCAGGTTTGGTTGTAACGGAGACACCCAGCTGATCCGCACTTCATTACTTGCTGTGTTATCCGCAGCGGATACGCCGATGGAGTAGTCATAGGAAAAGCTGGAGATTTCAAAGTCACCTTCCCGGCCTATCACCACTGCGCCCCAGCTCTCAGCTGCACAATTTGTGTATGCATCGTTGCAATAGGTTGAGGTAGCATCCACTCTTCTGAAACTACGTTCATCTGTAATTACTCTTTGGGTTAATTGCCTGCTATCCAATCGCTCCAATATTATTTCACCACCTCGAACGATTTCCGCAAATAACTCAAAGTTCTTGGTAACGTTGATCCCGGACAACTCTTTGAACCTGCGCTCGTAAAAGGTAATTTTGTAGTTGGGGCTTTGCCCTACCCCCGGATTTTTAATCACCTCAATGACTTTCCAATCCTGCGTCATTTCCTGAGTAGACCATGAATTGGTACTGGCGGCCTGTATATCTTCTATCTTTAATGGGTAAATAAAATTACGATCTCCCGGTGAAAGGTCGTAAGTATACACTCCGTCAACAACCATTCTAAACTTGTTGATGTTAAATGATGGGTACTCCCATGTTAAGGTGTAATAAGGGTCATTGACGGATTGATTAGCAAGTTGGGTATCGGGTAAATCCGGGAACCGCTCCTGTTTTGTTGCTTTTTCCGAACGGTAAACCGCGTCATTAATCGTTCTTCTACCCTGAACGCTTACTTCCAGTAACGTACCGGTGGGTTGACCAGCGATGTTGTATTCGTAGCTTGTCTTTCCTTCTTCTGCCGGCACCTCAATCACCGGCCAGGTTTTGTTCTTATCCAGATCTTTGACGTGTAACTCAAAGGCATCAATTCCCAAACCGGTGTACTCCCAGGCAACCACCAGCGTATCTATTTTCGATGCCCTGTCTAGTAGCAGTGCATCGACATGCTTTATAGTCGGGTACCAGACGGTATCCAGCACCGGCTTTGACAGGTAGGTAATCTCATCATCATTGGGATCTTTGCCAATCGTAGAGATTTTATATACGGTCTGGGTATTCGGATAGCCCACGTCGTCCGTGTAGGAAGTCGCCGTCTGGTCCAGTTCAGCAATGATGTCTTCTTCACGCTCGATCTGGACGCCCAGGATGTTATCTTTATTTTCGGGGTACTCCCAAGTCAGGTCCACCTCGTACCCTTGCGTACTTTGCGTCGCTTCAAAAGCGGTGACGATGGCAATGCCCGGATACTCCACATCCAGCTGATAGTCTACTTTGGAGAAAAAGCTGGTCCCCATTTTGTTAATGTAGGGCTTTACCTGATAGGTGTAGCTTTCTTCCGGCACCCCGGTTTCGTCATAAAAACCGAGGGTATCGATGGTAGCAAGTGGCACACCAACCCGCTCAATCAGGTACCCGTCTACGTTGCCATAGTCATGCACCCAGTCAAACCGAATGCGCCCTTCGTCTTTCAAAACCGTGGCTTCCAGAAAGCGAACAGGATCTAATGGTGGAACGTCCGCCAGCACCGTTTCTATATCTTCGAGTGCTTCAGCCTGTTCTTTTCCTTCCTCATCAAGGTATACGGCCTGAATTCGGTAGTGGTAGGTCTTACCAGGTGCTACCTCCTCATCTACAAACGTCAATGGCGCACCCGCATTGATTCTGGCTACTTCCTTTTCCCATTTATACACGGTAAAATACGTGTACCGGTGACTGGAAGCGGCCCAACTCAGCATGAGTTCATGCCGGAAGCGATCGTAGTAATAAGACGGATGGATGGCTTTCGCCAACCACAGGTTTCGATCCTCTCTTTTCCGTTCAAAATCAAACCGAAAATCTTGCCTGTAACTGCCGTTTTTCGTTGGTATGATCGTTTTTGAAACTTCGACCGTCTCAGTCCGGCCGAAAAAAGCATTTACTGCTTTGATGGTAAGTTGCTGGTTGTAGGCAAAATCGGTAGCGTCTTTGATGGAATAATAACCCAAACTATCTGCCTGTACCCATTGATTACCTGCCTGAATGGACGCGTAAGGAATGGGCGACCCGGCGATGTCTGTCACCTGACCGAAAAGGTGAATCCTTGATTTGACCCTTCCAACGGAATTGTAATACGGGGTTCTCAATGAAATGCCCGTTTTTGGACTGGTGTAAACCGCCTGTAACTGATAGCTGTAGTACCGCCCTGGTTTCAGTGAGGGGTCTTCGTCAATGTAGCTCCTGACGTAGGTAGGAAGCCCTTCTGCCGGCGTGATCCGCTGACCGTCCCGGTAGATGTGGAAGTTGGGAAACGCGTTGGTGGGGTATCCCCAGGAAAGCGCGATCCGCCCGGTACTTGTCGTACTACCTGTGAAATGAGTAGGGAGTCCCATGTTATCCCCGGCGTTGGCTTTAAAAGTGTATTTGATGTGTCCCACCTCTTGACTCACTGTCTCCGATTCATTGGAAGCAACTACGGTCACATTAATATGATCTGCCAGGTTTTGAGTGAGCTTAGTGGCATCATAAGCAAAATTAGTGGCCGACCCGTCAAGGATGGCCGTAGGCTCAGCCCCGGCAACGTTGCTCCCGTAAGACACATATGCTTTGTAATGATGGGGAGAGACCATCGGCTTACCCCACGAGACATTGATCGCCTGCATCTTTTCTGTTGCATCCGGGTCCAGGCCGGACCACACCTTGGTAAGTCCGCCACTAAATGCGTAGGTGTAGTCTTTGTGTTGGGAACTGGTGGCCAGGTACTCCGTGACGTGTGTGGCTGCTTTCCTTTTATACAAGCTCACCTCCGGCTGCAGTTGGTCCACTAAAGAAAAAGCATACGGGTAGCGATACTCCAGGGTACGTGTACCTGCGTCGTATGACTGGTAGTTTTCTTTTGGGATCACACCAATGACCTTTCCTCCATTTTTCACCATAAACCCGTCAAACGGGCGGTAATCCAGGCTATCGACCGGACACTGGAGCAGGATGCTTTGTGAGGTAGCAGTAAAGGAAAACGAGACCGGAGCTTTTACTTTCCAATCGGGGTAGGTAAAGGCAGATGCGCTTATTACGGAAAGGTCGCGAACCTCCTCCGTGTTGAAGGGAACCACCTCATAGGTATACGCCAACCCGGGAACTCCTTCGTCATCCATTACCTGATAACTGGTCGCTTCCATATCAACAGAAGTAGTCGTGACCGATTCTTTTGTCCCATCAGGGGTGATGCGGTACACGTTAAACCTACTGATGCGTTTGCTTGGTGGATACTCCCAGGAAATCATCGGTTTCCAATACGGGTTGCTTAATGCCACTGAAAGGTTCGTTATGGTAAAGTTGGACACATTGGTGATGGAGTCCGGATAATCGTACAGGTCAAAGATGACTTTCCCATCTTCACTAAAGTAGTACGCTTTAAAGCTGTATTGATTTTTACCTCCTACTGTCACGCTATCGCTGTATGTATTGGTGTTAATGAGTACGTCTACCAATTGATCATTTACGTAAACATTCAGGTAATAGGATGTGTCTGCCGGAGTGTTTTCCATTGGGATGTCAAACGTTAGGAAATCTGCTTCTCCGACCTTTTGGTAGGTAATCTCTTCATGTTTAATAAGGTTGGACACCCGCCTTTGCGGATCGTTTTTTTGCAGTTCAATAAAGGTACGAGTCGCCTCCGGGTTGGCTTTGGAAAGGACAATGCTGCCGTTTCTTTCATGCTCACGAACAAAGGTGGACGATAACCCATAGGATAGCCCGGACCGAGCAAAAAAACCGTGTTGATTGGTAGACAGGTCATAATCAAACGCCCCACTGGTAGCCGTGAGTTCGAAGTTGGTATGGGGAACGATGAAGTGTCCGTTGGTAGAGATGAGGTAGCCGGCTACGCTCCCATCAGCTGGTATGGGCTGTATGACGGTATCTACAAGGTGTACCCGCCCATTCCTGATCAGCTTCAGGGTATAGATGTGTGACTGCCCCATGACCATCAGCGAGTCTTTGAATGCCCCTTTTTTATAGAGGTGCGCCAGGAATTCGTCGTTGCGATAGACGGATACGGAATCGTAGCCGTTTGCGGTCAGTACGTTCATGTCCCAGTTCAGCAGGGTATGCTGTTGCTTAGGGTCAAACGTTGCGGTCAGACCCAATGCCGGAATGGTAACGTTTTTAGTCGCATGAAACTTCTGGTCTCCGAAAGTGCCTTCGTATACGGGGCGGACTTCATAGGTATAAGAAGCCCCCTCTTGTAGCGATTCACTACTACCTTCAAAAAATGTGTCTGTAAATGTCAGCAGGGAAATCAACTGATCATTGAATAGCTGAAAGTCAGGAAACGAATTGACGGAAGAGGCTCCTCTCGCAACTTCTCTATCTACAAAATCGTCCAGCCCAAACGGCCGGTTTTTGAAATAGGACGTCTTAAATAACGTAGCGGCTCCGCCTTCTTCTTCCACGTGTTGATGATAAAAGAGCTGCCACCCATCTACCACATTGGGAACGGTACTGTATAGCTCAATGACCTGCCTCAGCGAGGTCGAGTCACCTTTAAACGCTGCATAGCCGATTTCAAAAGGTCGGGTTTTGTTTCCGTGGATCGAAAACTGGTCAAGGTGATACGAGGAGGGTGCGACTTCTTTTTTAGCGACGGATGCTCCGTCCAGGTAGGCACTGATTTCCAGCTTTCCGGTTGTAGTTAGCCGGTGTGAAAAGAGTAGTTCCTTCCAGACGGGATCTACGATGGTGGAGAGAAAGATGGTATCGTTACCCACCACCCATTCCAGCTGACTGTCCCGATTGGCGATCAGTTGCATAGCTCCAAGGTCTACCAGTACCTGATCCTGATCAATGATTTGCTGATCGATCTTTAGATGGAGTGCAAAAGAGGCATTTTTGGTTGCAAGCACGTTGACCTCGCTAAAGTAGTCCTTATGTTGTGCGCTGTCGTAAATGCCGGAGGCATCCAGCCGGTTAGGGGTGACTGAACCAAGCCCGACCATTCCCTCCTCGTTCTTTCGGTATACCTGATAGGACGTAGGAAAGGTACTGCCTGTCAGGTAGCTGAGAGCAACCTCTCCCAGGTGTTCATTGGGTAGGTACGCTAATTCCAGCACATTGGCGGGGTCTCCGTGAGGTGAATCGGGAGCATCTTCTGATGAGAAAACAGAAGTCCCGGAGCCTCTTTGGTAAATGTTAAGGTTGTACCGGGTGTTGGGGGACTCACCGGTTCGGTATTTAAAGAGTTTGGTAATGTTGGTTCGGTCAAAAACGTAAGATTCTTTTACGATAAGGGGGTAAGGAAGGCTTCCCTGAAAGTTTGCCTTCTGGATGTACAAGGTACCCCTACCTGTGAGTCCTGAGATGACGGTGGCGTTCCTGTCGATCAGCCATTGGTTTTTCAGGTTGGCCACATCGCTTCGAAGGTAGACGTCGTACTTGTCCTGATCCAACTGGCCCACCGACCGGTTGATGTTCCAACTTCTGACGAACCCGAGGCGCATGTTGCCGCTTACGGGATACTGCGGATGGATGGTCTGGACCCCAAAGGTGGAAGGTTGAGCAAGGTAGGTTGGGACCTGACCGATGCGTTCGCCATTGATGACAATCGTGGTCTCACTGCCATCACTCGACAAACCGAAGTAGGTCCACTCGTTGGATTTGAACGCATGGTGTAGTCTGCGGCTGTTTCCGCCAAAGTGGTAGTGAAGGGAGTCTTTTTCTATGTTGATGAAAAGGTTTTCCCGGTCGTTGTGCAGCACGCTCACCTGATTGTGCCCCAACTCGCCGGTATACAGCCAAAACTCCAGCGTCCACGGTGCATAGGAGGACTGAGCGGGTACCTCAACGTACACCCCATCCATTTGGCTAACGGCGCGGGGGTTGAGGGATAGGTCTACCGCATCGAATTGTAGCCTTGCATTCGCCCGGTTGTAATCCGCAATGGCTACGTCACGGTTATAGATCAACGCCCCGTTGCCGCTGACCCGATCATTAACAGACTCAAAATCCGTAGTTTCCATGATGCTGTTGTCATATTTCCAGTAGAAACTTACGACGTCTTCTCTCTGATACGCACGCAACTCCACGTTGTCGGAAGACCCGGTAGTTTTGGTCACGGCAGTCACGAAACCGGCTCGCTTCTGGTCGTCTCCGTTGTCTACGGAGCTGAGTCGATAGGCAAAAATATAGTAGTCGTACGTTTGGTCCTTGGCCACGTCATAGTCACTGAATGTGGTGATTAACCCACTTTTCACGTGGTATTTGGCTACCGCATGTTTTGGTAGATTCGCCCCTTGCGCTGTTCTCAGGATCACGTAGCCACCGGCATCCGGATAGCCTTCCCATGACAACTGGACTTTTCCTGCATAGCCCTTGCTGGAAGCACTGAACCCGGTAACGTGTTCTTTATGGAAGCTACCTACTCCAAAAAATTGATTGGGGGCCTTCTGCGTACCTACGGTGTCAAAAATAATGACGTCTGAAAAGAAGTACAGTTCATCCGTGTTTTGCCAGGGAGTACTTTGCCCAATGATGGCATGTTTTCGCGTGGGAGTATCTATGCGCGAGGTGCCTGTTGATGCTACGATCAGGCTGTCGTTTTCTAACAGGTAGTCGTACTGGAAATTGATGAGGAAGGCTTTATTTTCGTCAACAACTACAGAGGCCAGATCCTGAAAAGGATCATCTACCACACCTGGTGACTGGCCCATCGCACCCATGAGCATGCCTAGCATGCTTATAATTACTGCGTAAAAGGTTTTCATAAGAAATATGAGGGATTATAAGTGATTAATGAGGGATATGACTAGTTGGACACCTGTTCATTTAATCGCTTTACTTCTTGTTGAAGCGCTTCGTTTTGACGCTTGAGATCCAACACGTATAGCGTCAGCTCTTCAATCTTCTTTATAATCGATGCATTCATCTCAGGCAGGTTGTACCCCTCTTGGGCAACTTCTTGTGCTGAAGGGATTTCCGGGAGGTGTTTTTCTTTTTGTATGTAGGCCTGTACCTCATCCAGTGACCTTAGCTCATAGTCTTCTGCAAAAACATAATCCGGCCAGTTTACCTTGTTAGGGGCTACGTCCAGGTCTTTGGTAATGATTTTGGTGCTCACGGTCAGGTCGCCGGTTTTTATGGATAGTTGATCGTTTACAACAATACCCGTACTATTGGAAGATTGAACCTCTCCATTTACAAACAAACGGTCGGAAATGGTCACTGCTGTTCCGGTGCTGAACGTAATGCCTCCATTACTCGCCTTTAACAAAATACCGTCATCGTCTTCCAGTTTCAACCGCTTGTCTGTCCCGGTGTTTGCGCTACTGAGTTTATTTCCGATCAGCGAAAGGTCGGAAACTTTCACATTTCCATCAATTGACGTAGTCCCTTTTATAAGGATACCATTTGAAGGGTTGATCGCTATTTTCACGTTAGCGTTTGACTCCAACTCCAGTCCCTGGGCATCTTTTACGATCACTTTACCATTTGGAAGGTCATTCGAAATGATCTTGTTGAAGAATAGGTTCGATGCATCTGCGCCAAATGCCTTAACGTTGGAAAGACGAACTTCAAACCGGTCATCTACGATGAGGGCATTGCTACCGTTGTTGCGGAGTGGCGCGTCAAAATGGTACTTGTTAAACCCCTGAAAGGCTAAAAACCCGTTGGAAGCCCCTCTCTTCACAATTTTTCGGTTGGGATTGACCTGAATGTCTCTTCCCGTCAGGAAATCATTGGTCGCAGTAACATTTCCCCTGCTTGTTACCCAACTTGCATCCAATCCATTTTGTAAAGACAGCTTACCAGAATTGCTCAAACTCGCTTTTTCCGAGCCGTTAAAGTAAAAACCAAGGAACTCACTTTTCCTGTTCACCATGCTCCATGTATGGGTATGTGTTCGCATAGCGATGCCCGACCCTCGATTGGTACCGTCTTTGTTTACGTGTACGTATGCCCTTCTTTGCCAATCCCTGGGACTATGGGCACCGTCATGACCTACATCCAGTCCGCCTTCAAATTCAGATCTTTGAGCTGCTCCTTCATAAGAGGCAAACAGGACCATCAAAAGGCACATCACCCGCATCACATGCTTGTAGAAGAGCCAGTGCTGAACAAATCGTAGCGTTGTACTAAAGGAGAGGTTATTTATAATCTTATGTCCCCCTTTTTGTTCAGCAAAGAGCAACCCTCTGATAAATCTGAAAGGGAATAATAAACAGGAAAAAAAACCGTTTTGGCTAATGATATTCATGGTATCTAGTTGATCAATTTCGAAAAGTCGTATTTTACAATCGGCCGTAAAAATCATTTTCCAAAAGATCAAACACCTCACGTTGAAATGACTTTGTCGTGTTACAAACGCCCTACAAAACGTGTAGGGCGTTTGTAGGGCGAAATGTATAGTCTTTGTACCAACCTACTTTTACTGACTATTAGGTGGTTTTGAAAGGTCATCCGATACCTTTGTTAAAGGATTAACTGTTTACTCACTTACTTTTTGGTCAACTACTTATTGAAACTCTTTTCTACTGTCGCGTTTTTTTGCTGGTTATCCGGCGTTCAGGCGAGTGATGCATTAAAAAATGCATCGATTCCAGAACACGCCGCTCCCGAAATCATCGTATCTAACCTTTCCACCTCCTACTGCCTGGAGTCATCCATGCTTTTCCTGCCTTACAGTGAGTCGAAATGGTCCCGTCCCGAGGCAGCGATGTCCAAACTGGACGTGTTCACTGACCGACACCAAACCAATTTCAAAGATCAGAAGCTTGGACTCTGGGCCTATTTTCGCATTCGAAATGCGACGGATGAAGCTTCCCGATTTTATTTGAATGGGAAACTTTACGATTACGTGACCCTGTACCGGATTCATGATAACGATCGATTGCAAAAGGTGACCTCCACCGGATACCTGGTGCCTTTTAAAAATAAGCCTGTCAAAGACTGGGATGCCAACCTATTCTTTTCCCTCAACGCGGGTGAATCGGGCGTATACTTAGTGCATCTGCAATCGGTTACTGATTTGAGCCATCACATTGCGTCCAGCTATTACGATTTGTGTATTTCTCTCTACCCTCAAGCGTCTTATGAAAAAGATTACCGGATTCCCAGGTTTCTACTTTACTCGTTTTTGGGTGGGGTGCTGATCATTGCCCTCTACCATTTCAGCCTTTCCATCAGCAGTAATTTTAGGGAATACTGGCTGTTTGCCTTGTTCAACCTGGGGGTGTTTCTTTCGGTTTTTTTCCTGACCGCCCAGCCTTATGAGCTTGAGATGATTGGTGTTTTCTCCTTTGAACGTACGTTGAGGTACCTCATCTTATCTCTGACGGTTTTGGCTTATTTGTCTTTTATCTTTAAACTGATCGATTTAAAGACGTACCATCCAAAATTGGAACGCATTGTGAGTGCTTTGTTACTTACCTATCCCGGCATTTTTCTACTTCTTCTCTTTTCTCAATTTAAGCTGGCTTACTTTGTATTTCTGGTTTCTGTCCCCCTTCTTTTTCTGACCGGACTTATCCTGGCTTTCCTGAATTACTACCAACGAATAGAACTCAGGTTTTTTGTCATCGGCAACCTTTTTTTGGGAATAACCGGAGCCATTCACCTCTTAGCCAACTTTGAGGTATTTAGCCAGCGAGTAGGCATCACTTCCAATATGATAGGTATTCTTGCAGAAATTGTTGTTTTTTCTTTTGCCATCACCAAGAAGTTTTCCACGTTGAACCAGAAAAAACTATGGGCAGAATTTCAAAAAGAGCGACAGGGAAATCAACTGAAAGCTGAAAAAAAATTGCGTCAGCAACTGGAGGAAGAACTGGAGGAAAAATCAAGAAACCTGGCATCTGCCTCTATCCGATGGATCAACATTAATGAAAAACTGACCGAACTGGAGAAAAAACTCAAAAAGAAGCTGGGTGAGATTGATCCTGAGGCATCAAAAGAATTGACAAAGCACATTGATCAAATTAAGACGTTCAAGGATCACTGGAAAAACTTTAAAATTCACTTTGAACAGGTTCACCCACATTTTTTTCGGTTTGTCCGTATGCGCTATCCAAAACTATCGAAAAACGACACGCGTCTTCTGGCTTTTATGAAAATGCAACTGAGTAATAAGGAGATTGGGGTGATTATGAACGTAACGAAAAGAAGTGTGGAACAGGCCAAGCGCAGAATGCGAATCAAAATGGATCTGTCCCCAGAGGCGGATATCATTGATGCCATTGAAAGTATGGAGGGTTACCGTTCTACTTACGATGAGCGAAATGGAACCTACACTTTGATGGAAACGAACGTTCAGCCCGGCGAAAAAGTGACCGAAGGGCTGATTCGGTTGGGAGATTAAGTGATTAAATCCACGTGAAGGTTAGGGCGATGATAAGATGTGCCAGATGGATGCTAAAAAAGGGGCTTTCCGAATTGAGAATGGAAAGACAGGAACATAGTGTAGGTCTTTCTTCAGCACATACAAGCAATTTAACCCTCAGCGTATGAAAGCCCCCAGCCTATCTGATTATTTTCAAAAGTTTATTTCAATGGAGCTTGCCAATTTTTCAGAGTAAATTTTATATTTGCGTTCCTTTTTCGGAAGGACAACAAAAAGCTGGTGTAAAAACACTTGAAATATGTTGAGCTGAAACCGTTGCAGCATTAAAAGTAAAACGGTTCTGAATTGAAAGGATTCATGAATTTTAAGACAATGCTACGTGAAGTTGGATGAGTGCCTGCCTGACGGTAGGCAGGGCTGAAACCGTTTCAGCCTTAAAATAAAAACGGTACGGAGCCAAAAGGGCTCTTGAATTTTTTAGTTAATACCACGGAGAGGTGGGTGAGTGGCTGAAACCACATGTTTGCTAAACATGCGTGCGGGAAACCGTACCGGGGGTTCGAATCCCCCTCTCTCCGCAAGAGAATTTGCACAAGCAACTCTCAACAAACGGAGGTCTACTAGCTCAACCGGATAGAGCAACTGCCTTCTAAGCAGTAGGTTCCAGGTTCGAGTCCTGGGTGGATCACTTAGCTAAAACCCCTTTAAATCAATGATTTATCGGGGTTTTCTTTTTCCAGATATTACAAGCCTTTTTTTTGGTGTAAAGTATGGTGTAAAAAGCCGTCTTTTAACGTAAAAATAAGGTATTTCCTACCCTTTCGCTCGGTAATTATCAAAAACGTAAATATGTAAGAATCCTTCTCATTTCTACCTTTTTAAGCTGTATTCCTCAATGAGCATTACTGCCTAATTAAGCCCTAAACTGATTTCATAAGTAAAAGCTACAACTAAAGTTCTTTCTTTAGTGGGTTATAAGAACTCCTGATATTGGTATTCTTTTCCTGATGTCATGA
>JBCCXH010000016.1:0-25381 GCA_039192005.1 Bacteroidota bacterium
CGATCACTTTCTTTAACCTAAAGCAGTATGATTCCGCACTGTTTTATTCAAATGATGCTTTGACAGCTTCCTTAGCAACAGGAGAAAAGCTGGAAATAATAAGAGGTTATCACATCGGCACTAAATCATTGGTCCAATTAAATCAATCACAAAAAGCCAATGAATATTTCGACCTATACTTGATTTACAAAGACAGTGTATTAAACGAGGAAAACTTAAAATCCATCAATGAGCTACAAGTAAAGTATGATGCAGAAAAGAAAGAGCAACAAATAACTTCTTTAAGCCAACAAGCCAGGATCCAGGAACTGGAGCTTTCTAAAAAAGACCAGGAGCTTTCCCGGATGGCTCTTGCTGGAATTGTTCTATTGTTGCTGTTAGCTATTTCCATACTGCTCATCCTGTTTTTCAACTACCGCAAGCGCCTGAAAGCGAAACAGGAACGAACGGTTCTTGAGCAAAAACTGCTTCGTACTCAAATGAACCCACACTTTTTGTTCAACTCATTGATGTCCATCCAAAAGTTCATCTACCAAAACAAAGCCGAAGAGGGTGTCGCATACATCGCCAAATTTGCCCGGCTGGTTCGCTTGATCCTTGAAAACTCCAGGGATGAATACATCTCGATGGAGCGCGAGATCGAAACGCTGGAACTGTACCTGGAACTCCAAAAAGTACGTCTCGGAGACCAATTTGATTATGAAATAGTGATTGACTCTGATATGGAACCGGAAATGGAAAAAGTCCCTCCCATGTTTGCCCAGCCTTTCATTGAAAATACAATTGAACACGGGTTCAGCAACCTGTCTCACAAAGGGTTGGTACGTATTGGTTTTGGAATGAAAGAAGACAAAATCTCATTTACCATCGAAGACAATGGAACAGGATTAAAGAAAGAAGCGAAAGAACATGAAACCCATCGTTCTTTAGCCATAGACATTACAAAAGAACGCCTTTCCCATCTCTACAAAGGAGACCTCCAGAAAGCGCAATTCACGATCAAAAACCGAACCGATGAAAAGGAATCGGTCTCCGGTACGCATGTTTCATTTGCGGTTCCAACTTATAAACTGAAAAAGACGGCTTAATGAACGTTTACGTTGATAACATGATTACCATGGCGTTGCAACAGCTCGCTTTACTCCTCATGGCTTAGGTCACTCCATTGAACCAGTTTTTAAAAGCAGTGATTTTCTCTGTTGGTACCAATACCAATTCCGGCACGTCAATGTTCATCCCTACTTTTAACTTTCTCGAAGAAAAAGGGATGACCTCTTCAATCGCATCAATGTTGATGAGAAATTTTCGATTGACACGGAAAAAGTTCTTACTCAGTTCATTCGATAGATTATCCAGGGTATCATCGACTACGTATTTGGTACTACTAAAGGTTTTAAGGTAAAGCGTCCGTTCCTGAATGTAAAAAACAGCAATATCTTTCACGGCAATGGACCGCATCTTTCCTCCATAATTGACGGTAATCCTGCTCTTCGGCTCCTTACTTTTAAGCCCCTGAATTTGTGCCAATAACTGACCAAAACCGGCCCCTTTTGATTGATGCAACCGGCGGTACTTGTCCAGGCTTTTTCTTAACTCGTCTTTATCAATGGGTTTGAGCAGGTAGGCGATACTGTTTTGTTCAAATGCCTTGATCGCATATTCATCGTATGCGGTAGTGAAGATCACTGGTATGTCCACTTGCACTTCATTAAAAATATGAAAGCTCAGGTCATCGGACAGGTTAATGTCCAAAAACAACAAGTCTGCGTCGTTGACAGAGAGCCACCTCACGGATTCTTCTACTGATTTCAACACTTTTTTTACCTCGATCTCACGATCTATTTGGCTCAACAACATGACCAGCTTATCCGATGCCAGCTCTTCGTCTTCAATGATCACTACTTCCATTTGTATTCAGGGTTAATAAGGGTAATTCTGCTACGTAATAATGATCTTCAATGTAAAATTCAGGCAGCTTTGATTCCATGAGTTGGTACCTGTCTACCAGGTTTTTCTGGCCCAGACCCGTCGACTCAATGCCGTTTTTTCTAGCTGCATAGGTGTTTTTTACCATCAGGTTTTCGCCTTCTGAATAAATATGAATTTCTAAAGGGGACATTTCTGAAATGACATTATGTTTAAATGCATTTTCCGTAACGATCTGAAGTGCCATGGGAGGAATGTGCTTTCCGAGGTGAGTAGCCGGGACTTTCTGAGAGATCCTGAGGCAGTCTCCATGCCGGATCTTTTGAAGGAAAATGTAAGAATCTATGAATTTGAGCTCTTCTTTCAAGGTCACCAGCTCCTGTTGATTGAGTTCCAAGACGTACCTGAAAACCTCAGAAAATTTCCGAATAAACTGATCAGACAGTTGGATGTCTTTGTAAATAAGGCTGGAAAGTACATTCAGCGAATTGAAAAGGAAATGAGGGTTTACCTGATTCTTTAGTGCCTCGTATTGCGACTTTAGGTTCTGTTTTTCAAGATCTTTCGCTACCGAAGAAATCTGATTTTTGTCTTCATTTAACTTCAAATACTCCTGAAAGGCGAAGACAAAAGATATCCCAATGAAAAACATCAGCATGGTCAGTACTTCAAACTTGGAGTCATCGTCCAATAGGTCATCCGTATCGTCCATATAGTTGAACCAGGTGACATCCGTAGCAATAGATGCAACAGTGGTAAAAAAGCCCATAAGAACTACTACAATCAACACCTCATAGCTCAGTCGCTTAAAGCTTTTTGTCTCCCAGGGAAACTTACTATTGAGCCAACGGATAATCGGCCTGGAAATGGAACTGATCAGAAAACATAGGATAAAAAACAAGGGTATATCCGTGATGAATTCAATGAAAACATCGGACAGTCGTTCATAATCCGCATCGAGAAGTTCTTCGATTGCTAAAAGAACCGCAATGATCGTCGCAGTCAATAAATAAAACAGAACGTATCGCTTATCTCTTAGCAACCGAAACTTCTTCATATCGATCAATTTAGCCATTTACCGCATTCATTCAACCACGTATGCTTTCTCATCTACCTGAGAAGCGTAAAAATACCCCAATGGAAAGTTGTCCGGGTTGGTCAAATTGCGAATATTTCCTCTGACAGGTATTGGAGGCGTATCGATCAGGGCACCAATCTTGCCCGCCTGATCATATAAGGTAAAATAATAGTTGTAAGCGTTCTCAGAAACGCCAAGTTGCTTGACCGATACGCTGGCACCTACTGCAAATACGGCCTCTTCATTTGGAAAGTACCCTTCGATTTTGTTTCCATCAAAAAATTCGTCGCTGCCAATCAGGTTGTTTTTATTACCTGGATCTGGTAAAATCTGGAGTTCATTTTCCAGGTAGGTTTCCCAAAAATAAAAATCCTCTGTACCTGACGGGTCGGTAAAATCAATCGCAATTTTGATTCCCTCATCTTCAAAAACATTTCCTTCTTCAAAGACCTGATATATGCTGTCTATCGGTGCTACCGCCGTTAATGTTTCTATTGCTTCAAACTGCTCCCCGTTCCAGTCAATTTGCAAGGTATAACGCTGCCCGATCTCACCAACGAGAGAGGTATTCTGATACACTCCTTCACCAGTTTCCAGGAAATCAAACCGATTGCCATCTCCATCCGTAACCGATACCTGCGCACCTGTTGCCCTTGGGGTCGTGGCATTTTCAAAGAAATCACCCAATACAGATAAGGTAATGGTTTGCTCCAAAACAGGATCCGCTTCGTTGTATTCGATGCGTCCCTCGACCACCAGTTTTTGTTCAGGGGCGCCAAGTTCGACGGTGGTCTCTACATCACAAGAGAATAACCCAAGTGCGATGATAACGGTACTGATGTATAACTTGTATGTTTTCATTTTTTAGAATTTAAAGTTGTAGGTAACATTGGGAGTGATCCCGAAAAGGGTGCTTTTAAATGCCTGGGTTTGTCCCGGGTTCTCTTCGTTTTCTATGAAATAGATGTTGTTGGCATTGAGCCGGTTGTACACGTTGTACAGACCAAATACCCATTCGCTGTTTCGCGGTTTTCCATTTTTAGGCTTCCGTTTCATGGTTGCAGAAAGGTCCAACCGGTGGTAGGTAGGAAGCTGATCCTGATTACGTTCGCCAAAGTGAGGAATGACCAGTCCGCTGTACTCGTAACGCCCCTCCGGGAAGGTACCGGGAAGTCCTGAAGCCAGAACGAAATTTCCTGAAAGGCTCCACCGGTCGTTCAGTTCATAAATGCCGGTAACGGACAAGTCGTGAATTTTATTAAAATTCGTTGCATAACACTCTCCATTATTGATGCCCGGATCGGTCTCTGCCAGACCACGCACTTGTCGCTCACTTCTAGACAGGGTATAACTAATCCAACCGGTAAGCTTTCCCGTATTCTTTTTCAGGTAGAACTCCGCTCCGTATGAACGCCCGTCACCGCTCAGCAATTGGGTCTCAATTTGATTGTTGGCGATGATATCCGCCCCGTCTACATAGTCTACCATGTCCTGAATGTCTTTGTAGTAAAGTTCTACAGAAGCTTCGAAGGCATTTTGTTTAAAGTTCTTGAAGTAGCCCACCGCATACTGATCGGCCATTTGTGGTTCGATGAACGGACCACTTGGTGCCCACACGTCCAAAGGAGTGGGTGCCGTACTGTTGGAGATCAGGTGCAGGTATTGGTACATCCGATTATAACTTGCTTTCACCGACGCATCATTGGACAGCCGGTAAGTCAAACCGACCCTTGGCTCCAGGTTGTTGTATGATGCGATCTTATCGCCCCTTCTGTAGTTGGTGGTGCCGATCACCTCTCCCTCTTCGTAGCGATCCAGGTTCCCGTTATAAACGACCGACTGATTGTTTTCGTAAACGGGTAGCTCTTGTTCTCCGGTTCTCACAAATCGTGAAAAGCGGGTGCCAACGTCGTACAAAAATTTTCCTTTCTCGCCATGATAGCTTAGGTACGCGCCCTGCTCGATGGCAAACTTTTCATCGATCGCTACGGGAGATATATTGGACCCTTCGATGGGCTCAATATTTCCGGGTTTGAATACGTACCACTTTTGGTCCAACCCAAACTCCAGGCTGTTCTCACCTTGCAGGTAATAAGTAAGGTCAGCCTTCAGGTTGTAGTTGATCACATTGGAGGTGATCCTGCTCTCCGTACCCGTAGCCAGGTTGTCAATGGAATAATCGTAATTGCTGTAAATGGCAGATATGTTGGCAAAAAGGCGGTTATTAAGTGTCGTATTCCACCTGAGCGTCCCCGTCGCATTTCCCCATCCGTTGCTAAAAATGCCCCCCAGGTCCAACTTATCTCTCCCAAAATACCCACTTAAGAAAACGCGATTATTCTCGTCTATTTTGTAGTTGGTTTTCAAGTTCAGATCGTAGAAGTAAGCGGTATTGTCCGACCCTGCCAATCGCAACAACGCATCTCCATAAGATCTCCTTCCGGCAATCATGAACGACCCGCGGTCTTTCACAATGGGACCCTCGTACAAGGCCCTGGCAGAAATCAAACTGATTCCACCCTCACCGTTAAACGCTTTAAGGTTTCCTTCCTTTTGCCGAACGTCCAATACCGAACTCAACCGCCCTCCGTACCGCGATGGGATGCCTCCTTTGTAAATTTTGACATCTTTCACCGCATCCGGGTTGATGGCCGAATAAAGCCCAAAAAGATGCGCTGAATTAAAGATGACTCCTTCATCCAACAGGATGAGGTTTTGGTCTGCAGAGCCTCCGCGTACATTAAAGCCGGAAGAGCCGTCGCCAACGGAAGTGATCCCTGGCAACAACTGGATGGACCGAATGATGTCTGGTTCGCCCAAAACCGCCGGTATCTTCTTTACGGTCTGAGTCGCCAGCTTTAACGTACTCATCTCATTTAATGAGACATTCTTGTTTTGCGCCTCTGATGTAATGACCACCTCCTCTAAAACTTCCCTTTCAGGTTTTAAGTCAATGTTAATGACCTGATCCTCAGCGATCGAAACGGACCGCTCCATGGTCTCGAACCCTACATAACTAATCTCCAGGGTATACTCACCTTTTGGTACGGAAATGGAATAAAACCCGTAGACATTGGAGACGTTCCCTATTTGTAATGGCCTCACTAAAACGGTGGCGCCGATGAGGTCTTCACCTGTATCACCATCTTTGACGTATCCGCTTACCCTCACTCGCTCCTGGGCGAATGCACTTAGTAAAAGGGTGGTAAGTGTTATGAATGTTAGTACTCTTTTCATTTCATTTGTTGAGTTTTCCTCAAAATGAAAAAGAGTAGCAGTGCTTATAAAAAGCTTCTGACTGAAGCCTGCATCTTATAGGTTGAAACCTGCAAAAAAGGAGGTAACATTCAATCAAAGAAGACAACAGGAACAGGTGATGTTGAATCACCCTTCTTATTCCTGACGCAGTCAGGCTGCAAACAAAAAAAAGTGTAGGAAGAACTTAAATCTGAAAACTTGCTGAAAAAACAAGATTTTCCAGAGTGATAGCATAAAATGCCAGAGTTGGTAAACTATTTAAAAGAGTAGGTTTGTTCTTTATTAGGAAAGAAGTAAGTTAACTCGTTGAAACATTCACAAGTAAAACAAAACATCATAGAAACAGCTTCATCACTGTTCTACCGAAATGGATATAACGCTACCGGAATCAATGAGATCATTGCCCAAGCCGGGATAGCGAAAGCCACCTTGTACAGTCATTTCAGGTCAAAGGAAGATATCTGCCTCTCTTACCTACAGTTCAAAAACTCAACTTTTTTGAGTGATATCAAAACCTTTTGTGATGCTCAGCCAAAGGGGAAAACTCAACTGTTAGCAGTTTTCGATTTTTTGAAGCTGTTTTTTGAGGAGAAGGATTTTAATGGTTGCTGGTGCATCAAGACGGTATCTGAGATCCCTAAAGAAAATGAAAGAGTTCGAAATGAGATACAAAAACAGAAGAACGAATTCATACAATTCCTGAAAGATCTTATAGTCATTAATACGACACATGCCCCTACTAAATCCGATTCATTGGCCCGGAAAATATACCTGTTGTACGAAGGAGCGGTAACAGAAAGTCACCTGCATCAATCTGAATGGCCGATTGAGGAAGCGAAGGAATTGTGCGCTAAAATTTTCTAAAAAAATTTCCCGTTGCATAGACAGACAAGTCTGTCTATTTTTGAGGGAAACATAAAATCATATGGAAAACATGAAAAATAAAGTTGCTGTTGTTGTCGGAGGAACCAGCGGCATTGGTTGGGCAACAACCGAGCAACTACTTGCAAATGATGTAACCGTACACATCGTAGGAAGAAACATCAATAAAGCACCTGATCATGAGCATTTGGTTAAACACAAAGTTGACATCACGGATGAAGGTCAGCTCGATGATTTAATGAATAACCTGAATGACTTAAGTCAGATCAATTATTTGGTTAATGCCTCTGGCATTTTTGCTCCAAAGCCTTTTTATGATCATACGTTGGCGGATTATGATGCGTATTTAAACCTCAACAGAGGGTTTTTCTTTCTGACTCAGGCAGTAGCAAAGAAAATGAAAGCCAACAATGGTGGTGCGATCGTAAACGTAGGGTCTATGTGGGCCAAGCAAGCCGTAAAGGCGACTCCATCCTCTGCGTATTCCATGCAAAAGGCAGGACTGCATTCGCTTACGCAACATTTAGCCATGGAACTGGCCGATGACAACATTCGGGTCAATGCGGTATCACCCGCGGTAGTAAATACCCCCGTTTATCATGGTGTATTTGGTGGAAAAGAAGAAGCTGAAACGGCGTTGGAGGGTTTCAATAATTTTCATCCCATCGGAAGAAATGGGACACCAGAGGATGTTGCCAATAGCATCGTCTTTTTACTTTCTGATCGCGCATCGTGGGTAACAGGAGCAATTTGGGATACAGATGGCGGAGTAATCGCCGGAAGAAATTAACATAGCACAATCATGTATAGGGTACTCTTGTAAAAGAGACCCTAGCTAATGAAAGCTTGCCTGAATTCAAATGGCTTCTTTTTAAAAGCCGCGTGGAACGGCTGGATTCTAAATGCGATTGCCCTGAGAATACAACTTCTTATTTAAGACCTCCTGAACTGTCGTAAATTCTTCTGTCGCAGAATCCAGCAAACACACCGTAATCTTTACGTAAATGTTCATTTCATGGCTTTAAGCTACGTTTTTGAATATCTGAGCGTCCTATTTGCGACAGGATCACTCTACGAAGCATGCTCTTTTTTAGCCCCTTAAAGTGGGCGGGTCAGGAGGTCTGAGGTTTCTTCGGTTGTGCCGTCCTCGTAAAAGCAGGAAAATCGAAAAATCTACAAATCGAATCAATCGTCAATCTAAATCATCCCAGCACAATCTCTTCCTGATTGGCAATGGTAAAGGGCTGGTGGTACCAACGCTTTCCTGTTGCCTGATACATGGCATTGGCCACCGCAGCCGAAACCGGAGGAAGTGACGGCTCTCCAAGCCCGGTCGGGTCGATTCCGTTTTCAACAAAGAACACCGCGATTTCCAAAGGAGCCTCCGTATGGCGAATGAGCTTGTACTTGTCAAAATTGCTTTGCAGCGGCACGCCTTTATCAAACGTCATCCTGCTGTACATGGCATGCCCGATCCCGTCAATAATCCCTCCTTCTATCTGGTTGATGGCCCCCTCTTTATTCACCACAATGCCGCAATCCACCGCACACCACACTTTTTTGATCGTTAATTCATCTTCTTCTTTTGCTACATCTACCACTTGAGCGACGTATGAATTGTGACAAAAATACGCGGACACTCCCCGGTGTACTCCCGGCTTTTCTTTTCCCCAACCGGCCTTTTCTTTGATCAATTTCAAGACGCCGCCATATCGCTCGGGATCATAGCGATTATTTTCACCTACCGGATTACTAATCGCACGTTCAAACAACTCCAACCGGAACTCGATTGGATCTTTACCTGCTGCTTCAGCCACCTCGTCAAGGAAAGACTGCTCTGCCCCGGCAATGAAGTTGGACCTTGGAGCTCTCCATGCCCCGGTAGACACGTTTGTTTTTAGGTTGACCGTTTCCGCTTTGTAGTCTGCTACCGTACCTGCTGGAAATCTATTGGGAAATACCGGACTACTGGGGATCCCTGCTCCTTTTACCTGAAACCCAACCAACTTTTTATCCTGATCCAAAGAGGCACGGTAGGTGACCCGGTACGCAGGGCGGTACGTCCCTTGTGTCATGTCGTCTTCCCGGGTATAAATCATTTTTACGGGCGCATTGATCTTTTTTGAAATCAGCGCAGCTTCCAGTCCGAAATTGCCATAGAGCCTTCTTCCAAAACCTCCACCCATGCGCGTCATGTCAACCGTCACTTTTTCTATGGGTAGTTCGAGCAACGCCGCCGCCGCTTCCTGTAGCGCATCTGGTGTTTGGATCGGCCCGACAAGTTCTGCCTTTTCTTCGGTAACGTGAGCGAAGAAATTCATCGGCTCCAACGTGTTATGGGCCAAAAAAGGAGCGCTGTATGTTTTTTCAATTACCCTGTCAGCTGTCATTGCAACTTGGTCCGGATCGCCATCTTGCCGACGAACGTTTCCTTTTTTATTCTCCAGCGCATCAATCAATAGCTCTTCATGATCCTGGCTACTCTCCAAAGGAGTTTCGTTCTGCCACTTGACTTGCAATGCTTTTTTTGCCTTCATCACCTGCCACGTCGATTGCCCTGTAATGACCACCAATTCAGGAAATGCGTTGACCATGGACCAATGCTTTTCCTTTGGTGTCGCATCAATGGTGAAGACATCATTGATCCCAGGCATGGTCTTGATTGCATCAGTCTCAAAAGACGCCAGCTTCATCCCAAACGCCGGTGGGTGTACCACCATGGCGATCTGCATCCCTTCCCGCTCGTAATCCAATCCAAAAAGAGGTCTTCCCGTTACGATTTTTTGGCCATCGACATTTTTAATCCGTCCGCCAATCAATTTAAAATCCTTCGGGTCTTTTAATTCTACTTCCTCAGGTACCGCTACCGAAGCTGCCTCCAGGGCCACCTCGCCATAACTGATTACCTCGTCATTTAGCTTATTTTTAATTTGACCTTTATCCGTTATCAGGTCACTTACTGCTACCTGCCACCTCTTCGCTGCGGCTTCCATCAACATCCGACGAGCCGTCGCACCAGCCATCCTCAAGATTTGCCAGCTTTGACGTATGGACTGACTTCCTCCGGCACGTTGGCGGGTATACTTTCCCGTATCTAGTCCCGCTTGCTCTACGATCACGTTTTCCCAATCTACATCCAACTCCTCCGCTACAATGAGCGGCATCGAGGTTTTTACGTTTTGCCCAATTTCCGGGTTGGGAGAGAATATTGTTACTACTCCGTTTTCTCCTATTTTGATAAACGCATTGATGTCAAACCATTCTTCCGGAATGGTAAGTTGTTCTGCTACTTTCCCGGGAGAGCATGCGGCTAACCAACTAAACCCGATCATCATTCCGGCACCTCCTGCCGCCGAAACCTTTAAAAAAGACCTTCGATTTATTTCTGTTTTTACTCGTGTCATGGTATAGGTTGGTTAGGAGTTTTTTGCTGCCGTTTGGATGGCCTTGTTGATTCTGGTGTAGGTACCGCAACGACAAAGGTTTCCATTCATCGCAATGGCTATTTCTTCCGAAGTGGGGTCAGGGTTTCTTTCAAGGAATGCCGCCGCAGTCATCATTTGCCCAGCCTGACAATAACCACATTGAGGCACATCATGTTCCAGCCAGGCTTTCTGGACCGGGTGATCACCAGTTTCCGAAAGGCCTTCGATGGTGGTCAACTCCAAATCCCCTACTGCGGAAACAGGAAGGGAACAGGACCGGATCGCATTACCATTGGCGTGAATGGTACATGCGCCACATTGTGCAATGCCGCAACCAAATTTTGTCCCAACCAATTTCAAATGATCCCGTAATACCCATAAAACAGGCGTATCCGGTTCCACATCTAATTGATGTTTTTCTCCATTAACGGTAATTGTAAAAGATGGCATATCAATAGATTTAACTTATTCAGGCTATCAAAGTAAAGAAGTCTCAACTCAAATACGATTTTCGATCATGAACTTTTTAATAATTATTTCAACGGCTTTATTGCACTATGAATGAGGACATTAAGTTTGATAGATTTGTCCTATGCAAGAAATTGATCAACCCATCCGTTCTTTAATTGATGCCGTTCCGCAGACCGGCGAGCTAACCTGGATCGGGATCAGACCAGAAAGAAAAGCTCCCTTGGTCAGTTTAAATGCCGTCCGTGTTACCACAGAAGGGGGACTCGAAGGGGACCATTTTTCTTCAAAAAAGAACCGTAAACGTCAGGTGACACTCATACAGTTCGAGCATCTACAAGCGGTCGCAAGCATTCTTGGTAAAAGTGAGGTCTCTCCCATCCTGACCCGACGAAACCTGGTGGTTAAAGGCATTAATTTGTTTTCCTTGAAAAATATGAAGTTCCGCATTGGTGAAGTCGTTCTGGAAGCAACCGGCTACTGTCACCCCTGCTCCCGAATGGAAGAGAACCTTGGATCCGGAGGCTATAACGCCATGAGAGGTCATGGGGGGATCACTGCGAAAGTGGTTGCTGGCGGCATCATTCATCCAGGTGATCCAGTGAGCTTACTGACTACTGAACATACGTGAAGCCGAGGCTCATCTACCTGGATAACAACGCGACCACACCTGTTGACCCACGCGTGTTGGAAGAGATGCTTCCCTTTTTTACCGAAAAGTTTGGAAATGCATCCAGTATTCATCACCCATTTGGTTGGGATGCGGAAGAGGCCGTTACACACGCCAGAGAACAAGCAGCAGAACTGATCGGTGCAAAGCCCAACGCAATCTACTTCACTTCAGGCGCCACCGAAGCAATCAATCTGGCACTCAAAGGCGTATATGAAGCCAATAAAACGGATAAAAACCACATCATCACTTGTCAAACGGAACATCGGGCGGTTTTAGATACGTGTGCCTATTTGGAAAATCAGGGATGTCGTGTGACTTATTTGAGCGTAGATGAAGCAGGCGTCATCGACCTTCAGGAGTTAGCGAACAGCATCACAGCACAAACATTGCTGGTGAGCATCATGCACGCGAATAATGAAACAGGAGTCATTCAACCACTTCAAAAGATTGCTGATCTTGTAAAGGAGAAGGGTGCGCTTTTCATGACGGATGCGACGCAGAGTGTTGGAAAAGTACCATTTGATGTCAATGAGTTGCCGATAGACCTGGCGGTATTTTCTTCGCATAAAATGTACGGACCAAAAGGCGCTGGTGCCCTCTACGTTAGCAAAAAATCCACGATAAAAATTGCTCCTTACCTTCATGGTGGAGGACAGGAAAAGGACCTCAGGCCGGGTACGTTAAATGTTCCTGGGATTGTCGGCTTTGGCAAAGCATGCGAACTTTGTCTTCTGGAAAGAGAAAACGAATCGGAACAGTTGACTCATTTGAGAGATCGGTTAGAATCATCCTTACTAAAGCTGGAAGGTGTCGTTGTCAATGGCCACCCTACCCACCGACTACCACATGTCACCAACCTCTCGTTCAGTTCTGTTGAAGGAGGAAGCCCATTCATTCGAGCTTTGAAAGGCCTGGCCGTATCCCAGGGATCTGCGTGTTTGTCAAATACGATGGAGCCTTCTCATGTCCTGAAAAGCATGGGAGTATCCAACAAACTGGCTCTTTCTACCATCCGATTTGGGATCGGCAGGTTTAATACAACAGAAGAAATTGATGAAGCCATTCGCATCGTCACTCGTGCTTTGGAAGAGTTAAGGCCGGTTACCATAAAATGAAAGAGATCCAGTCCATCATTGAGACCTACGAAGCGCTAAGAAAAGAGAAGCGTTCCTGTGTGTTAGCCACTGTTGTACATGTAGAAGGTTCTTCTTATCGTAGGGCCGGCGCTCGCATGCTGGTGGACGAAAATGGTGAGATGACCGGCGCGATCAGTGGTGGATGCCTGGAAGGAGACGCGTTACGAAAAGCACTTCATGCACTTACACAAGTTAAAAACAAGTTGGTAACCTATGATACGAGCGATGAAGAAGATGCAGTCATCGGCGCACAGTTAGGTTGCAACGGTGTCATACAGGTACTCTTCGAACCGATCGACTACGAAGAAGCGCATAACCCGGTTGAGTTGTTAAAGAAAGCAATCAAGAATGACGATGAAGCCATTGTGGTTACGTTCTTCAACCTCAAAAAATCAGCAAAACAACCCGGAACCCAACTTTTATTTACTGACACGAACACGCCTGAGGTTGTTGGGCTTCTTCCCCAGGCAAAGGTTTTTGATCAGGTGAAAAAAGACGTTGATCTGGTGTTCAAAAACCGGGCTTCCGTTTTCAGGTCCTATCAGGGTGAAGAGGGCAGTGAGTACTTTCTTTTCATTGAGTATTTTTCACCACCTATTACCCTGGTATTGGTCGGCGCCGGAAATGACGCTCAGGTACTGGCTAAGCAGGCAGATATCCTGGGTTGGAACATCATCATCGCCGATGGGCGTCCATCTCATGCTTCTACCAATCGTTTCGCCAGCTCCTGTCAACTCGTGGTTGCCCACCCCGAATCCCTTTTTGACTCCATCCAGCCTACAGACCGGATGGCTTTTGTTCTGATGACTCATAATTATCAATACGACCTGTCCGTACTCAAATTGCTACTCGACCAGCCAGTGATCCCTTATATCGGGATATTGGGGCCTTACAAAAAATATCACCGAATGCTGGATGACCTGAGAGATGAAAGGGTCTTTCTTTCCGAGGAACAATCTTCCAAAATCCATGCTCCTGTTGGGTTAGAAATTGGTGCTGAATCACCCGCAGAGATCGGGTTGTCCATTCTGGCAGAAGTTCAGGCTGTTTTCACCCAAACACCCGGATCTTTTTTGAAGAACAAGCAGGGCCCCATTCATAAGAAGAAGAACAGCCAATTTGAAACCATTAAGATCTGACGTAAGAGGTATGAAATTTTGAGGAAAGCGTATAACTTGAGCCTTCTATGTCCATTACTGTAAAATACTTTGGAGTCATCGCAGAGAAGACCGGAATCACAGAAGAAAGCCTGGACCTCAAAGCGACAGGATCAGAAATACAAAGTTTCAAGGGGTATTGCGTAGAAAAATATAAAGACATCAAGGGGCTCACTTTTCAAATCGCCGTTAACCAGGTGTTGACGACTGAAGGAGTACTGAAAGATGGTGACGAAGTGGCACTCCTGCCGCCTTTTTCCGGAGGGTAAATGAATCTCTTAACCAAACTTTATCGAGGCAATTGACGTACTTTAAAACAAGACTTTAGTACTTTAGTAGAAGAATTTAGTACTATGGTGAAGTACTTTAGTACCGTAATTCAGAATTTTAGTGTGAAACTATGAGCAGAGAAGAATCAAAAGTTGCTGAAAAATCCCGTGAAATTGGCAGACAATTAACACAAGACAGTCGTACTTCTCAAAACGTACTGGTTCAAGTACTTGAAAACGTAGGAAAAGCCGGTCAAGACGGTTATTTCACGATCCACGTTGATGGTAAAGACATACTGGCCCGTCAATTGGGATAATTGGCTCTCATATCTTCAACCGTTATTTTATTCCTGATATTAACTCCGGGAATTTCTTACACGGTCATGTTCATCACTTCTCCTTATTCAATTAAACTCTCAAAAAGAAAGTTTCTCGAAGTAATCGTTTGGAGCACCATCCCGTCCATCTTACTCCATTTTTTCGGCATACTAATAGCGGAAAATCTGTTTAACCAAGACATTCAGTTAGATGTTGTCGGCACTTTGTTGAGCACCAGTCTGAAATATGAAGAAATCAAAAAAACATACGCGATAGTAGAAGACAGTTTGGGAGGGATTCTTTTTTATCACATCATCCTTGTAGGCTTTGGATTGCTTTTTGGGTACCTGATAAGAACGGCAATCAGACGTTTTAAACTGGACAGGAGGTACCGGTTTTTTCGGTTTTCCAACAAGTGGTACTATATTTTTTCGGGTGAGTGCCTGGACTTCCCAGATGTTCCTGACAGCTACGAAGAGATTGGCAATAAGGCTGTAAATATTTTGTGCGATGTCGGGGGAAAGCAGTATATCTATTCAGGTTGGTACTCCGATTATTACTTAGATGCAGAAGGAAAACTCGAATCCATCCAGTTAAAAGACCCGGTCAGAAGGAGTATAGATAAAGACAATAAGGAAAAAGATCGATATTATCTCATTCCTAGCAAATACTTTCTTATTCCGTCTAAATCCATCATCAACATCAATGTGCTCTACATTAAGTTTAAAGAGCCATCTTAACCTAACCCAGTCTAATAAGAAGTTGTAAATTTCATACTAGTTAACAGATTGAAAACAGAGGAAAAAATGCCAATAAAAGTTTTTATAGACGGTCCCATTACACCCGAAAAAATAGCGGCATCCATAGCTAATCTCCAATCAGAAACACACATTGGAGCGCATGACATCTTCCTTGGACAGGTCAGAGCAGATAAAATAGCTGGTAAAGTCGTCAAAGGAATTGAGTACACTGCCTATGAAGACATGGCGGAAAAAGTATTTCATGAGATTCGGGAAACCACCTTCGAGCGATTCGACCTGACTTCGATGCATATTTACCACAGCCTTGGAGAAGTCAAAACCGGAGAATTGTGTCTTTTCGTCTTTACTTCGTCGGCCCATAGAAAAGAGGCCATTCAAGCCTGTAACTATGCAGTTGAAGAAATCAAAGCCAACGTTCCTGTTTTTGGGAAAGAGATTTTTGAAGATGAAACCCATCAGTGGAAGGTAAATCGGTATAAAGTGGTCGGTGATTAGTAAATGACTACCTTTATCTTGCTAGTGAAAAACCAATGAACTAATCGCTAAATTTGAATCTCTGGGACAATATGCTGCAGAAAACCGATTCGTGAACAAATAGTCAATATCACACCAAATAGTCAATATCACACCAAAACTTTTTTTCATCTAAAATTAGTTCCTGATCTTTTCTCTTCCACTAACCTTTTAGTAAATTACACGTGTAATTAGAGAAAAACAAACACGTATGACTACTAAGCTTACATTGACGTTGGAAAAAGAGATCATCAATCAGGCAAAAAAATATGCCTCTGCGAAAGGTCGAAGCCTTTCAGAAATGGTGTCTTCCTATTTTAAGTACCTGACTGAAACAGAAAACGCATCCGAGCCTGAGTTAGCCCCCAAGACCAAACGACTGAAAGGGATCATCAAAGTCGACGCTGACTTCGATTACCAACAGGTTTTGGAAGAGGAACGGTCCCATAAACATGAAAAATAAAACCTTCATTGACTCTGATGTCATCATTGATTTATTAATAGACCGACAACCTCATTCAAAAGCCGTAACCATCATCTTCGACCTGGCAGAAAAAAAAGAAATTGAGTTGTGTACTTCTGCCATATGCATCACTAACGTACACTACATCGTCAAAAAATACCTTGGAGATAAAAAAGCAAGGGTAGTCATTGGTGAGTTAGCCGAAATGATAGAAATACTCCAGGTAACCCAATCGGATGTACTCAACGCTGTCACCAGTGATTTCAAAGACTTTGAAGATGCCATTCAGCACTCCGTTGCCTCTGGCCAGAAGGGAATTAAATCCATCGTAACCAGAAACACAAAGGATTACGCCAAATCAAAGATCCCGGTCTTTAGCCCGGAAACATTCATACCCATTTTGAAAAATCAGCATCAATAGCACACCATCGTAGTTAAATGGTCGACATTACACATAAAACCAACACCTTAAGAATAGCTACTGCTCAAGCCATTGTAAAAGTCGGTGACCAGCAGACCATCCACCTTATTCAAAGCAATCAAATCCCGAAGGGAAACGTCTTTGAGATGGCAAAAACGGCAGGCCTGCTTGGTGTGAAAAAAACACCGGAATTATTACCGGACTGTCATCCGCTACCCATCGAATATACAGGAGTAGAATTCGAAATAGAAGGCCTGACGATCTTGATAAAAATGACCGTCAAAACGATCTACAAGACGGGGGTAGAAGTCGAAGCGATGCATGGTGCCAGTGTGGTGGCTTTAACCCTATACGACATGCTCAAGCCTGTGGACAAACAGGTAGAAATTGAATCTATTAAACTCTTGGAAAAGAAAGGGGGCAAGACTTCTTATCCCACCTATACCGAGGGGCTTTCCGCGCAGGTCGTCGTCTGCTCGGATCGTGTTTCCAGAGATGAAAACGAAGATAAAACAGGCAAATTGATTGTCTCAAAGATGGAGGGGTATGGACTAACGACGGCTTATGAAATCATCCCGAACGAACCTTCAGAAATCACCAGGTTTCTCAACGCGTCTACTTCGGACCTAGTGATCTTTACCGGAGGTGTCGGAGTAGCCCCCGAAGATCGCACTTCTGAGACGATACGGTCACTTCTTGACACAACGTTACCTGGCGTAGAGGAAGAGATGCGAAGGTATGGTCAGGAACGAATGCATTACGCCATGCTGTCTCGCTCAGTAGCGGGAATAAAAAATGGGAGCGTAGTCCTGGCATTTTCCGGATCAATTCAGGGAGTAACGGACGGTCTTTCTGCTGTTTTTCCGCACCTCTTTCATATCTTTCCTGTTTTAAAGGGAGAGCGACACGATTAAATGGGATCAAAAATCATCGATAGTTTTGGGAGACCGCACACGTATCTTAGGATCTCACTAACCGACCGGTGCAATCTGAGGTGCTTTTACTGCATGCCTGAAGAGGGCATCGAACTGATGGAAAAACCAAGCATCATGACGCTTGAAGAAATCATCGACATCACCAGCATCTTTCAAAAATTAGGTGTCGATACGGTCCGCTTAACTGGTGGAGAGCCTCTTTTGCGCAAGAACTTCGAATTTTTAGCCAGAGGACTGGCTGACTTGGGTTTAACGATCAAGCTGACCACCAATGGCATCTTACTTGACAAGTACCTCGACCTGTTTGAAGAAATCGGGCTGACCAGGATCAACGTCAGCCTTGATTCGCTTGATAAAGCCAAAGCTGCATTCATCACCAAACGCGATTATTACGACAGGATCATGTCTAATATACGTGCAGCATTGGAAAAGGGAATGGAAATAAAGCTGAATGTGGTCCTCATCAAAGGCATCAATGACAACGAAATAGCCGATTTCATCGAGTTGACCAGGCACCAAAAACTCAACGTGAAGTTTATTGAGTTCATGCCTTTTAAAGGCAATAAATGGGACTGGAGTAAAGGGGTAAGCGAGCGGGTCATTCTTGACACAGTTCAGTCTCACTTTGGAGCGTATGAGGTATTGGAAGGTCTTAAGCATAGTACCTCATCCAACTTTCGAGTCAGTGGCCATAGTGGAACGTTTGGTATCGTAAGCACGATCACCAATCCTTTCTGCTCTGATTGCAACCGGATACGCCTAACCGCGGATGGAAAAATGAAAAACTGTTTATTTGCCCGAGCTGAAACAGATTTACTTAGTCCATATAGAAAAAACCAACCGATCAAACCTCTTATTCTTAATAGTATTAAGGAGAAAAAATACTCCCGCGATGGAATGGATGTAAAAATGGAGGCTGATCACTATGAACAAAACCGATCCATGATCTCAATCGGAGGCTGATGATATCCATAGAAGAAGCACTACATACCATTCAAGATCAGGAGTTTACTTCTGCCCCAATAACATCTACTGTTTCCGATAGCCTGGGGAGCTACCTTGCTCAGGAAATTTACGCTCCTTTTGACATCCCCTCGTTTGACAACTCTGCAATGGATGGGTATGCCGTTTGCGGAGTAGGTAAAAGCTATACGGTCATTGGAGAAATAGCTGCCGGCGACACGGGCATGCATCAACTGAAGCCTGGTGAAGCGATGCGGATCTTTACCGGAGGCAGAACCCCAATCAACTGCACGGCGGTCGTCATGCAGGAAAAAACAAAAGTAAACGGGCAGGTTCTCGAACTTGAAGAAGAAATTACGGAAGGAAAGAACATAAGAAGAAAAGGTGAAGAATTAGCAAAAGGTCAGTTGGTCTTTGAAAAAGGACACGCCATTTCTCCCGGGACCATTGGGTTACTCAATTCGATTGGGCGGGTCAATGTCGATGTCTTTGAAAAACCAACGGTAAGGATCATTGCCACCGGTGATGAATTGGTCAAACCGGGTAGCGAATTAAAAGAAGGGCAGATTTATGCATCGAATGGAGAGACGATTTCCGGTGCTTTAAAATCTTATGGGTTTGCGTGTAAGGAACACATTCAAATTCAAGACGACTACCCAAGCATCCTACAAGGAATTAAAAACTGCCTGGATAGCTCTGATGTCTTACTCTTGTCAGGAGGCATCTCTGTTGGCGAATATGATTTTGTAAAAAAAGCGTTAGAAGAAAACGGAGTGGAAGAGGTATTCTACAAAGTTTTTCAAAAGCCGGGTAAGCCGCTGTTCTTCGGTAGAAAAGAAAACAAATGTGTGTTTGGGTTGCCCGGAAACCCTGCTTCTTCGTTGACTTGCTTTTACGTGTATGTACTTCCATTGCTGCAAAAAATGGCAGGAGGTCATGGGACAGGTTTGCGTCGCGTTTTCATCCCACTCCAACACTCATTTGAGATGAAATCCGATCGTCCTTCCTTTTTAAAAGCTCATCTATCCGGTAAAGAAGTGAGCATACTGGATGGCCAGGGTTCTTCCATGATCCATTCGATGGCTAACGGAAATGCGCTGGTGTATCTAAAAAGGCCAGCATCCCTTGAAAAAGGAGATTTGGTTGAGTGTTTACTTTTTTGAGCGCACGTTCGTGACATCAGAGAGCTTCCTTCCTTTCTTTTTCTTTTTGATCGCTCTTTTTTATTCATCCATTGGGTTTGGTGGTGGTTCCAGTTACTTGGCGATCCTTGGTGTATTCCTCACCGAATTTCATGAAATACGAACCACCGCGTTGATTCTCAACATTACCGTAGTGAGCATTGGCACCGTTGTTTTCATCAAACAACGGACCTTTAGCTGGAAGCTTTTTTGGCCTTTTCTGATAGGAAGTGTTCCCATGGCATATTTAGGAGCACAGTTTAAACTTTCAGAAACAGTTTTCTTCCTCTTGCTAGGCTCGCTCCTAATCATCTCAGGCGTCTTGCTCTTTGCAAAGTTCTTACAATCAACTTACAACCCTAGAAAATTTAGCCAAGTCAAGAAAATTGCGATAGGGGGAGCAATTGGATTCCTTGCTGGGTTTAGTGGTATAGGTGGCGGTATCTTTCTTTCTCCTTTCCTGAACATGATGGAGTGGAGGACTCCAAGAGTCATTGCCTCTTTGGCATCGGTTTTCATTTTTTCTAACTCCCTTGCTGGCATCGCTGGACTGTATTTTTCTAATTCCCTTAGCATAAGTAGCGAACGACTGCTTCTTTTAATACTTGCCGTTGGATTGGGTGGCCTATTGGGTTCTTTTCTCTCAGTTAAAAAACTTGGCCTGAAAAGTATTGGTCTCCTGACTGCAACCCTTGTGCTATACGTTGGAGTCAGGCTTTTACTTCTTCATGGGTTTGACATAAGTATCTAATGAGGTTTCAGGTAGCTTGCAAAATCATATCTTTAACCGATGAAGTTAGTTTCCATTTACGCAGGTAAAGTAAGAGAAGTAGCACACAATGGCAGAACCGTCCCCACCGGGATTTTCAAGGAAGAGGTTACCGGAAAAGTGAAGGTCACTAAGTTGAACATCGCTGGTGATCAACAAGCGGATCTTTCTGTACATGGAGGAGTAGATAAAGCTGTCTATGCCTACCCCAGAGAGCATTATGATTTCTGGAAAAAGGAACGTAGCGACCTAGACTTCCAACCCGGTATTTTTGGTGAAAACCTTTCCATCACGGGGTTAAATGAAGAAAACGTCTGCGTTGGAGATGAGTACAAAATTGGCTCTGTGATTCTTTCCGTCACGACACCTCGGATGCCTTGTTTCAAATTAGGCATTAAAATGAATGACAACTCCATGATCAAACGTTTTATGGACGCCAGAAAGAATGGGTTTTATTTCAAAGTCTTGACGGAAGGGATCATTGAGCCGGGTGATTCCATCACACCAGTTGGCAATGATGGCTATGGTTTGACCATCGACGAAGTGATTCAACTCTATACCATCAAAAAAGAAGATGCAAACCTACTGGAAAAGGCCATCCATGCTCCGAACCTGGTGGAGGACTGGAAGGTCTACTTTCAAAAAAAACTTGTCCAGCTTGTGAAGAAAGGCTAGTGTCAAGTCAATGTTTAATCCTCCTATCGACCTTATTAATTCATACTAATTTTGTTTATGCTTTCTCCAAAGAATAATTGGTTAATACAAAAGATCAGTCCCTATTGGGTGATCTGGTTACTGGGGGGCCTTATTTATTTCCTGTTAGAAAAGGGACTCCTGGGTGATGCGATCACCTATCCGGCAACAGGAAATTTTTATAGTCCAAAAGCATCATTTATTACCATTAACCTGACCGGAAGTTTCTTAGGCATCGTTTTAGGCCTGGTAGAGGAGACACTCTTTAAAAACCTACTTAGAAAATGGCCTTTTCTGGTCAAGTTTGTGCTGAAGACGGTCTTGTATCTGATCATTATTTTCATTATCCTGATCGTTACATCTTTCATTCTTAACAGCGCATTACTTTCCAAACCATTCAGCGATCCGGAGGTCAGGCAACTGGCATTGGTTTTTTTAGAAAGTTTTGTTTTTGTAAGTATACTCGTCTATCTGAGTGCCGTCATTGGAATCAGCTTGTTTTTCTCCGAAATGGTGGACCACATTGGCCTCAATGTGATCATTAGTTTTTTCACCGGGAAGTATGCCAAATCCATTGTAGAGGAACGTATTTTTATGTTTCTGGATATGCGATCTTCTACCAGCATTGCGGAAAAGCTGGGCCATGAAAAATACTACCGCTTACTCAACAGCTACTACGAAGACATGACGGATGCTATTGTATCTACCGCAGGAGAGATTTATCAGTACATCGGAGATGAAATCGTCGTCTCATGGAAACATTCATCAGGGCTTAAAAACAACAATTGCATCAAATGTTTCTTCCGTATCAAGAAAAAACTGGAAGCAAGGTCATCGTATTACATGGAGCAGTTTGGAGTCATTCCTGAATTTAAAGCAGGCCTACACTGGGGTCCAGTTTCAACAGGTGAAGTCGGAGTGTTAAAAAAAGAGATTCTTTTTACGGGAGATGTGCTTAATACAACGGCACGCATCCAGGGGCTCTGCAATGAATTGGAAACCAACTTGTTGATTTCAGAGGAACTGAAAAGTGAACTAGCGTTAAGCAACAAGTACCATGTGGAAGATAAAGGGGCGTATGAATTGAGGGGGCGAAACCAAAGAGTTACGCTTTTTGCAGTATCAAGAAATTGAGACTTGAGTTATTCAATGCACCAAAAAAACCTGGCCTTCCGTTTTTCAATGGCCCCAAGTTTCTTGTAGAAGGCAATCGCTTTCTGATTAAACGTTGGAGTCTGCCATTGGATGGTTAGACAGTTTTGCTCATCAGCGTATTTTGCTACTTCGTTCATCATCTTCCCCCCCAAGCCAAGCCCTCGCACAGACTCCTCCAGAAATAAGCAGTCCAGGTATAGGTAATGTTCACTTTCCCAAGTAGAAAACTGTTTCATAAACGTGGCGTATGCGACCACTGTCGATTGTCGCTTTGCCACTAAGCACTGTAAGGAAGGAGCAGAACCAAATAAGTGATCACCTAGTCTTTTCTCCTTCCCTATCAGGCTGTACGTTGATTTTTCGTAAGCCGCGTGCTTTTCACAAAGTTTTACCAGTTGTCCCAGGTCACATCTTTCGACAAAAGAAATGGCCACGTCATTTAGCATGCGCACTGAACCTCTGATCCTTCGCTTGATTTCTCCCCTGCCGTTGCATACCCGTCAAACTTCCACCATTCAATTCCTCCGATCAACTCTTTGACCTGAAAGCCCAGCTTTGCCAATTTGAGAGCGCCTTTCGTAGACGCGTTACAGCCAATCCCATCACAATAACACACATAGGTTTTGCTGCGATCCAACGTTGCCGTTGTTGCTTCAGACATTTCTCCATGGGGCAGGTTGATGGCTCCCGGGATGTGTTCGTTGATAAAACCAAAGGGTTGACGAGTATCTACTGCTACCACTTCTTCCCCGTTTTCAAACGCGGCAAAGAGGTCTGAAGGGTCCATTTCGAAAAGTAATTTTTCTTTGTAAAATTCAATTTGTCTTGTCATATCAATCGTGTTTCGAACAAAGCTATTTCGAGCGGCATTCAATAGGCCCATGTGTTGATTGAGGAATTTAACAGCTGAGTTGAATTTATTTCAATCATCCATTTTTTCAGAAAAAACAGGTCGCATAAAGGAGCGCTCATAGCTTACAATGCATTTTGTTTGGACCGCATAGTCATACGCTTGCTGACAGTCCGGGTCCTGCTCACTATCTCTACGGTACGTTTCGTAGGCTGCAAGAGATGGAAAACTGAACAATGCCAGGGCGATGTTGTTCGCCCCTTCGCTGGGTAAAAAATAGCCATGATGGGTTCCACCAAATTTATTGACCAGAGGAATCCACCTTTTAGCGTAGTTTTCGAACTCTTTTAGACGGTACGGGTCAATTGTGTATCTCAAGTAACAGGTTATCATTTTTTGTTTTCCTAAAAATCTCTATTTAACTCTCGAAATCACAAGAAATCAACTTGAATCTATCGATGGACTCGTTGAAATAATTTCATCTTCACTTCTCAGGATTTATTGTACCTATGTACGGATGGAAATTAATGACATCTGAGAAAGATTTTTCGAGACTGTGCGAAAAGCTCAAAAACACCCTTTAATTCCCTAAAGGGGCTATTTCATCAACTCCCTTTAGGGTGGGGGTAGTTTGGAGTTTTGAAGAAAAATCGGTTCTCGGATGCTTTAAGGACATAAAAATTGATCTTCTAAATTTTAATCGGATATCAATAGATGGAAATAAAATACTTTCGACTGATCAAGACGATTGCAGATGAAGGGAACATCGCTAACTCCTCCCAAAAATTATTTCTTACACAATCTGCGCTAAGTCATCAACTTAGAGATCTGGAAGAGAGGCTGGGATTTAAAGTATTTCTTAGGGCAAGAAATCGATGGGAACTCACGGAGGAAGGGCAGGAGTTGTATCGCCTGGCAAATGACATTTTGTCAAGGATCGAGTCAGGGTTTGATAAGATTAAACACATCCTTGACGGAGCAAAAGGGAACATACGGTTAAGTATGGAATGCTACTCTTTCTATCAGGGTATCTCCGGGTTTCTACAAAAAATGGGCGCGCTCTACCCGGAGATCATTGTGGATCTGATCCTGGAAGCAACCCACCATCCCATTCCAAAGCTACTTTCTAATGACATTGACATTGCGATCGTAACCTCTAAACAGGAGCATGAAAACTTAACGTATGTGGAGATTAGCGAAGATGAGATTTTTGCCATTATCCATCAGGAAAACGAACTTAACCAAAAGGACTACCTGGAAGCGGGTGATTTTTTAAACCAGCATTTGATCATCCATTCATTTCCTCTTGAGACGGTAACGATTTATGAAAAATTCTTAAAACCAAATCAATCGATACCGATTAAAATTTCTGCCATGCCCATGACGGAAGTTTCGTTGGAGTTGGTAGGGGCCAACCAGGGATTGATGTGTCTGCCTATGTGGGCACTTCGCCCCTTCAACCTGCCCAATGAATTGAGTTTCAAGAAGATCGGAGTACATGGTTTGAAAAGGACACATTATCTGGTCATTAGAAAATCCGACCTATCGAAAAAGTACATTTCAGACTTTGTCTCAAACTTCCGGGAACACTTTGCCTCTGAAGCATAGCTTTTTATGAAAGTTCAGAAGTAAACTTTGGGACCCAGATCCGAAAGGTGGTTCCTTTACCAAGTTTGCTCTCGATTGAAAGGATGCAACTGTTTTTCTCCAATAATCCTAAACTTAGGCTAAGCCCTAACCCGGTACCCATCTCGCCCTCTGTTCCTTCTTTTGATTTTTGTACTTCTTTTTTCCGAATGGAATCAATCATTTCCTGTGTCATACCAGCTCCGGAGTCACTGATTTCAATTAAGATGGAATCTTCGTCTGGCTGAACAGTGATGAGCACTTTGCTATCCGATTCAGAAAACTTGATGGCATTATGTATGAGGTTTCTTACACCTATTCGTAAGTGGTTTTCGTCAATCCAACCCAGGTTATCACCTACCAAGTCTATTTCAAACTCAATGTGCTTCCTTTCGATCAGGTCATCAAAGAGTTCCAGGTTTTCACTGATGATCGCATTGATATCCACCTGACTGGGATAG
>JBCCXH010000017.1:0-23833 GCA_039192005.1 Bacteroidota bacterium
TCATCGATAACGCTGCCAAAGCGCGCAGCATCGGCGCGGAAATCTCGCTCAGAACCTTACCGATCGTATGCTTCGATGACCTGATTGGCCCTGAAAATCCCTTTGTACAAGGCCGCCCATTTCCTTTGCGGAGCAGGATCAGCAGCAGAGTACAAATGAAAGAAATAAGAAGCCACAGGTTCTGTTGGATTCGGTCGCCCAAATCCGGGAAACGTCATGTCACTGCGATGATACTCAATTGGAAGGTTGAGTAGGTCCGGATCCCGAAACGATGCATAGACTGCATTTACACCAGCTTCCAGATCAGCTACATTCTGCCAAAAATTCTCCGTTGATATTTCATTTGGATTAACTTCATCTAAAAAATCCTGGCATGACCAGGTAAATGCTATCAATCCAAAGCATAGCATTTTAGTCCATTTTAAATTTAATTTCTTCATCTTTTTTGTTGATATGGATCTTTAAAAGAATAACTGGATACCTCCTCTGTAGCTTTTGGATACCGGATAGGTGCCTCGATCCAGTCCTCCTGTCGTACTTCCGTTGTTTCCGACCTCCGGATCATATCCGGTGTATCCGGTGAGCGTGATCAGGTTTTGCGATGCGATATAAACCCTAAAACGTGAGAACCCGATTCGATCGGTAAGTTTTCCGGGTAAAGAATAACCCAGGGTAACATTTCTTAACCTCACATAGGAAGCATCCTCAACCCAATAATCACTAAATCCCCAATAATTCGGATGGTCCCGACCCCTATCTGCCGGAATGTTGGAAGTAGGATTAACAGGAGTCCACGCATACAATAACTCTTCATGCCTTCCTAACTTGTAAGCATACGCCCTGCTACCATTGATTACCTCTACGCCAAAAGCACCAAACCACTGCATGGAAAAATCAAATCCTTTATAGGACAAATCCACATTAAAGCCTACTTCAAAATCCGGGGCTACGTTTCCACTGGCTACCCGGTCTCTGGCATCAAGTATCCCATCACCGTTCACGTCTGCATACATCAGGTCACCGAGTCTGGCGTCTCTTGCCACATCATGCGAGTCCTGATAAGCCTGAAGGGTCGCGCTATCTTTGATTACGCCCAGGTTCTGATACAGGAAGTAAGAAAATGCCGGATGCCCTTCTTGTAGGCCAACTACATCTTGCTCTCCGGGCACTTGTTGTACGACCCGTGTGTCATCAAAAAACGAAATGGTACCTGCATCACTTGGCAACGAGGTCACTTCATTGATGTTTTTCGTGAAGTTTGCAGAAATCGTCCAGTTAAAGGTTCCTGCCCTGCGATAACTTGCTGTAAGCTCAATTCCCTTATTTGTCAAATCACCAATGTTTCTGGTGATTCGCTCTTCTGATCCTGAAGAAGCAGGAGGCGTCAAAAAGGCCAATAAATCCGTGCGGTCATCCTGATAAACATTGGCTTCTAACAACAACTTGTCTCCGAAAAAACCAACATCTGCGCCAACATTAATTTCTGTCTTCGTTTCCCACTGTACAAAAGGATTGGCAAATCCCTGCTGGGTCAGGCCGACACCAAGGACTTCTGATGTACCGGTTCCGAAAGGATTGTCAACCCCTGTTGAAATGGTCGCTTGAAAACCGTAATCAGGAATGGACTGGTTGCCAATTCTACCCCATCCACCTCTGATCTTAAACGATGAAAAGACGTTCAAAAGCGGATTGAAAAAGCCTTCATCTGCCACGTTCCAGGCCATGGAAATGGAAGGAGACGTCAACCACCTCGTCTGCGGCACAAAGCGAGACGACCCGTCTCTTCTTACTGCTGCACTGACAACGTATTTACCATCTCTGAAGGTATATTTGGCTCTACCCAATATCCCGATTGTATTTGTTACTCTATTCCTGTTGAAAGGATCATCGCTAAATGAATTTACCAAAGCAGACGCTTCAGTGGCAGCATTGAGCACGGTTACTTCATTACTTGCCAAATCAAATTTTTGTGCTAAGAATTGATTGTATGTAACATTATCAGCTGAAAAAACACCTGTTACGTCTAGTTGATGTTCTCCAAATTCCTTTGAATAATTGACAATGTTTTCCCACGCCCAGGTAGTTTGTGTACGACTTAGATTTTGAACCCTGGACCTTGTTTCTGACGTTTGAGGGAGCAACTCGCCTGTCTCCTGATCAAATCGTTGAAAAAGTGGGAAGATGGTTCTTTGAATAAAATCCGTCGTCGAAGCACCTAAACGTGTACTTACTTTAAGGCCATCCGTAATTTCATTTTCGACTTGCAAGTATCCATTCAAGTGATTCTCATCGCTTGTATCATCTCGTTTGAGTTTGGCGACTAAACCTCCTGTTGCAACCTCTTCATCTTCATTCGATCCGGGATTTTCTATGGTAGAAGCGTTCGGGTCGATTGGTGCCTGAAGCGGATTGTAGCGGATACCATCTAAAAGAAATTGGAAGGGAGCATACGTTCTGTCCTCTCTTCTCAACCCTATACCGGAATGAACCGTCCATTTATTTTTTTTGAATGTGGTATTGCTTCTAAGGTTAAACCGTTGATAGTCCGAGTTAACAATGGAGCCATCTTGATAGAAATATGACCCGCTGATGTTATAAGTTAAATTCTTTTCTCCACCGGAAACCGTCACGGAATGATTCGTAATCGGTGCGTTGTCATTTTCAATCAAACTGAGTACCTCGGAATTGTTGGTTAGGTCAAACCTGTTATTCTCAAACCTGGTAAACGTTGTTTCCCAGGTGAGTCCGGGAGTTCTGTTAAATACGTTGACGAAATCTCGGTACAATTGGCCTTCTGCGTTCAAAAGTGGCGTACCGGATGTGATGCTTTGTACCCCTGCCCAGCTATCCAGGGAAATTTGAAATACTCCTTTTTCTCCTTGCTTTGTCGTAATCAAGATCACCCCACTTGCTCCTTTGACTCCATAAATTGCGGCCGAAGCTGCATCTTTTAATACATCAATGGATTCGATCTCATTGGGGCTTAAGTTAGGATTTACACCCTGCGGGTAGGGAATGCCATCAATCACGTACAAAGGATCTGAAGAACCTTGAAATCCTGTGGAAGAACCCGTTCCCCTGATGCGAATGTTCGCAGGAGCACCCGGAGCCCCTGATGAAGCTTGAACGCTAACTCCGGCGATTTGCCCCTGTAGTGCAGTAGCAATATCGGGTGTTGCATTTTTCACTAACGTCTCCGCATCTACTCTTGCCACGGCACCTGTTACTTCTTTTTTGGGCGACTGGCCGTAACCGATAACCAAAACTTCATCCAATGCCCTGACGTTTTCTTCCAAAGAAACGTCAATAACCGTCCTTCCGTCTACTACTATTGACTGACTAATGAAGCCAATGAACCGGTACTCTAAGGTCTCGCCTTCCGAAACTTGTAACGTGTACTTCCCATCAAAATCCGTAATTGTCCCTTTTGTGGTTCCAAGAATGGAAATAGTCACCCCAGGCAATGGTTCATTATTATCTGAACTTACCACCGTACCGGATAACGTAGTTTGCGCATAAATACTAAGCGAACTTGACGCTACTAATAAGAAAAAGAACAACTTCATGAGCAGTCTTCTCTTATCATGTATTCTGTCTGGTAAACTTCTTATCATGATTATTATAATTATTTGTTTTGGTTCTAGTTTTTAATTGTTCATAAGTATCTACCCGACGGATATCGTCGGATATTTTCACATATTATGGGTTAACATGCATACTTGATCTTTCAATCTGAGTACCAGAATCCTTAGCTGGTTCTGTCAATAAAATATTTGAATTGTATGTGGTGAGGTAGGTATAAATGGGGTAGTCTGTTTGGGTACAACGACTACCCCTTTAGTTTCTTTTTATCTCTTCATCATCTTACGAGTTCTAAATAAAACTGTATAGGAGGTCTTCCGTCGTTAAGTTGAACAATGGCAAAATACGTTCCTGTTGGTAAGTTAAGTCCACCTCTACCGATGTTACTTAGCCCTTCAAACCTGTTTCGCACATTATCATAGTTATCCATCTCGTATACTTTCAAACCGTCTCTATTGAAAATCTGGACTTTGTTATTAGCAAAAAAGTCAATACAGTCAATCAATAAGAAATCATTCAAGCCGTCATCGTTTGGAGAGAGTCCATTGTAAATTTCAATGTCTGTAGTAACCGTAAATACTGAAGAATACGTACATCCGTTTCTTGCATTAAAGGTTACTGAGTAATCTCCCGGTGGAACGTCTACAATTTGATCACTGGTTCCCACTATTTCTCCATTGCTATTTCTCCATTCGAAGTTGGTGGCCTCCAGTTGGAATTCATCCCTTCCCGGACCAGTCAAAATCGGGTTGGTCTCCGGATCAATGTCTACCCTAACAATGGTATTAAATTGATTGAAAGCACCATCCAGCGTTCGGGCGCATGTTGCAACGCTCACATCCATATCGAACTCAATATCTACAACGTCATAGTCAAAAGTTACCGCAGTACTAAAGGAAGAACATCCCGTAACCGTGTCCGTCGCCACCACCAAATAAGTCGTAGAGTCAAGGTTGAAGACCTCAGAACCTATCGCATAAGGAGTATCCGGGTCACGAACGTCAAACCACTCAAACAAAAGGTTGTTTCTTGAACCGTTTACGCTCGCCGTTGCACTTGCATTAGGGGATGCACAGTTCGTCCTGTTTTCTGTGACGATTACTGTCGGAGCATCCGGATTATCCGCATCGTTAATGAGGAAGATAATTTCTTCCTCAAAACACCCGGTACTTACATCCGTCAATTTAAGTCTGTACTGATCTGCCTTCAACGTATCAGGAAGAATAGGATTGGTTGTAATCAAGCTGTCTTGCGCATCAAACCATTCAATACGGATTTGTCCCCTTGACACCCTGAGATCAGTCGAGTCAAGCGATACGGAAAGTGCTCCATTGGACCTACTCGGATCACACACCGTAACCGGCTGGACACTCTTTTCATAAGGAATCGGTTCTTTTAAATTCGGCACTGTGACAACCCGCGGATTAGAAAAGCAGAGACTATCCACCTTGTCTATGACCACTACCGTGTACTCCCCTTCTTCAAGACCGCTTACAATCGAACCTTTAAAATCATGGAATGTTGTATCCGGACTGGAGACATCTCCAATAAACCAGAAATAGGAAAAGTCTGATGCCAACCGTCTTCCCGGGTTAATTACCGAGGCAGAAACCGATCCATTCGGATTGTCACATTCAGTATTTCCGGAAGAAGAGACAGATACAGCGAAAGGATTATTGATTTCATTGATTAGTTGTTCACTGAATGTCGTCGAGCATCCTGTACTCCTAATGATTACTTCCACAGTGTAAACTCCAGCAGCAATGTTTATTACTGTCGCGGAATCCTGACCTGAAATTTGTTGTGAAGGATCTGCAGTTCCACCTCTGTACCATTTTATTTCATAGATTGACTTTGATGGAGATGTAGAACCATCTACACTAATCGTCAATCTTCCATTAGGATTGTTGACTTCATCACAGTTTGTCTGGTTTTCAAATTCAGCAAGGAATACATTTGGACGTATGGTGTTATCCGGTATATCGATCTGGAAAACCGGAGTTGTACAATTGCTTGCCGTATGCGTGCCAATTACGTAATACGTACCCGCTGACTGACCTTGTAAATCCTGTTCGTCACCTACTACCACTGGAGATGGGGTAGGAACTGTCGTAGGATCAACATTAAAGTATTCAAATGTATAATCTGAAAGGTTACCTCTACTCATGGACGTAATCTCTACGCTTCCATCTGGTGTCGAGCAATTGGTCATCGCTGTTGGGACCGCATTATCAATCTCAACAACAATAGATTCTCTCGGAACCTCAAATGTTTCCATGCTTGTACATCCGGTAGAGTCCAGTGTTACTTTTAGTAAATACTCATCCGCAGCTAAACCGGATATAGTGGGTTGATCCACACCTACAGGAACCGATCCATTAGAGATGCCTACATTGTCCACCAGTGGAGTGGATGGAGCAGAAGCTACAAACCACTCAAACCTGTAGAACCCTAACGAAGCAGCAGGAATTTCGACAGTACCGTCCAAAATACGCGCTGTTAACTCGCCAGTAGCTACCCCGCCTGAACAAGACGAATCTGCCTGGACCAGGTTGATGTTAATCGCAGGTAAGCGCGTATCATCCAAAATTTCAAATCGACTTCCTTCGGAAAGGCACTTGGTGTCGTTTCTCAGAACGGCAGCAAAATACGTACCCGCCGGAAGTCCTTCCCAGATGTACCTGGAAGCCGGATTATCGTTTGCATCCGGTGCTAATGTGGTAAGGTCGACATCTGTAAAGATTCGTAGTGAATCATCGTTTGCCAAAAGGTCAGCCGTATCCAACTCAGGCAAACTGATAAGCAACACCGAATTCAGTTGATAAGCACCTGTTGGTGCTAAAGGCGAACAATGAACGTTATTTGAGATGGTCGCATCGACAATGGCCGGAATGATTTGTTCCGTAGGTATCTCAAACGTAGCGATTTGAATACAACCGGTATCTCCGTTTCTTACCCGCACGGTATACGTTCCTCCCGGAACCCCTGAAATGGTAACTGTTTGAGCATCTGTCGCTGAATACACACTACCCAACGTATCTGCTCCTACAAACCATTGAATGTTGCCTCCGGCGAATCTCGCATCACCTTCATCAAATGCAGCATCTATGATCACCTCTACTCTTCCAACTTCACGAGTACCAGGACCCGTCCCGCATATCTCGTCTGGTGTAATGGTACCTACCAAATCAATTCGAGGAAGTGTCACCGCGTCGTCCACGTTGATGGTAGCGGTGGAAGAACACCCTGTCGCATTATCTATGGCAACTAAGAAGTAGTCTCCGGCTTCCAACTCGTCAACCAAGGTTGTTGTGGAAGTACCTGTATTGTTAAATACCGTATCCAAAGGAGTGACGTCTTTAATCACCAGGATGTTGTAATCCGAAAGCACTCTTCCTGTGGCATCGCTGTCTGAAATGTCTGCATCTGTCAGGGTAATCGAGCCATTGGCAATCGTTCTACAGGATGTGTTCGCCACGGTCCGTGCCTGGATGGCTGCTTCATCCAGAGTAACAATGTTTTTATCCGATCCCACATTGAAGAAAGCCACCTGATCACATCCACTGTTGCTGGATGGACCGGCATTTTTTACTACCTCCACAGCATAAACTCCAGATGATAATCCTTCCAAACGGGTGAGGTCACCACTTGCATCAGTAGCTGATCCTTGATTAGCAACGGAGAAAAGCTCATTTCCTGATGCTATCGCATCTCGATACCAGGTAATGGTATATTCTGAAAGAATCGCCGAAGCGCCGTCTTCCATCACATCCATTTCAATGGCACCGTCTCCCTGAAATCCAGTGTTATCGCAAAAGGTGTCATCTGAAGAATTGGCAACGTCTCTGATAATGGATATCACATCAGTACTATCCCCAATAGTAAATGCGACGTATTCGTCCCTGGTTTGAAAACATCCTGTCTCTCCCGAATTTGTAATCTGCACAAAGTAGGTTCCTTCCGGAAGATTATTCACTGCTGAGGCGCCTTGAGATCCATTAGGCGCGTTTGGAAAGGTAGCTGATAACGTGACATTTCCTAGTACGGTAACCGTATCACTTTCAAACCAATTGAATGTGTACTTAGTCATATCTGAACTAATATTAATTACCGGACCAGAAGAACTCGGTCGTGTTTCAGATACCTGCAAAATTTCATACGCTCCGTTTAATGGATCACAGTCATCTGCATGTTGCAGGTCAAAATCCGTCACCTGTATTGGGCCAACAAAAATGTTTGTGTTGAACTGGTTGATTGTGACTTCCACAGCTGGTGTATTTCGACAACCTAAGGACCCTGTATTATCGGTTGCCACAACATAGTACTTTCCTGAAGGCAGGCTATCCATCACATTGACACCTACTTGTCCATTTTGTGTATTTGTATTTGATACTTCTGTTGATCTGAATCCAACTTTTGATAAATCTGTATCCGTAACGTCTACCGTATCAAGTTCCGTTTGATCAAGGAACCACGTAAAAATGTAATCATCAGGATCTTGTGCAACTCCTCCAACAACAACCTGAGCAATTGCTTGTCCTGTTGGCGTAAAGTTGATCAGATCGCACACAATATTATCTTCTATTGGTACTACTTGTACAATTGGAATGACACGATCATCATTAATAACTACCTCAAATATCGGGGTCAAACAGCCTTTGGATTTATGCACTGCCTGTACGAAATAAGAACCTGCCGGTACATTTGCAATTGCATTCGATGGGGCCAAATCAGAGCTATTCGGAGCACTTGGGAACGTAACTGTAGCAACGTCTGTAACATCCAAAGTATCTGTAGCCGCCGCATCAAAATACCAGGTAAATCGGTAATCAATGATGTTATCAGTAACATCCGAATCGTTGATGGTTGCTGCACCATTCAAAGGCTCACAATCGTCATTGTGTGTAATAGCAGCATTGATAATTTCATGAACTTCAGGATTATCAACAATCTCATACATCGCCGTTGTATCACAACCATTTGTTATTGGATTACCCGAAATATCCAATAACCCAAGTCTTGTTACGGTAACAAAATAAGTACCTGCATTCAGATTGGAAAAAGTAGTATTCGTGGCATTAAATACATTTCCAGGGTTTGTCACCGGAGACATGCCTGCATCGAACAGTTCAAATTGAAAACTATTGGGCTGAATTACATCATCTGGATTAGTAGTTCCTGTAATTTGAATTGACCCGTTGCCAGTCCCGGCATTGCAGAACGTGTCGTTAACAATTGTTACGGAACTGATAATGGGTTCAAATCCTTCCTGATCCAGCATATCTGTAGCTGGTGTGGTCCAACAATCACCGGTACTACTAAAACCGTTTGGTATTTTTTCCCTTGCTACTGCAGTGTAAGGACCGGCAGGAAGAAACTCAAAAAATGCAGTATCACCTGTACTTATAGTTCCCGGTGTAGAAACTATTACTGAGTCCCCATTTAAAACGTTACCACTTATATCCGTCGGGTCATATGTATAAGGGAATACCAACGTATCACCTGCAGAGTTAATGATTTCGTAACGCGCTTCCCTGTCCGTGGGAACTCCCGGACCCGCGTAGAGGTATATGATGTACTCTTCAATGTCATCCTGTTGATTTGCTTCATTACCTACACCAGTAATGTTATCTACTGTGGCTGCCGTAGTACCAGAAATAAGTCGAATCACGTCACCTATTTGTAAAGATCCTGTTGTGATCGCTACATCTATCGTCCCGATACCATCATCAGAGCTAATGGTACCTGTTGCCCCTGAAGGCGTAGCAACAAATTCTTCTAAGGCATTGAATGTTCCGATTTTACCTGATACTGTTAATGTGATATTGTCTGCAAGGGAAACCCGCGCTATGCCGTTATCCGGGCATTGTGTAGGATTTGCCACATTTATTGTCGTGGTGGTTTGAATTCCATTAAATGGAAGGTTGAAAATTTCCTGATGACGACAACCCGCTGCATCTACCACAACCAGTGTGTAAAACCCACTCGTAATGCCATCTAATTCCGTCTCTGTTGCTGATGGATTCGTAATTGAAATAACAGCCGTTGCGTCACTTATTAACTGCCCACTTCCATTAGACAGCGCACCGGCCCCTGTTGGATCGTTATTGGCAAAATCTTCGGTTCCCTCGTACCATAGGAAACTCAGGTAAGGGGTAGCACCTCCAGTCATGTCAGCCGAAATTTTACCTCCAAGCGCATCACATGAACCGGGTATATTATCTGCCACAATTGTAATGAAAGGAGATGCTGGTGTCCTATCGATAATTTCAACCGTTGCTGGGAGTGAACTACACCCGGAACTGGTTTCTATTGCTTTTACTGTGTAAAAACCAGCAGCTACATTATCCAGAATTGCAGCAGTTTCACCTGAAATTAAATTGGAAGGGTTATCAAATTCCCCACGATACCATTCAAATGTAAAACTGGCACTAAAGCCGGTAGTAACCGGTCCTCCCGGAAAGGAAGAACCAGGGGTAGCAGTAGCTTTCCCATCCAATGGCACACACTGATTTTGGTCACTGTCCTTAGTAACAAATACAGATATTTCTGGTATATTTTTAATGACCTCAATCGTCTCGGTTAAGAAACACTTAGTATTATTATCGGTAACCTTTACCAAATACGTACCTTGAGCTAACCCAGAGATCGTGTTATCAACATCTACAGTTGTATTTATAACCGAACCTGTTGCACTTGAACCTCTGTACCACTCTAACGTATATCCTGAACTTCCACCATTCACACCTGCTCTTATGCTTCCTGTAGGAGAAGACGGATCACACGAATAGTCGATTGATTCCAGAAATGTATCAATAGTAAAAGCAGGAAGTAATTCTCCAATCTCCACACTTTGTGATGCAGACCTACATCCTGTTTCATCATCGATTACCGTCAGAATGTAATTTCCATGAATAACACCATCCAAAACCGCATCATTGTCAATGATCACAGTTGGGTCACTATCCATGGCCCACTCAAAACGATAATTGCCTGTACCTCCTGTTACTGCTGTCGGGCCTGATGCATCAGCCCGTCCGTTGTAATTAGAAGGATCGCAAAAAGCATTTGGCTGGATGACAATCCCGCCGATAACTATTACTGGTATATCAGAAAAATCATCGGCAATGATAAATGGCACGTCAACGCTACACTTGCTGGCATCATCCGTAACATTCATGATGTAGTTACCTTTCGGAAGGCCTTCTACGGTCACGTTTACTCCATCTGAATACCTAACGTCTTTAAAATCCCCGGTAGTAACAGTACCATCTCCAACTATTGGTGTCCCTCCGGAAGTTCTTAACGCATAAGCGTAAGTGGTCGAAATCCCATCGGTTGTAGGATTGAATGTGATTGAACCATTGAAATCTCGATTTACAACATTATTATCGTTTGGTGAACACACCGAGTTATTCACAGGTGTTCCGGCACCTCCTGCTATCACCGGAAGGTCATCGATGATGCTGAGTTCTAGGGTATCGGAGGCACATGAGTTGGGCGCCTGAACTGCTACGGAGTACGTCCCTCCGTTAATCCCGGAAAGCACATTCGTCGTGGATGAGGTGTTCAGTGTCTTGGTCGTTCCTGCTCCATTGAACCAGGTAAAGGTGTAACCGGTTAAAACGGATACGGTGGACCCATTGAACTCGACTGCTACTTCTAACTCTCCATTAAAAAGACCAGGGTCACAAAATTCATTGTCTTGTTTAGTGTCCAGGGAAAGAATCGGAACGATCGGGGCGCTCGAAAGCGTAGACGATTTCGTTTCTGAACAACCCAATGCTGTAAACGTAACCTCCACTTCGTATTCACCTGCAATTAGTCCAGAAACCCGACTTGAGTCTGAGCCATCGATCACCGGCCCGTCCGTCAAGGGTACGCCATCTTTACTCCATTGAAAAGTAAAGCCTTCTGCTTCACGACACCCATCAGGCAACGGACAAGGCGTTCCATCCGCCTGAGTAGTTACGAAAGCTCGTAAAGCTCCGTTACCAGGACCACAGTCTGTTTGTGGTGATTCTTGTATCGTTACATCCGGTGTGTAGGGAACATCGTCAATGGTGATGGTCCGTTGGGCAGATTTACATGATACCGAGATGGTTTCCACGACCACGGTGTAAGACCCTTTTCGAAGCCTGAAACCTGTTGCAGTACTCAGTACATTTAGCCCAGCTATATTTTCTGCATCATTCCCTGATTCGTCTTTTAGTATAGGGGAAGAGGTAGTTGGTCCATCGTACCAGGTAAACTGGAATAAATTGATGGGGTCATCCGCTCCATCGTCGTCTGCATCTACTTCATCTACACTTACGATACCATTACCTGCACCACAGTCTGTATTATCGCTAAAAGACGTTGTCAAAATGATCGGGTCGGTTTCCCTGTCACCGACAGATACGTCATCAAATGACTCACATTTAGTGTCGTCATTAATGGCCCGAACTCTGTATGGACCTTTTTCCAGGTTGTTGAACGTCACAGTTCCGGTGGCATTGGCAAAACTCTGAATTGGGGGAGAACTAAAATCATGCCCATCATATAATTCATACGTGTAGGAAGCCGGCTCTGGAATGGTAGGCATGGAAGCCGTCGCCGTTATGATACCTGAACCACTGATACAATTACTGTCTGGGGTTATTCCCGTCAAAATGTCCGGATTTTCAGGTAACCGGTCGATGATAATCGGGATTTCGGTTGCATTACAACCGGTCTCGTTATCATAAACGACCAGCACGTACTCCCCTTCTTCTAAATTATTGAATAAACCTGTGGTGTTGAGGGTGTCAGCGGCACCTGATGCAGTGGTTCCTTTATGCAATTCAAAACGATAGGCTGGAAGCTGAAACTGTACCAGATCAATAAAATTACCTTCCTGGCGATTTCCGGTGCTGGTAAACGCAGATTCAAATTCAAATCTGGTGACGTTTTGTCCGGCAGGAACCTGATAGGTACCTGAATACTGCGACCAGGCAAATCGATCGGTACTAAACTCATTTTGTCTTACGGTAGCGGTTGGTGACCCGATATTGACACCAACGCCATCTACTCCATTTCTTCCTCTGTGGTAGAACGACCATTCAAAGATGGATCCGGGGTTGGTCGGCAGGTCGAAAAATAGTGCACTGACCTGCTCGGCATTCAGTTCCGCAAATTGATTCCCGTCAAATGGCTTAGCAATCGTCCACGTGTTGTCGATATTCCAAAACTCAATGAAATCATCCGATGCAGTGGTGGACCATCCTGGCACGTTTTCTTCTAAGAAGTAGGCAAACTCCCTGCCGTGATCTGGGCCTCTACCCGGTACTCTAAGGACCTGATCAGTAGTCAGTGGTTCTTCAAAACTCTGATTGATGTTGGCGGCACTTACCACAACCCCCGATGGGACCAGACCGCTCGCGTCAATTGCACCGAAAACAGAAAGGTCACATCCACTTATATCGGTTACAATAGGCGTACCTGTGGTTGTCACCGTAGTAGGATCGTCCCTAATAGGCAGATCAAGTGTGTCGGTACAGTTGGTCGCATTATCTGTTACCACTACCGTATACGTTCCTCCAGTCAACCCTCCTAATTCAAAGGGGTTATCACTTACCAGAAACGCTGTGGGTTCTGAAGGTCCGGGCAGTGCATTGGCAGGTAAAGTGTTTGCTCCTTTAAACCACTGGAAGGAATAGCCTATCACTGTACCAGCGTTATCACCGGCAGCAGACAACTGTCCGCCTCCACCTGAACAAAACGTATTGTTCTGAACAAGTTTAAGGTCTGCTACTGGTGGAACGGTCAGATCCAATAGCTTATCAGTTGCTTCGTTTGAAAAACACGAGGTTGAAATTTCTCTTGCTCTTACGGTATAATCACCGGAATCACTTACAACATACGTTTCTCCTATGAAATCCGCAACTGGCTTTACGGTAGGTCCATCATACCATTCAAATTCAAAATCCGTACTGCTCCTCCCAGGGAGGCTGGCTGTTAGTGTCCCTGTACCTCCACAAACGATAATGTGATCGATGTCTATGATTGGCGGAGAAATGAGTGTCAACCCGGAGGAAACCGTACCGTCTACTGACGTACTACATCCTGAGAATGCTTCCACGACGTCTACCGAGTATCCCTGATTGGTTAAATTGGATAGTACTTCTCCGATACCTATGGGTGTATTGGTCGCGTCACTGGTAAGCCTCCAGGTAAAACTATATCCATCCGCTACTCCTAGTGTGTCTAAAGGGATGTTCGTTGCCGTGGCCGGAAAGGTCCCGTTTTGCGTTTCCGTATAAACGAAAGCCCCGAGCGATCCATTGGGTGTATTGCAGTCATCCAATGGGCTAATCTCGTAAATGAATGCATGTACCAGGTGTGGGTCAATGCTTGTACTGTTACGGTTTTCGATCTCTACCGGAAGGACATTTGAGAAACAATTTGTGCCGGGGAATTCAGCGATTACATCGTAAAGCCCGGCAGCAATCTGATTAAACGAGCTACCTGTATGGATTACTGTAGAAAAATCTCCTCTTTCGTACCAACGGAAAATGAAACCATCCGCTTCTGTATTTCGCTTCAATACCGGCTCGCTTACTCCTTCTACTTTCACATTATCCACAAAGTAGCTCTCTGAGCTTCCCGTGTTGTGCATGGTCACGGAGATAATGAGCAACGAATCCAGATCCGTTGAGTTAGGACGCAGACCGTTCAATGAGGCTGTGGCAAAGTTAAAATCGCCTATGATTTCTCCTGAAGTGGGAAACTGTTCTTTTCGAACGAAATTGTTGTTGTTATCTCTTATCTCGTATTCAACACGAATAAAATCCATACCCGCTCCTGTTGACTCAAGTCCGTTTGATCCGCCATCTTCAAATAAATCAAGGGTAACTGCAACGTCCGTATGATCAGAGATGTCAATCGCTTGCGAGGTCCATACTACGTCCCCATCTGTTCCTGAGCCGGTATCGTTCGCCTGAAATACATTGGTACCGCTAAGGCCCGCCACTCCGAAAAATGCGGGAACTATTGTACCAAGACGACTTGATGTCCAGGCAGTTGCCCCGTTGTCTGAAGTTTGACCTGTGGCCAGGTCGTCAAAGTTTTCCAGGTAAATGACTCCGTTTGAACCGGGTACAGTACCTTCAAAAAACACATTAGCACTTCCATTTGGGGTCAAGCTCAGGTCACATCTTCGATCTTGATTTAATACTTCATGGGTGAGGTCAAAGCGCTCAAAGGTGACATTGACAGAATTGACATTATTGGACGTTTCACATTCCAGGATGGCATCGGTAACCAACTCTGCAGCAGAAGCGGCAATTGGAGGAGCAATTGCCCCTTGATCGTTGACAACCACAAATAAGGTGTAGTTGCCTCCGATTCCATTAACGGTGTGAGAGATGTCGACAGACTGACCCACTTGGAAATTTATCAGAGATTCTGTTTGCGTATCCAGATAGATCGCCGAACCAGTAAAGGGATCTCCAGCGTAATAAGACACCGGTAATACCCCAGAGATGTCTGTATCCCCGTCGTTTGTTAACGTAAACGTCACGTCTACTTCTGAACTGGGGCAAATGGCCGGGGATGCTGAGATGGCATTTCCGCTTATCACAAGATCCGGTGTAACGAACTCTACGCACCCATTTTCATCTAAGATGGGTGACTGCGTTAAAAACGTGTTGAGTGGACGATTAGGGAACGGGATACTGGTTCCATTGGCAAATTGACACACGCCATCAGAGAAAACCAGGGTGTGGTCCTGAAGCTCCCGGGGTATGGTCAGGTCATCGTTGACATTGACGTTAAAATATGCATGTTGGTTCCAAACGTCTCTGGAAGGCATCCAGGACTCCCCATCTGCCTCAAATACCCGAATTTCACCAAACTGTGCATTAGTGATTGGATTTAATGTTGACAAATCATTAGTTGCACAGGATATACATATTTCACTGGCACCATCGCCATCTACATCTGCTACAACCGGATATTCATCCGCAGTTCGTGAAATACACGGGATTTCACGAACTACAGCCCCATTTACACCATCAATGATTATTAAAGACGACTCACTTCGATATACAGTTTCTACTTTTCCATCTCCATTGAAATCAAACAGCGTACAGCCTGTGTAGCCTGAGGATGCTTCGTCAATTGGAATATTCCAATGCAATTTGAAATCCTTATCTAACGAGTAAAGGCGCTCACCCATAACAAAATTGGCGTTTGGATAGCCATCCCCGTCTACATCACCAATATTGACGCGACCGGTCCCATTGGGAAAATCGTTGCCCACATCAAAATAAAAGTCTACCCTGTCGTTTTCTACTTCCCAAAGGAACACCGTGGTTTGATCGGTGTTATTGCTCCCAAACGCGCCTGAAACCAAGATATCCATCTTTCCATCTTTGTTATAATCGGCGGCAGATACGGATGATCGAACATTTCCTACATTTCCATTTTTCGGGAAATAGCGTCGTGTTTCACCTTGGGCAGCCAATACATTGTTCATATTTTTGACCACTTGGGCCGTACCGCTAGCAATATCGACCGCCCACACCTGATGGCCAGTGACTAGTTCTAATCCGGCACAGTTTGCCGTGGCACATCCCGGATCACCAGGTTGTAATACGTCTATAGCTAATGGTCCATATGCATAATCAAATTCCCAATCACCATTCCCTCTAATAATGATCTGTCCCGTTTCCGCATTAATGATTTCGTTTTTATAATAAATTTCTGCCACACCATCCTCATTGAAATCGGCAAACCCTACCAAACCAACGTTTCGTTGACTTGCTTCTATATTCCAGACTTTAGTATTTAAATCATTGGAAAATAACACGATACTATCACCGAATACCTCTGAAATAAGAATTTCCGCCGTTCCATCCTTAAACACATCTGCGATAGCTGGTGTAAACATCGGGGAGAAATTAAGTGAACGTGATGCGACAGTCTGGCCATTTGAACCATCAAAAACAAATATTTCCCGACTGTAGAAATTGGATACAATTACTTCGGGAATTCCATTTTGGTCTAAATCTCCAATAACAGGGGTTGACCAAGTATCTGCAGTATTGTCATCTGAGGTCCACTGCAACCTCATAGCAAAATCTTCTACGTCAACTTCATCTGAACATTTTGCGGCGTTTCCAAAGAATGAATCTTCGCACACCGCCAGCTTTGAACATTCGTTATCGAAGCAATCTATCCTTCCATCGCCGTCGTCATCAACACCGTTTGTACATAAGGCGATGGTACTTTCTTGCGCGAAGGAGAAGAAGTTTAAAACAAAAAGTAAAACAAAAAGGGTGCTTTTTTGGAAGATTTTCATCTTGTTAGTCATACCTTGGTCGTTTTGTAGTTTACCGAAAGAAGATGTGATGTAATATGCTTTGGACTCCAGCCCGTCGCCGGTAGAATTACAAAGCAGGCTGCTATCGGTTTTTAACTCATCACCCGTTATGGTCCAATTTCTTAGCTTGAATAAAAAACCATCAATTTTTTTCCGTCGAATTATCTTTGAACGCTCTATCATAGTTTGGTGGTTAAAATCATTTCACCATAGCCGGGGTTGAATAATACGCAAATCTTCTAAACCTTATGCAATAATACTATAATAAATCCGACAAAAAATTGTATTATTTCAACTTTTTTAAGTGAAAAAGACAAAAAAAACTAAAAAAAAGTCTACCGATCTGTTAAAAGGTGGCGTTAAGGGCAGGGCTAATCTAAACTTTTAGCTTCTGTAAAGGAGCGTGTTTGAGTTAATAGCGGTAGGTGTCAAAACAATACCGTTGGTCGAAAAATCGCTAACTATTTTCTTTTATTTGAAACAAAAAAGGTTAGCTCCTTTTGCTTACTTTGTTGTAAGAAATGGCTCTTTGACGACTGCACTTAAATCGGTCGCTGGATTGAAGTTGTGAGTGTTTGGTCTTCCTGTTTTGAACCCGGGCTCTCCACATTCGAAAACTTGATGGTTTCATTTCTTTTCGCATCAATTTTATCACTTCTTTTTCCGGAATTCCGAACTGGCCGCGAATGGCATCAAATGGTGTACGGTCTTCCCATGCCATCTCTATGATGCGGTCGATGTCTTCTTGACTTAAACGATTTTTCATCAGTTTGTGTGTTTAGAAAGTATCCGTTTCGACTCTGCTCTTACCTGAGCATCTCCTTTCTTTTTCCAAAGTTGGCTGGATGCTTGCTTATAGGTTGCTTTAACGTCGACTACTGGATACGGGTAGTTTTCTCCCATTTTACAATCGTATAACTGCTCTTCTATGGGGGTCATTTTCCAGGGTTCGTGAATAAATGTGGCGGGTACATTTTTCAATTCTGGTATCCACTCTTTGATAAAGTGACCTTCGGGGTCGTGTTCCATCGATTGCTTTACCGGGTTGTAGATGCGTACTGTGTTGTACCCGGTTGTGCCGGCTTGCATCTGAAATTGCGGATAGTGGATGCCTGGTTCAAAATCCAGAAACTGACGGGCCAGAAAATCTGCACCGCGTTTCCAATCCAACCAAAGGTGATGGGTAAGGAAAGAGACCAGCATGGACCGCATCCGAAAATTCAGATAACCGGTTGTCTGCACGGCACGCATACATGCATCGACCAACGGATATCCGGTCCGGGCCTCTTCCCAAGTGAGGTACTTCTCTTCATCCCAATCCAACCGTAGGTTATTATACCCTCGGTTAATGTTTTCGGACTCGTAGCGATCTTCCATCTCAAATTTTTGAATGAAATGGCAGTGCCACCGAAGACGGGAGGTAAAAGAATTGATTGGCCTTTTCCAACTTGTTTCTTGCTTGGCTTGTATCGCCGCCTGATATACTTGTCTCATGGACAGGTTGCCCCAGGCGAGGTAGACGGACAGCCTGCTGCAACTTTTCCTTGCTTCCCTGGGCTTTGAGATGTGTTGATTGTAGTTCGCTACTCTTTCTTCCAGAAAGCTTCTCAGGTAGGAATGAGCGAGTTTTTCTCCTCCTTTTTGAAACCCCTCCTTTTCTTTTTTGACCTCAGCAGGGACTTTGAAGGTGGAAAGCCAGTTGGTTATCTCATCGCCTGGGAGGATATCGACCAACAGATTGAGGTCCGGTTCTACCTGAGGGGTGGCCATCATACCGTACCAATGTTTCGGCCAGTTGTTTCGTTTTCCTATCCCTCGAATGACTCCATTGTAAGGAGTTTCTTTCCATGTTATTCCATTGGTATCAAAGAAGTGTTTCAATTGCTTATCTCGCTCGTATGTCACTGAAATCCCTACTTCTTCGTGGCTGTAAACGCTTTTTAGACGAACCTTTTCGTGTAGTTGTGTCAATACATCCTGCACCTCTCCATGAATCAGATGGATTTGCTGTTGATATGGCTTAAGGGTCTTGTTCAGGTCCTGAACGGATTGGTGTACAAACCTCCAATGGCGAATGTCACTTTGTGCAGCATTCATTAGCGAAGGCTCCAGGAAAGCGAGTAGCAGGAGTGGCTCGCCGGAAGTCAGCGCATCTTGAAGCGGCTCATGGTCTCTAAGCCTGAAATCTCTTTTGAACCAAACTACATTCATCACTTTCTATGTTTCCAGGCCCAAAACATCAGTAATGGATGCACAACAACAAGTCGTACCCACCCTACCCATACCGGTGCGCAGAGTCCGCCTTCGATGCATCCTCCTATCTGGATGAAGTAAACATGTGATGGGATGAATGCGACTAGCATAGCAATAATGGCGTAAGCTGCCAGCTTTCTTGTTGAGTGCAGGATTAACCCAACGCTTAGCAGGATTTCTATGCTACCACTTAGGTAATTGATGAGTTGTGGGAATGTGAAATAAGGGGGAATTAAACTCAGATAAAAATCTGGATTTATAAAATGATTGACTCCGGCAATCAGGTAGAAAACAACTTGTAAGTACAGGCTTGCAGCACTTACCTGGCTACCGGACCTCAGACCAATTATCGGAAAAGTCTTTTTATGAAGGGTACGTTCGATGGACATTGGATGAGAATTAAATCAAACGTAAGTGACCGACTGCTCTCGCTTTTTTCAAGATAAGGATGAAAGGAACCCACCAGATGAAATCATTCGTGATGAGTGTATAGAAAAATTCAAAAGGTACGACTCCGTTGAAGTAATTGAAGAAAAAGCCGATGGGTCCAAAAATTTTACCCAGCAATCCCACGGCCACGATTGGCCAATGTACGATTGGGTTTTGCGCGGCCCACCAATAGCCCAGCCCGTATACTCCGATTACCATGCCCATTCCCTGCCAAACCATTGGATGGTTTAAAGGTGTCATGCCTGTTAGCTCAAAAAAGTGATTGGGGAAAAAAACGACCCATGCTCCCCATAAAATGTTATAAAATGCTGCGGCTTTTAAGACAACAGCCATTTGTTTTTCATTTATTTTCACATTCATACCCTATGAACAGTTTTTCACTCGATTTGTTAAAGAATTCATGCATGCCGTTTTAAACTATGAGGTGAGCCGTTTACACCATTCAAAAGAGTGGATTGTGTTTATCCACGGGGCAGGAGGAAGTATAAAAACGTGGAGTCGTCAGGCTGATGCCTTTAAAGATCGCTACAACCTGGCGTTTATTGATCTAAGGGATCATGGAAAATCCAAGAACATCCAGCCTGAATATGAGAAATATAATTTTCAGATTATTACCAACGACATTAAACGAGTACTGGATGAACTTAAAATTGAAAGGGCACATTTTATCACGCTATCATTTGGTAGCGTATTACTACAAGACTTTGCATTCCGACATCCTGACATGATCAAAAGGGCTGTGTTTGTGGGAGGGATTTTTAATGGTGGCTTGTTGATTCGCGCGTTTGTCTTTCTGGCAAAGGCATTTAATTTGTTTTTGCCGTACCCTGTGATGTATCGCATCTTTTCCTACTTGCTCATGCCTCGTAAGCGGAATCAATTTGCGCGGCGGCTGTACCAGACCCAGGCGTTAAAGATCACCCAAAAGGAATACATGAAATGGCTGGGTTTGTATCGGGAGTTTTTTAAGCTTCTATCTAATTTTAGTACTCAGACGCTTACGTTTCCTTCCCTGGTCGTCATGGGTTCACTGGACTATATTTTTTTGAAAAATGCTTACATATTTTCGGATAATCAGGCATTGAGCTCCATTCGTGAGATAGAGGGGGTTGGTCACATCGCCAACATCGAAAGCCCGGAGGTATTTAATAAAATAAGTCTTGACTTTTTAAGCTCTTGAATAGGGAAAGAACGAAAACAGCACTCCAAAGAAAAGTGCGGTACCAGTTTACCCGAACAAGGCTTGCGGCTGAATCCATCACGTCGGTACCGGCAGCGATCTTACTGTGAAGGGGTACGGCAAAGAAAAAAGTATTTACCCACGCAAGGGCGATGAGCAGGGCGATGAATAAGCGGATCATAGAAAAATCGTTGAGCAATCCCCAACCATGTAATAAGACCTGCCCTAGCATGAGGGGCATCACGATGATCGAGATGGCTTTGGTGTATTTAACGTGCCATTCTATTAACTGTGCTTCTGAGTAATAGTTAAAACCAGGATATACGATCAACTGGGTCATCCAGATTAAAACAACAAGTCCGAAATCCACGAGCTTTAGTATCATAAGTTAGCGTCAAGGTTAGGTTATGGCTTTATAAACAATGAAGATACTTGCATGTTTAATGTATGAGCAATGAAATGACTGTAATGGCAAATTAGTCATTTGGTAATGTCATTTACTCATAGTTAAAAGCGTACTTATCTGTTTGTTTTAACAATTCTGAGACACATGAAATAAGCATAAACATTCGAGGGCTAACGTATACTAACCCTGCCTTTGCCGGCCAGGCAGGCGAGGATGAATGTTTTGAGAGATTCCATCGCGCCGGCGAACCGGTGTGCATATAAACAACAAGAAAAATACACATGAAAGCACTCTATTGGTTTCGTAACGATCTACGGCTCACTGATAATCAAGGATTAGCTAAGTGCCTGGACAAATGTGAAGAGGTCATACCGATTTACATCATTGACGAAAGGCAGTTTCAACCTACCCAAACCGGACATAAAAGAACTGCGTTTTTTCGTACTAAGTTTTTATTGGAATCTTTAGAAGACTTAAAGACCAATCTCCGTAAACTAGGAAGTGATCTGATGATCAAAACAGGCATACCGGAAGAAGAACTACCAAAAATCGCTTTGGAATATGATTTGGATGTGGTTTACTGTTCTAAAGAGGTGACGACTGAAGAGGTGGAAATGGAACGTCTTCTTGAAGCTGCACTAAACAAGGTGGAAAAGCACCTCCTCACAACCTGGCAAAGCACGTTGTACCACGAAGAGGACATCCCGTGGCCCATTCATCGGCTACCTGAAGTTTTCACCCACTTTAGAAAAGAGGCGGAGAAAGAGTCCACTGTACGCCCTTCAATCGATGCTCCTACTCATCTACCTGCATTCTCTACTGAGTATGGCGATGTTCCTGCTATCGAAAGCCTGGGCATAACACCCAAACCTCTTTTATCAAAGACAAACTATCCTTTTTCTGGCGGAGAAACCAGCGGGATGGCTCGCCTTCACTACTATTTGTTTGAATCCGATTTAATTTCTACTTATAAGGCAACCAGAAACGGTTTAATAGGTAAAGACTACTCTTCCAAATTTTCTGCCTGGCTGTCCCTGGGGTGTTTATCACCAAGAACGATTTACGAAGAAGTAAAAAAATACGAAAGGGAACGAAAAAAAAATCAATCAACCTATTGGCTCGTCTTTGAGCTCATATGGCGCGATTATTTTCGTTTTGTGGCCAAGAAACATGGGAATAAGCTTTTTCTTTTAAAGGGAATAAAGAACGAAGACCCACAGCTTAAAAATGATCTCCCTGCTTTCGAAAAGTGGTGCAAAGGAGAAACGGGGGTGCCTTTCATTGATGCAAACATGGCGGAACTGAACCAAACAGGGTTTATGTCTAATCGAGGCAGACAGAACGTAGCCAGCTTTTTGGTTAACGACCTGGGGGTCAACTGGACATGGGGGGCTTCTTACTTTGAGTCCTTGCTGGTTGACTACGATCCGTGTTCAAATTGGGGAAACTGGGCTTATGTAGCAGGGGTAGGAAACGATCCTCGAAAAGACCGTTATTTTAACATCGAGGCTCAGGCAGAACGTTACGATCCTAAAGGAGCCTATGTAAACAGTTGGTTAGGAGTTTCTTCTTTTTAACACTACCAATTGTTTAGTCTGTCTTCTTAACATCACAGTATCCATCCAACTGTATCTTTCTGATAAGGTAACGATGTGGGAAAGTGGAAATACCGGTCTATCCTTCGTACCAAATCCTGAAAATCGTCCCTGCCAAATCATCGGAAACCAACATGGAACCATCTTCCGCAAAAACCAAATCTACCGGCCTTGCCCAGGCTTTATTTGTTTCTTTGGTTAAAAAGCCGGTCGCAAAGTCTTCATAAGCGGTTCCTTTCCCGTCTTTTTCCGTCACCATGGTAATCTTGTGTCCGGTGTGTCCTACTTCTGCATCGCGATTCCAGGAACCGTGCTCGGCAATGAATATTTTGTTTTGATAGCCGGATGGGAAGTTATCACTTTGACAAAACTTCAAACCTAAAGGTGCCACATGTGGGCCTAAGTTCTGGGCCGGAGGAACAAAGTCCGAACACGGAAATTTGTCTCCAAACTCAGGATCTTTGATGGTTCCCGCGTGGCAATAGGGATAGCCAAAGTGCTGGCCAACTTTAGTTACCCGATTCAGCTCGCATGGCGGCATGTCATTGCCCATCCAGTCTCTTCCATTATCCGTAAACCACATCTCTTCGGTCTCAGGATGCCAGGTGAAGCCCACCGTGTTGCGAACGCCATGAACAAATATTTCCCGATCTGAGCCGTCCGGGTTCATACGGGTGATGGAAGCATGCTGCTCATTCTTACTTTCACAAATATTGCAGGGTGCACCCACGGGTACATAAAGTTTACCTTTAGGGCCAAAGGCGATGTATTTCCACCCGTGGTGTTTATCCTTTGGATAGTCCTCGTAGATCAGCACCGGCTCTTTTACCTCGTCCAGATTTGAGAGGATGTCATCAAAGCGCCACAGTCTGGAAACTTCGGCAACGTATAGGTCACCGTCTTTAAAAGCGATGCCATTGGGCATCTTCAACCCTTCTAAGCCGCCGTCAACACGCCAGGATCCGGTTCGAGATAGGAGTCGACCACGCGGTTGAACTCATCCAGCGCGCCCTCAAAGCGTCCAA
>JBCCXH010000018.1:0-23789 GCA_039192005.1 Bacteroidota bacterium
AGGTACGTCTTGTTTGAGGATCCAAAGACATGAGTCTGTTTGTGCAAACAGACTCGCGCGAACAAATAAGACCAATAAGATGACAATACCTGTTGGAGAAAAAATCAGAAAGGCAGCAGATTTTGCTAGCCGTTTTTCTGAAGACGAAAAGTCATGTGCTACTTGTTTTCATGAATTGGCCAAAGTCGCTTACAGTTATAGACGCATTAGTGTCGCCATTAAGTACGCGCAACAGGCAGTACGGATCAGAAAAGCCTTAAGAGACACAGTGGATCTGAAAAAAAGCCTGTTTAATCTTGGCTTTTTTCTGAGGAGAGATGAACAAATTCTGACCAGCATCAACGTATTCAAGGAATTGATTTCGTTGGATAAGGCGAAGGAAAATGACTTTGCAAAAGCGCACGCACAATTAGGAAGTTTGTTTGCTGCGCTTGGAGACTATCATGCCGCAATCCTTCATCACCAATACGCAGCAAAGGTCTTTAAGAAGCTGAATGATTTGAGACGTTGGTATAAAAATAACCTGGAATGGACGATGGCATATGCATTAATGGACCGGGCGGCAAACGGAAAAAAGATCTTGTCACTTCTCAGTGAAATAGATTCTCTGGCCGAGTTCACGTCCATTGACCCAAGGGATCAATTAATCAGCTATCAACGCAAGGGAGGTGTTTACGATGAGTGGGGAAATTATGACGAGGCAATAGCGACTTACCAACGCATTCTTGAGTCGTCATACATTCAGGAAAATCAACTACTGCATTGTGTGACGCTAAATAACTTGGCCGTTTCTGAAAGAAACCTGACCAGGTACGAGCAGGCCCGGCAGCATCTTGAAAAGGCTAAAAAACTGGCGCAAACCCCACAACTGCAAGCAATGATCTATCATAACCTGGCGGATGTGACGCTGGAGCAGCATACGGACAGTGCCCTGTACTATTATCACAAATCCCTCTGGCTCTATGCATCAGGAATGGAAGATGGAGACGATGAAGTACCGACGCTGGCTTTAATGAAGAGCTCCCCCAATAAAAGAGCGCTTTTAGCATCCTTACTTAGCATCAGTGACTATTGGTGGCAGGTATGGATACAGGAGAAAGATGACGTTAGTCTGCAGAAAAACCTGCACTACCTTGAACTTGCCGATCAGTTGATGGAAGTACTGTTCCATGAAAGTGCAGAGCACGAGTCGAAGTTGTTTTGGAGAAAGCAGGCGGCAAATGTCTACGGCAAGGCCGTAAGAGCTTGTTACGAAGGGAATCATGTCAAAAAGGCTTATCACTTCATGGAGAGAAACAAGGGGTTTTTGTTGATGGTCAACCTATCCAAAAGGCAGGCACAACAGGAGGCGATGATCCCGCTGTGGCTTATAGAAAAGGAAAGAAAATGGCAACAAGAACTCTCCACGCTACAAGCGGTCCTATATGATCAGCAAAGCCAGCCATCAGATGGGATGGAAGATTCATTGTACCAGAAAACGTTTCGATACCATAGCTTGCAGGACTCACTAAAAGAAGCCTACCCCAGGTATAAAAAGTACCTGGAAAGCATCAACCTCATTTCATTTGACGATCATCAGGAGCGATTGCCAAAAGAGTGCGTAAGTGTACATTACCTCATCAGCTCGGTGGGGTGCTATGGTCTGGCCATAAGCGCTCAGGACACAAAGTTGTTTCCAATTGATGGAGAGCGGCTCACTAAAATGTTAAATCGCTATAAAGGGCTGTCTGATCATCCACTTGCGACAGAAAAGCAGTTAACCGATTATGCTACCCTGTCCTACCAACTCTTTCAACTGTTACTAAAAGATCCGGGAGTACTTGATAATCACCCCAAACGTATCTGGATTGCCGCAGATGGAAGGGTACAAAACCTCAACTTTGAAGCACTAAATACCCGTCCTGAAGCACGACATGTTCGTACTTCTTACCTCATCCACACGTACGAAATTTCCTACGTCTATTCTTTCAGTTACCAAAAAGAGAACAAACGACTGACGAGATCGCATAAAGGTAAGATGGCAGCTTTTACCCCGGGAGTGTTTCAAAAAGATGCTTTATCACCCCTTCCTAATAGTGTGAATGAAGGCAGGCAAATTGCCGAAATGGTTCATGCAAGGCATTACCAGGGACCGGAAAGCTCCAAAGAACAACTGTTGGAAACCCTTGCCGATCACCAACTCATACACATTGCCACACATGCGATGATCAATGATCAAAAGCTCCCTTCATTACATATGAATGACGATGACCTGTCGCTAAGCGAGGTCTATACTACTGACTCACCAGCCGATCTAATCGTTTTGAGTGCATGTGGAACTTCCGAAGGGAGGCAGGCAGATGGGGAAGGAGTCATGAGTCTCGCGCGAGCGTTTATTTATGCCGGTGCCCGGGCGGTTATTTCAACGATTGGAAACATCAACGACGGATTTTCTACTAAAATCATGATTCCGTTCTATCGCTACCTAAAAGAAGGCAGGTCTGCACACCACTCATTGAGGCAGGCAAAATTGGATTACCTAACCGCTGCAGAAGGGTCGGCTATTTCTCCCTACTACTGGGCCGGTTTTATCTACATAGGGGGAGAGGAACCTCACGCGAATACGTATTTGATCGTGTGGGTAGGGCTGGCAGTGGGTTTGCTGATCACGATCTTCCTTCTTCTTTGGCGAAAAAAAATGACACCAGTGTCAAGTCAACGTTTAAATGACGGATAAGGCAGTCGCAGATTTTGTGGTAGTCTAAGGCGCAAAAAATGAGCCTAGCCGTAGCTAAGGGAGTTTTTTGTAACGCTGGAATGCCTCAAAATCTGCCTTGGATTATCCGTAGGTTTGGGCTTGACTTGACACTAAATTGATTTTTATTAAGAGGATGGGTAACAAATCCTGTGCCTGGGTATCAGTTGAGGAAAACAGAGAGGTGGCTGTCAAGCACTTCTTTAACCTTCAATATGAAACTCAAAACCTATGAAAATCAATAAGAAAAAAACAATGAAATGGCTGCTGTGGGTAGTGGCCACAACCGGAAGTCTGTGGGTCAATGCACAGATTGATTCAAAAGCTTCAGGTCCGCCGGTACCCAATAGCAATTTTTGGTCCACCAGTGGGAACTTAAGCACGGGTGCTAACTACTCCAACCTATTTGGGACCCGGTCATGGAATTCGCCGGTATATTTTCACACGGCCAGGGCGTTTACCGGTCCTGGTGGCCAGAAGTTGGGCATACGGATGAAACTGAACGGCGTCCTGACGCAACCAATTGGTAGTTACACCAACATCAATACAGAAGGCTTTTTAGGGCTGGGGTGGAACCTGGATCATTTCTGGGACAAGCAAGGGCCTTTTAGCCTTCTTCATTTGAATGGCCGTAGCGGGGCCTTTGTGCAATCCGGAGGGTATCGGCCGTGGATGAGAACAGGGATCACTTTCACCGACAATCAGGACCTCTCCTACATGGGGATGAGACAGGTGGGAGCTAATCTGGATGTAACAGAAACGACTATCGCCTGGTCCGATAATGCCGGAAATAACGTAGGACCAGATGAGTTTGCTTTTCGGCATACTGCCGGAACCGGAGAGAGTGGATTTTCAGGAGATCTCAACCGGGCAGACGATATCGATGGAAAAATGATCGCGCAGCTCAGACCGAATGGAGACATGGGGCTTGGGCCTGTATTTGAGGCAGGTCCGTCCGGCAGAAAACCTCAGTCCCGGCTACACATCACCAAATCAAATGGTGACGGTGGGGCCGGAGCTGCATTGAATCCCAAACCTTCGGATGTGTGGGCTCAATGGAGCAATAGTTTGGACAATGGGTCGCCTTTAAACACAGGCACACAGCTGGCACAAAGAACGGGCCACCTCGAAACGGATGGGTTGAGGATGGGAGTAGCAGGGCGTTTGGGGCTAATCCGACATCAGGAAAACTGGCCGCTAATCATCCAATCGGACTGGGATGAGGTGAGCGGCGGGACGCATCAGGGCGAACGAATGAGGATTTCATCATCCAACGCTCCGGGTGTTCCTTCTAAACCTTTTTTATCTAGTCTGTACAAAAACAACGTAACCAGGGTCTCCATCAGTCACTTCGGGTTTTCGGGATTAAGCCAACCTCGTGCGTTATTGCATCTGGGGTATAACATTGGTTCAGGTACAGGTGTCCGGGACTGGATGGAAATAGGTACCATCACTTCCGTAGGAAAGAACCACACGTATTTTGGTCATCGAATGGAACCTCAACAACCTTTTGGCTTGGATGCAGTGATCAACTGGGGTGACACGGAAAACGGGCAAATGCACGTGATCTATACGTCTAACAATGCGTCGAATGGAGGAGATTTTAACGGCTTGGAAGTGGCTGTATTTTCTCCGCTGACATCAGCTTACGGTGGCCTCACCTCTCCGGCTAATCCCAATGGGATGTTAGGAGTCGGAGATTTTTCAGCTACCTCCGGTCCGTCGCATAAGCTTCATGTACGAGGCAACGGACGGTTTGAACACATCCCGGACATGGACAGTGCCGAATACCTTATTTTAGGTCAGCAGCCTGCAACCAACCCAACCGGCATTCACGACAATGAACTGCGTAAACTAAGGTTTACCGGCAATCCAAATGATGTGTTATTAGGAAATGGCACCTGGGGATCCGCTTCTGGCGGAGGGGGAACAACGGTGGGCGCTCACAATGGGGCTTCCATGAGTACCCTTAACCCGAGCTTTGTCTCCTTTGGAAACGATTGGGGTGGTACCGCAGCGACCTTACTGAGCCACCGGGAAGTTCCAATGGATGTATTTGATGTAAAGTTCTCAGGGTTTACCAACCCCGGAGCCAATCGTTTTTCCATTGGTTGGGAAAATGTGCTGTCCAATACGTCGAAGTTCAACGTATACAACCGAACAGAAGAAATCGCCAACCTGGGACATTCGGAGCAGGTATCCAGCGCAGGAACGGTCAAAGGAACGGCTGGTGTTGTGAATGAGATCGCCTCTGAGGAAGGAATCGGAGTTTGGGGCTTTGCCAAAAACGTAAGTGGCAATGGTATTGGGGTTTCCGGGGATTCCTGGGAAAATGGAAACAACACGGGCGTAAGAGGCACGGCAGGTATCTTTAATCAAATCGAAAATGTCAATACTGGAGGGCTATTTCTCGGAGTTCACGGTAATGTACAGAATACCGGTGTCTATGCCAACGCATTCAGCGTCAATGGCAGCTCTACTAACTATGGTGTACGCGCCCTTTCCAGTGGGGGAGCCAATTGTTACGGCATTTATGCCCAGGCGGGTGGTGGAACCTCTGCGAACTATGCAGGGTTTTTCAATGGGGACGTTTACGCAACAGGTATTTCAGCCACCGTCGGAAATGTACTCGTGTCAGATAAAAAGTTTAAAACCAACATTGAGGACCTATCCAACGCGATGGAACTTATTAACCAGCTGAAGATTAAAAAATACGACTTCAAGGTAAATGAATACGAAATGCTTGGCTTTTCGGATAAAACTCAGCTAGGCGTTATTGCACAAGAAGTTGCCTCCATCTTACCGGATGCTGTAGTAAATGGCGTCATACCAGAGCAATATGATTTTGAAGGAAATAAAATTAGTGAGTCCATTGAATACATGGGCGTACGTTACCAACAGTTCATCCCCTTGTTACTAGCGGGAGTAAAAGAGCAACATGCCTACATCAACGAATTGGAAAACACCATTCAAACGCTGGATGAAAGGCTGGCGCGTTTGGAAAACATGCTTTCCGGTGAGCAAAGAGGCAGGCAGCAGAAAAGCAACGGAAGTACTCAAGAGCAGGTGGTATTGGCAAATTTTGAATCCATACGCTTAGATCAGAACGTTCCTAACCCTTTCGTTGAAAACACACTGATTGAGTACGACATCCCTGAACATGTCACACAAGCAGCGGTCTACTTTTATGACTTAAAAGGGAATTTGTTGAAAATGGTTGAACTAAAGAACCGGGGAGTAGGACAGTTGAAGGTATTCGGAAAGGACATCATGGCAGGTGTCTATACCTATACACTTGTTACCGACGGGGAGCTGGTCATTAGCAAGAAAATGATAAAGGCTGCCGAATAATCCGAAAAATTTGGATGTTGTTCATTGGGGAAATCAAGTGTTTTTCTGATGAATACAGCAGGATAAGCACCTGCGCTTTCAAGCCTGAATAATTCAGGAATTATTTATTGGGGTAGGCAGACCTGTCTCAATAAAAGAGTCCCGAATCTTTTGGGTTAAAATTGACAATGATGTCATCGTATGGTTAATTAATGTGGACACCTCTCATGGATTGGGAGGTGTTTTTTGTGAGCATCCGTACCAAATCACCAAGGGTCATTGGTTGAGTTTTGAAAAATGGGTAACAAAATCCATGCTTAGGTATCAAGTGATTGAAAAATGAAGAGGCTACGAATAACGCCTCTTTAGTAATGACTAACTAAAACTTTCAATCATATGAAATCAACGATGATACCGCACATCAAGTGCATTTATTCTTTGATCTGTAGCCAGTTACTCTCACGAGTCTCCTTTGGTGCCGTTCAATGGACTTTCTTGTTTATGCTGACTTCCTTTATGGGCTTCTCTCAGAACCTCATTGTAAATCCGGATTTTGAGAGTGGAAGTATTCCTACAGATATGGGACAAATTACTCATGCGACCGGGTGGTCACAACCTTGTATGGATGCATACATATTCACAAGTGGAGGCGATGGAGCCGATCTTTTTGACAGAAATTCACTCAACCCGGGCGCTCAAGTCCCTTTCAATGGGTATACCTATGGTTTTGAGCTGGAAGAGATCGATGGAGATGACCGCTATGCGCACCTGTGGCAAACCGAAAATGCATTTACCGGTTCGGGTGGAGCTGCGGAGCTCAAAGGGGAACGCATCACCGGTACATTGACCGAGACGCTGGAAGCTGGCTGTTATAACCTTTGCTTTTGGGCTGCGGTGATGCCTCATGACGCCACCATTCAGCCAGGCGTATACGTGGATTTTAATCCATTGCTGCCATGGGACCTAAGTAAACAGATCGTCGAAGTACTCCTGGTCGATGGCAATGACTGTGACGGCCTGCTGATCTATGAGTCGCCAACCGTACCAGATGATAGCGTTTGGCACCAATACTGTGTCAATTTCACACTTCCGCCTTCCGATGCCGGAATGTTTGACCACATCCTGTTTCGTATCAAAAGTGATGGAAACGCAAATGGAAACCAGTTCTCCATATTCATTGATTCGACCGCACTGTACGATCAAAGTGCACCTGTCACCATATCCGGCGATACGCATTTTTGTTCCGGACAGACCACGCTATTGACAGTCGAGGAATACTATGACCATTACTTATGGTCCAATGGTGCCACCACACCTTCCATATCCGTCGGAACCAGTGGAACCTACACCGTTACCGCCTGGAATGATGGGGACGAATGTCAGGCGAGCGCATCCTTTACTGTAACCGAAGTCCCTTTGCCCAAGATCCCCTTACCGGATGAAGTCTTTTTTTGTAATGGAAATTTTGTTGGTATCTGTGGTCCCTCCAGTACCACACTGTACAGCTTCAGCTATTCCTGGTATTTCAACGACCCGATCTCACAAACATCTTACCTGGTATCGAATGGGATGTGTTTTATCCCGAGCCAATACGGAAGTTATACCCTGGTAGTAGAAAACCAATACGGTTGCAGCTCATCTCATACCATCAATGTCCTAGAGTCGTTTGGACCAAGCGTCCACATTGAGGATGTCTACTACTGCAAAGGCCTCCCCCTGAGTATAGGGTTACCAGGCCCCTATGCGGATGCACTTTCCTACACATGGACGTATGACAATGGCTCAGGAGCTACCCCGATTGCGGGTGCCACAGGATATCAGGTTCCATACATGGGAGATGGTGAATATTGTGTGATGATCCAGTGGAGCGGAGGTGTCTTTACAAAAAAAGGGTGTTCATCTACTGCATGCTTTACGGTGATGTATTGCTGTGACCCTGTAGCAGATTTCATATTGACCTACGACGCTACCGGCTCGACATCCACCATCACTGTGGAAAACAATCCCTCCAATACGTTGCATTATGCCAGTGAGCAGTTTGCCTTGTACCAATACTGTGGGCCTGTAACGGACCTGAACCTGATCAGCTGGACGTTATTGACCTCCACTACATGGAATACAGACTTCAATACCCCTGTTGTGTTTTCCGGACTCAATAAAAACTGTATTTACAAAGTGTCGCATCGTGTTCAGAAGAAATGTCCAAAACCTGGAAAAACGATTGTTTCCGAACAGCTTGCCGGATTGCTCAAGGTGCAGATATACCCCAATCCGCTCGTAGCAGAAGGAGCGGTCACCATAGAAATGGTACGTCCGTCACTAGATGCTACCGTAGAAATTCGACATGCTGCGACCGGTAGGTTTTTATACGAGGGACAGCTACTTTATGGCAAACCGTTGAAAATCAGCAAGCGATTGTTCGAAGGCCAACAAGGCATTTATCTGGTAAAGGTTACCAATGCCTATGGAAGTACCTCAGAAAAACTGATCGTCAGGTAGTCAGCTACAATCCCGATACGATCTTTAAGCTCCCTCAATGCATTGGGGGAGTTTTCGTTTATCGCTGCCTGTAAACCCAGAATGGTCATTAACCTTTTCTCTTTATCCAATATCTGTGGCCCACAGGCCACGGGAAGAAAAAGCTACAGGAACAAGTAAAAAATGCACGGGCAAGAGGTGAAGGTATAGAATTTTATACCAGACAGGGATAGTAGGATTTGGATAAAATATTCTGGCAGATTCGAGGCATTTAAATAGAATATTATTGAATGCATATAGTAGAAAAGAGAAGGTCTGGGAGATTGTTATTATGCGTTATATTTAATTAAAGAACTAAGTTGAAATTTAACGTGCCTCTTACAACTCAAATATGCAAATGGAGAGATTTTGTACTATGTAATGCGATACGCTTTATACACTAAAAATCAGATAGAACTATTACTTACCTCCTAAAATGCGAAAACCCACTAGCGTGAATTTCTTCAGGGGCTAATGGGAATAATGAAATACGAAGATAAATATCTTTATCTTTTTTGGCAAACGTTAACGATGTAACATAACGCCCATGAAGTATGCAGAGTTTCAAAACACCATGTCAGAACCCAGAATGAGTCGATATCTGACTGCATGTAGTGATGACTCAAAAAAAGCTATGACTCTGTATAGACTTAATCTAAGACTTTCTCAAGAGCTATTTACGGTAATAAGCTGTTTTGAAATTGCCCTTCGAAACAAAATTGATCAAAACTACACCTCAACAAGGGGCTCTGATTGGCTTAGAAATTCAATAAAGCCAAGTGGAATGTTCCGTGTAAATAAATGTCGCAATACTGCTGAATTGATAAGAATTCGCCTTGCCAAACTTGGAACAAGCTATTCACACAACAAACTAGTTTCTCTAATGGATTTTGGTTTTTGGAGGTACTTGTATGCAAAACCTCAATTTCATGCCGGAGGCCAAAGCCTTATGAATGTTTTTCCATCCAGGCCTGTAAGTACGCCAAACCTTAAGTACAATCATACCTTCATTTTTAATGAACTAGATAAAGTTAACGGCATTAGAAACCGTATTGCTCATCATGAAGCAATCTGTTTTCGGAGGGGAATGCCAATAATTGATACATTGTATGTAAGGCAACATTATGGTTTAGTTATTCAATTTTTCCAGTGGATGAACATTGATGAAGGAGCATTACTTTATGGACTTGACCATGTAATAGCTAACTGTAACAAAATTGACAACATATAAATGTCGCTTACAAACACCATTCTCCATAATAAGTTAAGCATATCCAAGGTCTGCACTAACACAGACCATGGATGAGATGAGCGTAGTTTATTTGATTATAATGGTCTCTCTGTAAACCAAGCCGGTTTGATCTACAAATTGAAGGATATATTGCCCACTGGAAATTTCATTTATTGGAACCTTCATATTTGATGCATGATCGAAAAATACCTTTCTCAGGGATTGACCCAGCATATTAATGATTGAAACCTCCCCTCCTGTATTTTGATTAAAACGCAAGTAGATATTTTCTGCTGCAGGGTTAGGCCAAATGATAAATTGAATGTCACTTTCTGGAAAGCTTTGGTACGAGTGCTGTCGTGTACGTGTCGACTGAGTGGCACTAACCAAACCCGTTCTAAGGCTCAAATCATCAAAATACCCATCGTTTGATGAGCCCCAAAACCCACGCATGCTCCTTAATGTGACCTTTATTGTTCTCGTGCCAATGGGAGCTACCCTTTCGTCATCAATTGAAGCCCAGCTACTGCTATTGTTTCTCCAATCACTGTCAAAAGTATCCAACACTGCATTGTCGTCATCAAGGTACTCGATAATGATCCTACTTCTGTCACTACCATTATACGTTCTTACAAAACCATTGAATAAGAACGATTGTACCCCTGCATCAATACCATTGGCATATTCCGACACATCAACTTCCTGATATACCTCACCGTCTCTGGTATTGCCCAACCAAAAAATATAATTCCCGTCTTTTGCACCCGGATAGCCATTTTGTCCTCCTTGAGCTCGCTTTTGGGTACCTGATATTTGCACCCACTGGTTCAGGATATTTTCCTCTGCGCTATTTTGCGCTAGTAAGTTCGAACCATAATCTGTTTCATCACCACCAGAAGTAGGTTCTGGAATGTCGTAAGTGACCATTAGCGCGCGGTGATCACTCGTGTACCCACTTAGGGATATTTCTGCTTCATCTCTGATAGGCCCATACCTTACCGCTTCGGTAGCTAAAACCTCATTTCCTCGGTGATAGATTATATCTATTCTATCATAAACTTCATTTGCTGAAATATTCGGCGTCCAGGTATTACCCGGCCTGGCTACTTCGTCAGGGTATAAAAAACGCCATGAATCTATCATCCCGATATTCGTTGCTTGTTGACTTGTAGGCCATGATACTTTTGCTGCGTGTATTCCCCGATCCGCTGCTCGCTGAGTCCAGTCGAGGTGACTAGGCTCATTAAAATCACCCGTAAAAAATACCGGAGCACCTATGGGTACTGTATTTTCAATCGCATTAACTATTGCCCTCATTTCACTTGATCTTGTACCATTTGCTTCACTGATGGCCTGGGACTCAGAAGTTATATCGCCGTCACGTATGTCATAAGGTTGATAGGGGAATGAAGTTAAATGTGCGTTAAAAACATATACTTCTAGCCCGCTAGGCAACGTTATGGTTACTCCAGATTCGCTGGTAGATGTAATAGGGTACCTTGAAATGATGCTCTCACTACCCGATCCTTCATAATAAAAGCCCAAAGCATTGGCTACACTTTGACCCACTCCAAACGATTCTTGCATTCCAATAATGTCTGCACCTGACGATTGAACAACGTTTACTGCTGATGCAGTGCTAGCAGTAAACAACCTGTTGTAAGTCATTACTTTTAGTTCGTTTTGAGCATGTACTGCGCCTGAAAGTAAAAAAAATAGCAAAGTGCTGTACAGATACCCTTTAATAAGTTTCATTTCCTGTGATTAAGTTTAAATGGCCTTGAATAAGCCTGATTATTGTATAGTTGCTTATTGAACCAAAGTTATTTTTCACAGAAAAAATGATGATAGAATCTCAGTAAGGTTTGTATTACATTAATGTTAGAGGATTATGAAAGTTGAAACTTCATTTGCAATTTATTTGAAGCCTACATCATAGTTTTTAATAGATTCATCTGAGGATTATTATTTACACTCCTTTTAAATCCGGGCAGTAACACTTATCACAACTTATTTTGTTCCTGGTTTCGTCGATCAACCCAGGGTTATCCGATCGATCAATCTTTAAATGCCATGGTCAACTGACCTTCCAGTTTGCTGTAGAGTACATCAAACCAGGATTTGAATTGTTCCAGCGATTGATCATTGATCTTGACGAGTGAGATCCACTCTTCGGAGATGTCCATTGCGTTTAAAAGGAAATTTACGTTTTCTGCATACTGACAAAACGTTGGGTACTTTTCAGAACCAAACCCAACTACTGTGTATTTGAACTTCTTTTTTAATGAAGCAGCCTTGAATTTTTTGTTGAATTGCAACGCGTTGAAAGGAGCGCCTCCTACGCCGTAGGTGGAGGTTAACACAATCAGGTGATCCATGGATTTGAAGTTTTCGAATTGATTCATTTCAACTAAATAACACTTTAGTCCTACCCCCAGTAAAAAGTCTTGTAATGCCTTTGCAAATACGAGCGTAGTGCCTCGTTCTGACCCACAGGCGATAACAAATGGGCATTCATTTTTGTGGTATGGATTTACAATTGCATCCGATTGTGCTGCAATCTTTAGTCTTTCAATAAACCCATGAAACATCTCCAATTTAATTGTTAGTTAAACTTACTCAGAACAACGTTTAATTACTTGTATCACCTGGGTAAACTGATGCTTTTTACTAAGGTCATCTAAGAGACATTTCACCTTTTGAGTATACTTTTGGCCCAGTCTAAATGATTCGTACCATTATCCTTTTTTATGGCTAGTTCTATTTACATAACCACCGCAGAGGCGCATTGTGGAAAATCACTCGTCTGCCTGGGCATTGTTGAGCATATTTTAAGAAAAACACGTCGGGTGGCAATCTTCCGTCCGATCATTACCAGTGATTCCCCGGATAAGCGAGACAAGAACATCGATCTGATTTTATCTCATTTTAAACTTGATCTCGACTACGAAGAAACCTACGCGTTTAGCTCCAGCGAAGCCCAGGATCTGATATCAAAAGGGCAAATTGACGATGTGCTGGATCGGATCATTGAAAAGTATAAGCAGCTCGAAAAGAAATGTGATTTTATCCTTTGTGAGGGCAGTGATTTTACGGCCGAAACCAGCAGCTTCGAGTTTTCGCTGAATGTAAGAATTGCGAGAAACCTGTCCAGTCCGGTACTCATCATCGGAAGGGGAGGTCAGGAACGCGCCATTTCTGATATCCTCAGACCATTGAAGCTGGCCATTGAAAATTTCGTAGAAAATGATTGCGATGTCGTTGGGGCCATCGTAAATCGTGCCCATGCAGAAAGCGCGCACGAGTTACTGGTAGCGATGCAGTCCGATTTGCCCATTAAGGACATCTTTTTGTCAGTGATTCCCGAAAATGAATTACTCAAAAGCCCTACCGTTCGCGAGATAAAAGACCACCTCAATGCAAAGGTGTTGTACGGTGAAAATCAGCTGGATAATCAGGTATTTAAATACTCCATCGCCGCCATGCAGGCGCATAATTACCTGGAGAAAATCACAGAGAACAGCATGATCATCACGCCGGGAGACCGTGGGGAAATCATCTTGAGTTCCATCACGGCGCACCTCTCGGAAAACTACCCCAACGTTTCTGGTATCCTATTATCGGCAGGTTTGGTTCCAGAGCCTTCTATTCTGAGACTACTGGAAGGGTTTACCAACCTGATTCCCATCCTACTTACTCAAAATAGTACCTATGAGACCGCTACGGCTCTAAAAGACATTCACTCCTATGTCGTACCTGAAAATCGTCAAAAAATTGAAGAGAGCTTACGAATCTTTGACAAGTACGTAAGCACGGAAGGGCTGGAAGAAAAGATCAGTAAGGTAGTTTCTAGGGGCATGACACCTCGAATGTTCCAGTTTCTCTTAACACAGCGGGCCAAAGAATCGAAAAAGCACATTGTACTGCCAGAGGGAGAAGACGAGCGTGTATTGAAAGCAACGGAATTTTTACTCAATCAGGACATTGTTGACATTACGTTACTTGGGGATCGGGAGAAAATTACCTCAGAAATTTTGCGTCTGGGACTCAACATCGACCAGGAAAAGGTGGCTATTTTAATGCCTCATCACGCCCCTCATTACGATCAATATGCGGAGGCCTTTTATGAGATCAGAAAAAGCAAAGGAGTCAACATGGACATGGCACATGACATGATGAATGACGTTTCCTATTTCGGTACGATGATGGTGTATCAGGGCCATGCAGACGGGATGGTTTCCGGAGCCGTGCATACCACGCAACACACCATACGCCCCGCCCTGCAATTTGTGAAAACAAAGCCCGGCGTTTCCATTGTCTCCTCGGTATTTTTCATGTGCCTGGAAGACCGGGTATTGATCTACGGCGACTGCGCCATTAATCCCAACCCCAGTGCGGAAGAGTTGGCAGAAATTGCCTTGTCATCTTCTGAAACGGCACAGGCTTTTGGCATTGAACCCAAAGTGGCGATGCTTTCTTACTCTTCCGGTCAGTCGGGGAAAGGAGCCGACGTGGAAAAAGTAAAAGCAGCGACAGAGATCGTGAAAAACAACATGCCTAACCTTAAAATAGAAGGCCCTATCCAATACGATGCGGCGGTGGATTTTGAAGTAGGGACCAAAAAAATTCCCGGATCAGAAGTTGTTGGTCAGGCAACAGTATTGATCTTTCCAGATCTGAATACGGGCAATAATACCTATAAAGCGGTGCAGCGGGAGACCGGTGCAATTGCCATCGGCCCGATGCTTCAGGGACTGAACAAACCTGTCAATGATTTGAGTAGAGGATGCACGGTCACGGATATCATTAATACAGTCATTATTACGTCCATTCAGGCACAAATGGATACCAAACAAAACAATGCGTGAGCTAAAAAGAACAACGATAGAAGTATGAAAATTTTGGTATTAAACGCAGGTAGTTCCTCGGTTAAATTTCAGCTTTTCGACATGAACAATGCCTCGGTTATTGCTGGTGGATTAATCGAAAAAATCGGAGAAGAGTACAGTGGGTTCGTCTACCGGAAGTTTGAAGGGGATCAGGAAGTAAAAAAAATCAAAGAGGATCGGGCCATCAAAGACCATCAAACCGGGTTGGAACTGATCGCTAAGTCACTTCTGGACATAGAAAATGGTGCGATTCAAAGCAACGAAGAAATACATGCCGTTGGTCATCGTGTCGTGCATGGAGGAGAAAAGTTCAGTCAGCCTACCATTGTTTCCGATGAAATCGTGCAGGAGTTGAAGGCGTTGTCTTTCCTGGCACCTCTTCACAATCCCGCCAATCTCAACGGGATTGAAGTTGCTACTAACGTCTTCCCGAAAGCAGTTCAGGTAGCAGTCTTTGATACGGCCTTTCATCAAACCCTCCCCGATTACGCTTATCGTTTTTCTATTCCTAAATCGTTTTACGAAGCGCATGGGTTGCGGGCTTATGGATTTCACGGGACGTCACATGCGTACGTCAGTCGGACGGCTGCGAAGTTTCTAAACATGGAATCGAAAACATTCAACGCCATTACCATTCATCTGGGAAATGGATGTAGTATGGCTGCTATCCGAAATGGGAAAAGTGTAGATGTGTCTATGGGACTGACTCCGGTGGGCGGGTTGATCATGGGGACGCGTAGTGGCGACATCGATCCCGGGCTGTTGTTGTTTTTGATGGACCATCTCCATATGTCGAGTCAGGAAATAGACCGATTACTCAATAAAGAGAGTGGGTTAAAAGGGTTAGCAGGAGATAACGACCTAAGAAATGTATTAGCAAAATACGACGATGGCGATCCCGATGCGGTCTTGGCAGTGACCATGTATATCTATCGCATCAAGAAGTTTATCGGGTCGTATGTGGCTGCATTAGGTAGGGTAGATGCGGTGATCTTTACGGCGGGAGTAGGGGAAAACAGTGCCGCTATTCGTGCGTTGGTTTGCGAAAACCTGGGAATTCTCGGAATTGAACTTGACGAGGGAAAAAACGAGGTGCGTTCACCAGACCCAAGAGTAATCAGTTCGGAAAAAAGCGCAATCAATGTGTTGGTTGTACCTACGAATGAGGAACTTGAGATCGCAATGCAAACGAAGGAGATCGTTTGATTCATCTGGCTTTACACCACCTTATACCTCGACAATGGCTGCTGTAACCAAATGAATATGATTGTCAAAAAATGAGGGTTGGTAGGATTTCGTTCCGAAAGAAAGAACGGTGTCTCTTTAATATCGTAAAACCATCTGTTAGTTTATACCCAATCGTTTCGCCCAGTGCTTATTGAAATTGACAGGAGTGTAAGGCAGATAAAGGTTCGTGACAGTGAGGGTAAAAATTCTTTGATGCAATGAATGTACTGCTTATATCAATTGGCACGCGTGGGGACATGGAGCCTTTTTTAGCGATTGGGTCAATCCTAATGCGACGTGGACACAAGGTTTCGGTTGCATTTCCTGAGCAATTCAAAAAACTGGCCGACGATACGGGCATCCCTTTTTATTCGTTGGGACCAGAGTTCATCGAGCTGTTAGATTCCGATGATGGGAGGGTAGCGATGGGTGGCCGGTTTGGAATCAAAAAACTGATGGCCATTTACCGGCTGGCAACGAAACAACAGCACGTACAGAAAACCCTTGTTCAAAAACAACAGGAAGTTGTGACGAAAGTGGAGCCAGATCTGATCGTCCATCACAGCAAAGCGATGTACCCGTTCATTTGGGAGGTGTTGCACCCAAAACGTACGGTCATGATCAGTCCGGTTCCTTACCTTCATTATGTGAAAGGACACAGCCATTTGGCGTTCAATCGCGATTTTGGACCATTTATCAATAAGTTGACGTATCGTCTGGCAGACTGGGGGTTGCTGACCTTTGCAGGTAAAGCGCTCAAAATGTTAGGCATTACCGAGGTAACAAAGGGGCAGATCAAAAACCTAATAAAGAAACATAAAGTCATTTATACCATCTCACCCCAGCTCTTTCAACAACCTGAAGAATGGGGGGATAACCTGCGCGTTTTAGGGTATCATGAGCGCAATAAGACCTCTCATTGGAAGCCGGATAAGGGGTTAGAAGATTTTCTTGAGGCCCACAAAAAACTACTACTGATCACTTTTGGCAGTATGAATAACCTACACCCTGAGCGTAATACCCAACTCTTGGTGGATTTGGTTCAGAAACATCGTATTCCTACCCTTTTCAATACCTCATCCGGAGGGTTGATTCCCCCGGAAACGTATGATAAAGAGTTGTTACATTTTGTTTCTGACGTTCCGTATGATTGGATTTTTCAGCAGGTCCATGCGGTGGTTCATCATGGAGGGTCCGGGACCACCCATACCGGTTTAAAATATGGATGTGCTACCCTGATTATCCCACACATTATTGACCAGTTTGTATGGAACAAACTGGTTGCGGCTAAAGGATGCGGACCATTAGGAGTATCCATCTCAAAGCTTTCCAAACGCCGGATAGAAGAAAAACTGTTGGATCTCTGGAATAACGAAGCCTATAAGAAACAAGCAGAGAAAGTAAGCCATGCCTGGCAATCCGAAGCGTATGAATCGGAATTGGTAAAAGAGTTACTTCTGTGATGAGTAATGAGCCGTAAAAAAGGGGCTTGTTTTGAACCAAAACAAGCCCCTTTTTACTGGTATCCAACTAAAATTTAAAAAATCAGTTTTTGTGTACAAGCACCCAAAAAGTGATTTTTCTTTAAAACCTAAAACTACCGCGCGGCGGACCGTCCTACAAGGAGTTGATATGATCCAAAGGCGTCTGGCCAGGAGGCGCGCGGGTATCGGTGATTTCAGGAGTTATTTCTAACTCAAAAAATCTTTTTTTGAACACCAGTATATCGAAAGGAACGAAATATGAAACCTTATCAATACTGAAGGGCTCAGTCACACCATTAAATTGCGACTGAGTTGGGATTCATTTTTGTAAAACGAAAACGATTCAGAGGGTACGTCCGATCGTACTCGATTCCGAGGTGCAACAAGGTGTTTCCAGACGCAAACCGTAATGATATTCCGTGTTTGATTCAAGTCCTGTGTCTGTAAACTCGCGAACATTAATGTCCAGCACGGCAACTTCTTCATCATCTCTAAGAAGTATAAAGTTTTTGAGATCTTTATCGTTCGAAGTAAAATTCCATGTAAGTGTCAAGCTATTAGAAGTTGCCTCCTCAACGACAAAACTGTTCGTATCTGCGTAGATCTCTTCTTCATTACAGCTTGTAATAATTGATGTGAAAACCAACATTGCGGCAAAAAGTAGTGTATTCTTTTTCATTCAATTTATTAGTTATGTAAGTAAAAACTCCGCTTAACCAATTTCCGTACCAAACTGATTATCTACCTGATTGGAAGAGCAATGCATCAAGGAATCTCAGGGATGAGTTGTTGAGAATCGATTCAAATTTTATTGATGACTTAGCGAGTTTTGAAACCAGACGAATCATTCTGACTGGTGAAAAGGACGATACAATATACTTGACACTATGTTGAAAAGTGAATTCGGATTTTTCTGGTCTGAATCACCGGTAGTTATAGGAAGCTGCGATTGCAGGCGGTATTTCATTGAAAATCATTTCAGAGATCATCACATGATCAACTTCTTCCGATATGTGCATTTAGCACAGGCTTTTCCCGAAAGATTCGGGAATCTTTTATTGAGAAAAGACAGCTCCCTGATTACCAGCCGCAGTGGAACTGCCGCAGTGGAGCTGGTGTTTGATTCTAAATCACTGTTAATTCCTTTCCGCTCCGCGTCGGTCCACGTTCCACTACGGCAAATTTGGGCCACCGTGGAACGGAACGGAATTAGTATATTTTCCAATCATAATACCTTGTAAATCAAACACCCCGAAGCTTCGGGACAGGCTTATCCCAAATTCAGGGTGATGCTGATGAATAATGCGGGTTTTTACTATGTACTTTCGGAACAGGCTGAACGGAGCTTTCTTTTTTGCAGGCTTATTTGACCGAAGTTTCTTTTCTATCGGCTTAGTTTTCACTCTTACTAGTATGGAACAACTCCCCAAAAGCCAGCTAACATCTACAAAGAAGGAATCCGGATGGTTTATAGGCAGTGCCTTCCAAAACCATATTCCGGATTGGATGCCATTTAGTATCGGAATGGCAATACCCATCACTCCCGCACTTATTAGCGCATGTTTATTGATGGTATGGGTGCTTTTGATGAAGTAGGCATAAAGCGTAAATGTCAGCCAGAACAAGAAAAAGATCGTAGATAGAAGCCCGAAACTGACAGGAAGGGCTTTTACCATACAAAAGAAAAGTGCCAGGGCAGGATAAAGCCCCATACAGGCACCAATGAAAATCGCTCCTACGTTCCGATTGAACCTGACTTTATGTGCATAGGTCTTTTTATCACGAGCTACCAGCCAGATCGTGACTCCGGACAGGATGACAAAGCAGGTAATAAGGGACAAAATGAAGTAAGTGATTTTTACAAAGCTTAAAAATCATCCACCTTTTGTCACTTGATCCTTCTCAACTCAAATCCATTTAGCCAGGTATAGCTGTCGTTTTTATCCGTTCGAAAATACACCCTTAAAGGTTCTTGTCCATACACTTCAAAAAACTGTCGGTATGAAATCGGTCCGCGCTCACCGGAATCGTTATTTTTAGTAAAAACGACCAGATGTTGATCTTCCACCTGCCAGTTGTCTGCGTAACCCGCCTGGCTGTTGATGTTGTAGGGAAATTGGTCCTTGTGGGAGTGGGCATTGTGGAATGAAACTAGTTGATAAGTTCCCTTTTCGAGGCCGGTTATCGTCAAATAAAGTGTCGTGTCTTTCACGAAAACCCCATCGGAGCCAACAAAAGGCAGGTCGCCACGCATGGAAGGCTGCCCTTTGGACCATGCGATCGTTCCTCCCGAAGAGACTTTGAATTTCACCCTAGAGGTTTCTTCATGTTCCAGGTCCGTCTCATGTGAAATGTCCCACGTCTTCCAGTCAAACTGTGAAAGTTGTCCCTCGTGTCCGATGTCGATTTGGTAGAAGGGGAAATCATAAATGTCACTCGCAGCATTTAGTATTTCATTGGTTTCGTTCGCAATAGATGTCAGGTTGACGGATGTTGATTTGAGTTTGCCTGACGTGGCTTTTACGGTAATTTTTCCCGGCTCGGTAATTCCTTTCACATAAGCGGCCACTGCTCCCTCAATAGGTGTTAATTCATTCATGTAGTCCGCATCTCCCTGCACCAATGCACCACTTCCTGTTGCTTCAAAGGTGACTTTGTTCTCTGCTCCGTGTACAATGGTTCCCTCTTTATCCACTAAGTACGCCCGTACCGTTTTAATATCTGAACCACCGGCGCGCAATGGGTATTCCGGATAGTCTACGGATAGTTGGATCGCATAAGGCTGGCCGGGCATTTTCCGTTCATGAGTAGCGACCAGTTTTCTTCCCTTGTAGGCCAACGCCTTTAATGCTTCCCCATTCCACGGAAAGTGAAAGGAAAAGGAAGGGTGGTCATTGTTGGATTTCTCCTGGATGTTGTCGGGAAGTTGTGAGCGAATAAGCTGTCCGTCGGCGTAGAGTTCCACCCGGTCTGCGTTGCTGTATACATGGACAATGCCCTTTGTAGATACCCGTTCGTCGGCGATGTAGACCATGTCTTCAGGGTTTAATTCCGACTGATACCAATGATAGACCGGTCTTTTTGTCCGATACATATCCAGCATGCCGTACGTCGTAAATTTCTCCGGGTTATCCGCTTTCGGTTTGAGGTGATAATAATCTGCGCCTACCCAGGCCAATGCGCCAATGTTGTTTTTACGTTTTTTATACCGGGAAAGATGAAACTGGTTCATGGCTGAGCTCGCGTTGTTCCCATGTTCCATCACCAGCGTAAATCCTTCTTCCGCCCACTCGGATACCCGGTAGTCCATCGTAGCGAAAATATCCGTAAGTCCGGCATGCCGCATCCCGTTCCAGGGACTTGAAGCACTTCCCGTAAAGCGAGTCGGATCCTCTTCTTTCGCGGCCAGGGCCAGTCTTTGCACAGCACCCCGGTGGTTGATGCCAGCACCCCATATCGCAATGGAAGGGTGGTTTCTATGGTTTCGGATCATCACGCGGGCGGACGCTTCCAGTTTGTCCATCCATATGCCTTGCTCCCAGTCGATCCAGGTCGCAGGCTCTTCATAAAGTAAAATACCCAATTCATCACACGCATCAATAAAGGCATTGTCTTGTGGGTAGTGGGAGAGACGTAAGGTGTTAAAGCCGGCTTCTTTGTACATTAATGCTTCCTCATAGTGCATCGAGTTGGGAACCGCATCCCCTATGTGAGGAAAGCTTTGGTGACGGTTGGCTCCAATCATAAAAAAGGGTTTTCCGTTCAGTAAAAGTCCCTCACCATCCACCAGTTCCAGTTTTCTGAAACCAAACCTGTTTTCCACAAAATCGACCAGCTTCCCTGCCTCGTAAACGTAGGAAACCGCACGGTACAGGTACGGCCGTTCGGGTGACCAGGTAAAATAATCTTCGTCTTCCAGAGCTGTCGTTTGTCTGAATGTATAGCTGGAGCCAGAAAGAACAGGACTTGAATCCTTCATTGTTTTCAATACGAGGCCATCGGCATTGACAATTTTTGTGATGAGTTCACAAACCTTTTTCGAGCTGTGAGCATTCGTGACCGTAGTCGTCACCGAGGCCATTCCATAACGCCTTTTTACGGTTGGCGTCGTGATGCGAACTCCTGCCTCCTGATCGGCCCAGTTGAAGTCCACGCGGAGTTTATTGGTCGTCACCAGGTAGACGTCGCGGTAGATGCCACCCCACTTGATGTAATCGGTTTTGTGTGGGTCAGGTGGGACGAGGGCATTCATGCTGTTGTCCGCTTTGACGACGATTTCGTTGATTTCACCAGAGGTGACAAGTTTGGTAATGTCAAAATGAAACGGGGTATAGCCACCGAGGTCGTTTTTACCCGCATACTGGCCGTTTACCCATACTTCGGTAACAGCATGCACCCCTTCAAACTCCAGGAAAACCAATTGATCTTCAGTCACAGTAATGGGCAGCTCTTTGCGATACCAGCTGATGTCTCTGATGAAACTTTCCTGAACCCAGTTCTCTTTCACATCATTCAGCCAGAGGGAAACGGGGTCCGGGTTGTGCGGAAGCGAGACGTTCTTCCATGCAGCATCATTGCTACCCAGGCCGTCGGGAGTTTGAATGTCTTTTTTCATCCAATACCACTCCTGATTGATGTTTTCTTTTATCCTGGGGACATCCTCATACCCGAGAGGCTGGGCAAAAAGTTGCAGGGCAACAAGACTAAAAAAGATGCTCGTCAGTTTTTTCATCTGTTATCAGCTTTTATTGATCACTATTGCAGTCAATCCTTTTGAGGGAATAATGAATCGTTTGCTTTTTCCGCTGAGGTTAAGCTGATAAGCGGAATCCGTTTCATCGGTATTCTGGATGAGGATTTTGATGGTGCCATCGGGACTTTTTACCGTAATCATCGGCCGTTTGCTCACGGAAGCAATCCTTACGTCTCCCGGCTTGATGAAATGTCCTAAAATGTACATGGCGTTGTAGTCCGGGTTATACTGCACGGTCTTGTTGGTGCGATCGATATTGATCAGTGAGTTTTGCGCCCAGTCCCATCCACTCTTCGTCGTTTCATTTAAAATCATGTTCCAGTAGCAGAAGTTGGTTAACCCGCTATTGATGTAACTCGCCGCTTCCTCCAGTCGGTGGTTGGCTTGCTCTACACTGTTTTTGCCATTGTAACAATGTCCTTCCGTATGAAACATCTTTAGGTCCGGTCGCATCTTTACCGCATCGGTAATGATGAATGAAGAGGTGTATTGAAGCCCGACACCGGCCAGTGCCTCGTTTCCTTCCAGTGTCAGGTACTCGATGAGATCTAGTTGTTCGGCAGTTCTGAAGGTACCGGCGTAAACTTTGGTCCCGACTCCTTCCTTTTTGAAGGTGGGAAGGATGTACCCTTTTGCCAGCTTTAGCATTTGAGGTGCAGGCATTGTGCAACTTGGGTACTTGGTGTTGGCATCGTTTTCATTTTGCACACAGATCCTGTCTATGGCTATTCCGTTTGCTTCATACGCTTTTACATATTTGGTAAAGTAGTTTGCATAAGCCTGGTACACGCGCTCTTCATCCCTGAAATAATTGGAAACATCGGTAAGCCCGGTCATGGAATTATTTTCCTTCATCCATCCGGGTGGACTCCATGGTGAGCCGAATATCAGCAGTTCCGGGTTGACAGCCAATGCACCCTGGATGTAAGGGATGACGTATTTTTTGTCCCGGTCGATGGAGAAATGCTTCATCTTGTAGTCATCTGGTTTTTCTGCATAGCTGTACGCATCGATGCCAAAATCACTCGCACCTATGGCCGTTCGGCAAAAGGTGAACCCTGCTTTTTCAACGGAAAATAGATTTTCCATCACTTCTTTTTGCTGAGCTTCTTCCAGGCTCAACAAGGCTTCTCCGCCTATCTCGTTGAATGCGCCTCCCATCCCTTCTATGGTCTGAAATTCGATATCCGGATATACTTCAATCAGGTGTGCCCACCGTATTTTTTCGGACGTTTCTTCAAAGGGGATTTCTTTTAACGGGTTGGCTTCGCCTTTTTCCAATGAGACGTAATGCATGTTGATCGCTTCGAGATTTTGCCCGTAGCTAATGAAATGAAGTAGTAATGCAAAGGTGAAAAGAAGCTTCTTTAGACTCCCTCCTCTCCATTTAAAAGGAATTAAGGCCGTTGCTTTAAATGTTTTGAAATCCGGGAGAAAAGTGTAGTTCATCATGACATCTTGAGGTTAACTGATCAGATTTGAAAAGATGCAATCAAATATATCCTTATCGTTAGACAAACGGTTGTCTCCACCTCATTTTCGATGATGAAACTCAAAACCTTGTGGTGTCATTGTCTCTTCACATTCGAATTGAAACGTCGTATATATTAGCTTTTTATTTAAG
>JBCCXH010000019.1:0-23197 GCA_039192005.1 Bacteroidota bacterium
ACGAATCAGTTCTGCGAGTGCTTCATGTCTTGATTGATCGTTATCACTTTTAGTATTTACATATTTAAAAGTTTCAACTGCGTCTGGGAATTCCATTCCATAATACCTGGCTTTTCCTACTAAAATGTAGCTATCGTCTTCCCATTTAGATCCTGGGTGTCTCTGTATTGAGATGGAGGACTTTTGGATACAATCCTCTAACTGGTCTTTTAGTGAGGCGGCCTGAACAGAATCAAATTGAGCATGGATAGGTAGAATTTTATCATAATTCCACTGTTGCGCATCAAATATGGTTTGCTCAATTTCATTGATTCGCTCTTTCGCTATGAAATACGAATTGTAATGTGCCGTCATGTCGTGAAAAGTATTGCTCAGTGGATTTTTCCTCTGAGGCGCGCATGCGGCAAAAATTGTCAATATGAATAGTACTCTTTTCAAATCAAAACGCTAAACTAACGATGAAAGGCGTGTTTTGGTGTAAAGATAAATCATGACTGGATTGCATAGATTTGTGATTTTAAAAGACGAATTTAAATGGCCGCAAGAAAAACGTTAAGTAACTGGCTGACTAATAAATATTTATTAATCATTCGTAATGAAGAAAACTTTGCTGAGAAAACAACTTTTAGTTTCAATTACGCAAGGCTTTTTATTTTAATTGCTGCACTTGGATTGATTTTATTGTCGATTGCGGTTTATGTAGTGACGGTTTTATTGGATCAGTGGCTTGATCCGAGACACATGCAAATGGTAGCAAATCGTCAGGTATTGGAATTATCTATGCGCATTGACTCTCTGGAAAAAGAGGTTAATCATAAGGATATTTATATCGAAAACATTCGCATGATTCTTTCAGGTGAAACGCCAACCGACTCAGTGATTGTCACGACAGAGTCGAGCATCCAGTCTTCAGATATCTCTGAAGCCATCCAGCCCATTGACTCCCAGTTCAGAGCTGAGTTTGAAGGTACAGACCTGGCAAACCTTTCTATCAACGTTTCTACAGTGTCTAACGATTTGAGGGAAGTTTACCTTTTTAGTCCGCTGGATGGTATTGTAACAGATGGTTTTGATCCCAGAAAAGACCATTATGGAATTGATCTTGTTGCAAGAGAAAATGAACCGGTTCGGTGTACAGCAGATGGAGTCGTAATCATGTCTTCGTGGACACTTGATGGTGGTTATGTTATTGCTGTGCAGCACTCAGGAAACCTAATATCTGTATATAAGCACAATTCGGAATTATTTAAAAACGTTGGTAGTTTTGTGGTCGCTGGGGAGGTGATTGCTACGATAGGAAATACAGGAGAGTTAACATCCGGACCTCATCTACACTTAGAATTATGGCTGAATGGAAATCCGGTTAACCCGCGTGAATACATAGCTTTTTGAAAGAAAAAAAATTGAAATGTTAAATAAAAATCAAAAGGAAGTCGAAGAGTTGAGCAACTCAAGTAACATTATTGGAAAAGGGACAATCGTCCACGGAAATGTAGAGACTTTCGGAAATATTAGGGTAGAGGGGAAAATTATTGGTGACATAAAAACAAAGTCTAAGGCAGCGTTTGGACAATCGTCACATGTAGAAGGAAACGTACTTGCACAAAATGCCGAAGTAGCTGGTCATATTAAAGGAACATTAGAGGTGACAGAACAGCTTGTTTTAAAACCAACAGCGACAATAGATGGGGATATCATCACGAATAAGTTATTAGTGGAGTCCGGAGCTAAGTTCAACGGTAAGTGTAAAATGGGAGTGAAAAGTAAAGAAATACGAATTGGAACCCCTGAAACCCAAGAAGAGCGACAAATACTCAAAGCCTGATCCTGAATTCGATCTAAAAAGCAACGAGAAGCCATTTATGAAGTTCTATGCTTTGGCATTTGAGCTCGTTGTAGTAAATGCGATCATGATTATTGGAGGGTATTACCTGGATCGCAGCTTATCATCAAGTCCTGCAATGATTTTAATTGGAACTTTACTTGCCGTAACGACAACGATTTGGCTATTACTAAGAGCTACACAATGAGTAAATGGATCTACTTGTGTGTGCTGGTGGTGGTTTTGTTGATAGCAAACCATTTTTTAGGAGATATGCTGTACCTGCATTCGGCATTTAATGTAACAGTGATCTTTTTTTCAGCACTCACATTTTGTTATTTCCGCCTAGATCATTGGATATCAAAAGAATGGCGTGCGCAAGTGGCCTTAATCAAAATAGGTCTCAGGTTCGTGATTTCTTCCGTTTTTATTGTCGTAATGATTTATACGCAGGAAGATGATCTGGCATTGGTTATCCAGTTTATCTCTCTTTATTTGATTTTCATGGTCTTTGAAATCGCTGTCTCATTGACTAACTTGCGCGGAAATTGAGTGATGAACGAAAAACTAATGCTAAAAACTTTTTACTCATTCTTATACAAGAAATTGATTGTCAATAAGTTAACGCTCATAATCCTATTTTTTTTACCGGCATTTTGTTGGGCTTCCGGGGACACAAAGGAAGAATCGTTTAGTCCCAGTGAGATGATCAATCATCACATCTCGGATGCGCACTCCTGGGAGATTTTTCATGGACTATCTGTTCATTTGCCTGTGATTCTCTATTCTGAAGAAAAAGGAGTAGATGTTTTCTGGTCATCCAAATTTTACGATGAGCATCACAATATTGTTCCTTACAATGGGTATGTAATGGATCATGAGCATATTTCATTAGAAAACGGTGGTCATATCCTTGATTTGTCAATCACTAAAAATGTATTGTTTTTGTTCCTGAATGGCATCATTTTGATTTTGGTTTTTACCGCGGTTGCCAGAGGCTATAAAAAGAATGAAGGGCATGCACCTAGTGGAATACAATCTTTCTTTGAGCCATTAATCATTTTCATCAAAGACGATATAGCCAAGGAAAATATTGGAAAGAAGCATGAGCGTTTTATGCCTTATCTACTTACCATGTTCTTTTTCATTTGGTTTGGTAACCTACTAGGGCTTTTGCCAGGAGCAGCGAACCTCACAGGTAATATCTCAGTAACTCTGGTACTGGCATGTATGACCCTGATCACAACTTTATTCTCTGGGAGAAAAGTTTATTGGGCACATATTGTCGATCCTTTAGGTAAATCAATGCCATGGGGCGGGAAAATATTGCTTTATCTCATCCTTTGGCCAGTAGAAATTATTGGGATATTTATTAAGCCTTTTTCCCTAATGATTCGTCTGTTCGCGAATATTACCGCTGGACACATTCTGATTTTAAGCATACTTGGTTTAGCATTTGTATTTGAGAGCATTACTGTAGGAGTAGTTGGGGCACTATTTGCCACAATCATGAATTTGCTTGAATTATTTGTGGCGATCCTTCAGGCCTACGTGTTTACATTATTATCAGCGATGTATTTTGGTCAGGCCGTTGAAGAGGGGCATCATTAATTAAATTTTTTTTTAACTCTAAATAAATATATGTATGGGAGCAATTGGAGCAGGTATTGCAGTACTTGGAGCAGCGCTAGGTATCGGTTTAATCGGTAAAGCAGCTACGGAGAGTATCGCACGCCAGCCTGAAGCAGCAGGTAAAATTCAAACCGCAATGATTATTGCAGCAGCCTTGATTGAAGGTGCAGCACTATTTGCCGTTGTAGTTGGTCTTTTAGCTACTTTTGGAGGAGGAAATTAAATTCCTAAAATTTTTGACTGTGTCTACATTAGGTAGCACAGTCATTACTATCATTCATTATTTATAAAAATATTATCTAACGTGTCTTTAGTTACCCCAGATATTGGATTGATCATTTGGCAAGTAGTTGTCTTCACAATCATCCTACTAATCCTCAGGCTATTTGTATGGACTCCAATCCTTAGTGCCCTTAAAACTCGGGAGTTCCAGATCGAAGATTCCCTTCGAGCAGCAGATGATGCAAAAAATGAGATGGAGCAAATCAAAATGGACAACGAGTATTTGCTTCAGGAAGCGAAAATTGAACGAGATCAAATCGTTAAAAAAGCGCGACAAGAAGCTTCTCTCATCATCGATCACGCGAAAGCCGAAACTTCGGATATAACCCAAAAGATGATTCATGATGCACAGGATGCCATACAAGCAGAACGCAGAGCTGCTGTAAAGGAAATTAAAGAATTAATTGCGTCACTATCGCTAGAGGTAGCAGAGAAAGTATTGCGTGAAAACCTTTCTGATGATCAATCTCAAAAAGATCTGGTTGACAAGTTTATTAGTGAAATAGAAATTAACTAGCATGTCTTCGACAAGAATAGCTGCCAGATATGCGAAACCCATCCTTGAATTGGCGGTGGAAAAAAGCATATTGGAAGAGGTAAAGGAAGACATGGAAAACCTTTCAAACCTCTACAAGAATAATAGGGATCTCTATTTGATGCTCCATAGCCCCATCATACCAAACCTGAAAAAAGTTGAAGTTATCAAAGCTATTTTCAAGGGAAAAGTTAATGACCTTACGCTCCAATCATTTGAGACCATTTTAAGGAAGAACCGCGGGAATATACTGGGAGCAATTTCAAATGAGTTTCTTCATCAATACAATGAAATGAAAGGGTTACAGGAGGTTTCTGTCACTTCAGGCGTTCAGTTGAGCAAAAGCCAACTGGAAAACTTTGAAAAAGTAGCCAGGCGTATTTCAGGAAAAGAACCTGTGATGACGGCACATGTAGATCCTGATATTATTGGTGGGTTTATTCTAAAGGTGGGGGATAAGCAAATTGATCAAAGTCTAAGCAGCAAGCTAAAAGACGTTAAACTAAAACTTCAAATGAAATAGTCTGCGCTGGCAGATCGAAAATAGATAATTATGGCACAAGTAAGACCCGATGAGGTTTCAGCAATTTTAAGGGAGCAGTTATCCAACTTTAAATCAGAATCAGAACTAGAAGAAGTAGGTACAGTACTTCAGGTTGGAGACGGTGTAGCGCGTATCTACGGATTGTCCAATGCGCAAGCCGGTGAACTTGTAGCGTTTGAAAATGGATTGAATGCACTTGTTTTAAACTTAGAAGAGGACAATGTTGGAGCGGTATTGTTAGGAGATTCAAAGGACGTTGTTGAAGGTGATACGGTAAAGCGAACGGGAAAAATTGGATCCATCCAGGTAGGTGATGGAATGTGTGGGAGAGTGGTAGACACATTGGGAATGCCAATCGATGGCAAAGGAGATATCGAAGGAGAGACATATGAAATGCCTCTTGAAAGAAAAGCTCCGGGAGTAATTTATCGACAACCGGTTAGTGAACCTCTTCAGACGGGTATTACGGCCATCGACTCAATGATTCCGGTAGGGAGAGGACAAAGAGAACTGATTATTGGGGACAGGCAAACGGGTAAAACAGCAGTCGCCATAGATACCATTATCAATCAAAAAGAGTTCTACGACAGGGGAGAGCCCGTTTTTTGTATTTATGTAGCCATAGGGCAAAAAGCTTCAACAGTTGCCGGTATCGTGGCTCAGTTAGAAAAAGCCGGTGCAATGGACTATACGGTCATTGTTAACGCTTCAGCTTCAGATCCGGCACCAATGCAGTTTTTTGCACCATTTACTGGAGCAGCAATTGGAGAATATTTTAGAGACACTGGGCGTCCAGCGCTTGTTGTGTACGATGACTTATCCAAGCAGGCCGTCTCTTATCGAGAAGTTTCGCTCCTGCTAAGAAGACCTCCCGGTCGTGAGGCCTATCCTGGAGATGTCTTTTATCTCCACTCAAGATTATTAGAAAGAGCCGCCAAAATTATTGGAGATGACTCCATCGCCAAGCAAATGAATGATCTGCCTCCTTCTCTAAAAGATAAAGTAAAAGGAGGAGGTTCACTAACGGCCCTTCCTATCATTGAAACGCAAGCTGGGGATGTATCTGCATACATACCAACAAATGTGATTTCCATTACGGATGGACAAATATTCTTGGAAACAAACCTTTTTAATTCAGGAATCCGGCCTGCAATAAATGTAGGTATTTCAGTATCCAGAGTGGGTGGTTCTGCTCAAATAAAATCAATGAAAAAGGTCGCAGGAACTTTGAAATTGGATCAGGCTCAATTCAGGGAACTTGAAGCGTTTGCCAAGTTTGGATCAGACCTAGACGCAGCTACGCAGCGTACAATCAGCCGCGGTAGAATGAATCAGGAGATATTAAAGCAACCACAATTTTCTCCAATCCCGGTAGAAGAGCAAGTGGCTATCATTTATGCATCTACCAAAGGGTTTATAGATAAGGTTCCGGTGGCAAAAGCAAAGGAATTTGAAAAAGAATTTATTGAAGTCATGAGGAGTCAGGGAAAAGAGGCGCTGTCATCTTTTAAAGCAGGTAAACTTACGGATGAGGCAGTGGATAAAGTAGAGGAAATAGCAAAGGATATTGCTGCTAGGTACAATTAATTTAAACGAGGGAATTAACGAATGGCCAATCTTAAAGAAGTAAAAGAAAGGATCGGTTCTGTTAAATCGACTCAGCAGATAACGAAAGCCATGAAAATGGTGGCAGCCGCTAAACTGAGAAGAGCCCAGGATCGAATCACTCAATTGAGGCCGTACTCTAAAAAGCTAACGGAAATTATTCAAAACGTTTCTGCTTCTGTTCCAGATAGCTTAGAGAGTCCGTATGCTGAAAAACGTAAAGTAACGAACGTCTTGTTGGTTGTCGTCACTTCAGATAGAGGTCTTTGTGGAGCGTTTAACAGTAGTATTTTCAAGTATACCAAAGCACTAATCGCAGATAAATATGGCGACATTGAGCAAGATGGTGGGGTTGAAATAATGCCTATTGGAAAAAAGGCTTATGAGTATTTTAAGAAGAGGGGATACCGTATTAACGATAAGTTTTATGGCTTGTTTGGAAATATCTCCTTCGATGAAGTACGCGAAGCGGCTGAATATGTAATGGATCAATTCGTTTCTGAGGGCTATGACCAGGTGGAAATTGTTTTTAATGAATTTAAAAATGTAGCGACTCAAATTGTGAGAAACGAACAGTTTTTGCCACTGAAAGGTGCAGAAGAATCAACTACATCTATGCCTCTGGAATATATTTACGAGCCTTCAAAGACGTTTATATTCAATGAATTACTGCCGAAATCGCTGAAGATTCAATTTTATAAAACGATATTGGAATCCAATGCTTCCGAGAATGGAGCAAGAATGACAGCGATGGATAAAGCATCAGAGAACGCAAACGAACTGTTAAAGGATTTGAAACTTACGTACAACCGAACAAGGCAGGCTGCAATCACTAAGGAAATTCTTGAAATTGTTGGTGGTGCTGAGGCATTAGCACAATCTTAATGCTAAAACGGGTCACTCAGGTTTTACAATACTTATCAATCGACATTTTAATAGGAGCAGTTATACTGCTCCGTTTTTTTTCTAAACGTGCTGAAGTTCAGGTTGAGTTGCCTGTTTATATTATTCTGGCATCTGTTGTTTGGTTAATCTATACGTTCGATCACTTAAAAGATGCCAATGACGCTCCCCATTCATTAAGGGGTAGATATAGGTTTCATCTGGCCTTTAGAAACCCCATTGTCTCATTAATGTGGGTCGTCTTAACCACTGCTTTAATATTGGTCTTTTTCGTTCCGTCTACACTCATTTTAAGTGGATTGATATTATTTGTTTTTTGTGTGAGTTACTTCCTTTTCCAAAAGCAACTGGCTTTTTGGGGACTCAAAGAAGCTTGCATCGCTTTGATGTATACTTCAGGAATACTTTTGGTCCCAACTGTCTACACGAGAATATTCGACGTTACTTCATTTTTACTTTTGTTTGTCCTGGCGAGTCTTAACCTTATCATCTTTAGTTGGATGGAAATGGAGAGCGATCAACGTGACGGATTCGATTCAATCGCCACGCGTTTTGGTAAACTATTTACGGAGAAGCTAATTCTTTCGGTCCTTGCAATTGGGTTGACGCTTTCAATTTCTTCATTACAAACGGACTTGTACCTGTCCATTTATTTCATGGTTTCGTTTTCACTGTATGGGGTGATAGTCTGGGTGCCCGGTTGGTTTAGTTTGAAGGAGCGGTACCGTGTCTTAGGCGATGGAGTATTTATATTGCCACTTTTTTTTGAGTTTATTTGAATAACTTCAATTTCATTGCGCCATTCTATGATCTATGTGCCAGGATTATTTTCGGGAGCATTATTGATAGGTCACAGCGTTATTTTATTGATCAACTTCCTTCGGAAGGTCATGTGTTGGTACTGGGTGGTGGTACGGGAAAAATATTGGAAGTAATTTCCAGCCAAAAGGTCGTTTTTCTAGATAAGTCGTCAACTATGATCAAGTATGCGAAACAAAGAGAAACGAGTTCCAGTGTCGTATTTCTTCAGGAAGACTTTCTTTCTTTTGAAATCCACGAGCAGTTTGATGTCATCATGTCTCCGTTTTTTTTGGATTGTTTCAATGGAGAAAACCTCAGAGCGGCACTAATTAAAATTAGAAAGAGCATCAAGCCATCTGGTAAATTGATTGTTACGGATTTTCAACGAGCAAGAAACGAGCGACTGCTGAATGTGATGCATTGGTTTTTTAAATTCACTGCAGGTTTAGAATCAACATCATTAAAAGACATTCATTCCATAATTATGGAAATGGGTTTGATTCAGGAAAAGGAAGTTTTTTTTTAGAAAAAAACAGATTTTTTCGAGAGTTTACAGAAACCTTTAAAATAACTACCTGTCTTTCTTAATGAAGTGAAAACACAACAAACCATTCATAAGCATTTGATCATCGCCAGCCAAAATGGAGATCAAGCTGCGATGGCGTCTTTGTACAAGTTGTACGCCAAGGCCATGTATAACGTTTGTAGGCGGATGATGGGTGATGATGAGGAAGCCAAGGACCTACTTCAGGAATCATTTGTTGATGCCTTTCAAAAGCTGCCTAAGCTAAGGGAGGTTAATACATTTAGTTCATGGATTAAGCGCATTGTGATTAATAATTGTATTAATGCAATAAGAAAGAGAAAGTTGGATACTTCACAGTTGGAGGAAGGGTATGATTTTGTTATGGAAGAGGAGGATGATTTTGAGTACGAAAAGTTTCAGGTTCAGCAGATTTTAAGTGCTATTGATAAGCTTCCCGAAGGCTGTAAAGCTGTACTAAACCTTTATCTGTTTGAGGGCTATGATCACAGAGAGATCGGAGAAATACTTAAGGTAACCGAATCCGCATCAAAGGCACAGTATTGTAAGGCAAAAGCACGTATTCGACATTTACTAGAAGAAGAAAGGAGTCAACATGCAGGATAATTTAAAAGATTACGTCAGGAGTGATCCTGAAAGTTTTGAAAGCTATTCTTTTGATGTAGAGAGTGGCTGGGAACAGGTGGCTGAGAAAATAGTACCTGATAATAAAAGAAATTTTTGGGCTTTCGGTATTGCGGCAGGCTTTACCATCTTATTACTAACGTCGTTTTTAGTTTGGTCAACCACTAAAACCAACGTGCCAAACGAGATCGCCGAAATGGAAGGTTATTATCAGGAGGAGATAAATCACAAAATTTCTCTTGTGAAAAATCAACTGGAAGACGATCAGGTTCTAGCAGATTTTGCACACATGGATCAGGCATTTGCCGAATTGAAAGCAGATTTGGATGAGAATGTGGATAACGAAGAGGTGGTAATAGCACTGATGGATAATTATCGTTTGAAGCTTAAAATATTGGAAGAGATTTTGGAAGAATTAGACAAGGAAAAAAGTGAAACATCGAATTAATGTAGTATTGCTGGCCATTGTTTTTTCCCCTTTTGTACTTACAGCTCAAGTACGTGCGGAAAAAGATTACGAACGAACTTTTTTTGCTCCTGAGGACGCACGTGTTGAAGTTATTAGTAAGTATGGTGAGGTGATTGTTCAAACTTGGGAGTTGGATTCCATAAGATTTAAAATTTTAGTTAAGGCAGAAGGAAAGAACAGCTCTACCATTAGAAAATCAATGGATAAAGTTGATGTTCGCTTTCGTAAAGTTGGCAGTATGATTTCAGCCGTGACGCAAGTTTCCAGCGGAAACGGATTTTTGAGTAACATCATGAATGAGGTGGAAGGTGTCGTGGGGTCCAATAATAAGTTGGAAGTCAATTACGAAGTTTGGGTTCCTGAAAACGTTGATTTGAGTGTGGAGAACAAGTTTGGGGATGTCTTCCTCGCTGATTTAAAAGGGAGGGTAAACCTTAACGTATCCCACGGAGACATTAAAGCCAGTCATATCGATCAGGAGTTGGTTCTGACTCATAGTTTTGGAAAATCCTCATTCGCTACGTTAAGTGACGGTAGCGTGACATTACGAGGAGTTGATATGAAAATCGAGAAAGCGCGACGGTTGGATTTCGAAAGCGGAAGTTCTGAGATTTTTATTGACGAGGCCGATGACGTGAGGTTTAACTCCAGAAACGACGAGATCTTGATCTCTCGGGTGAAGGATTTATCAAGTAGAGGGTCGTTTACGGATTTGTCAGTAAAGTATTTGGAAAGGTCAGCAAGTTTAAATTTTAGTTATGGAGACATTCATTTTAGCCAAATTGACCAGGACTTTAGTTTAATGGAAATCACCGGAAAATCAACCGATATAGACCTTGTTTTGAACCAGGCCTCTTTTATTAAGGCAAATATTAAAGGTCCGGAAGATCGAATGATACTCCCTAATAGTATGCTGCTCATGAATAAAGAACAGCTTGATGAGGGCATCATAAAATTGACCGGAGAAGTTGGAAATACAAACACAAGGTACGGACAACTGACCATCGAAGCAGAAAAAGGTGAGTTGATTATCGCCATAAAAAAAACACCAATATTCACCGATAGAGATTAATTCATGCGAGTTTTATTTATTCTTTTTTTAACAGCAGTTGTTAGCATAGCAAATGCACAGGAAGACTATAAAAAGTCTGCCGGTATTCGACTTGGGTATACCACCGGGCTAACGTTTAAAAAATTCATAGGCAGTAACGAAGCCATTGAACTGATGCTTAGTGGTAGGAATGAAGGGACACAGTTTACGGCGCTTTACCTCTTTCATCAGCCACTGGAGCTCTCTTTTAATGATCGTTTTTATTTTCACTACGGTATAGGAGGGCACGTAGGGTACGAACGTTTCAGTGGTATTTCCAAGGTCATTGTCAATCCTTCAGAAGATGAATTTTTCTTTCAGGAGAAGAGCTACTTTGCAATGGGTATTAACGGAAGTCTTGGGTTGGAATACCGGTGGCTGGAAGTACCCATTACAATAGGTTATGATGTAAAACCTTTTATCAACTTCATTGGGATGAGGTACCTACGTACGAGGTTTTGGGATGCAGCAGTTTCATTTAAATATGTTTTTTGATTCATGTTAAAGACTTTACTTGCTTTTGCATTGCTAGTTAGCGTCTGCTTCCAGGCGTTTTCTCAGAAATATATTGACACGGATAATCCCGAGGACGAAAAGATAAAATCACTGATCAATACAGAAAATGATTTAAATGGATTTGGAGGGATTGACCTAAAAGTGGGTGATTTTAAAAACGAGCGAAGTTTGATGGTAGGAGGCTGCGGAGGGCTGGTGATCAACAGAAGGTTTTTGTTCGGAATAGCAGGGTACGGATTGGCTACAGATGTGGAGTTCAATGGGTTTGTACCTCAAAAAGATACGGTTAAAACACTTAACTTATTTGGCGGCTATGGTGGCATATTGGTTGGAGCAACCATCGCTCCCAAAGAGCTGGTTCACATAAGCATTCCTATTGTTTTAGGAGCCGGGGCTTTTGAAATTGAAGACCAGCATTTTTTTAGTGATGGCTTGAGTGATAGGGAATTTGTTATCGAGAACAGTGTTTTTTTCATCATCGAACCAGGTTTGGAAATTGAATTCAACGTGAGTAGTCATTTCCGACTGGGTTTTGGTGCGACGTACAGGTACATCACAGATCTTGAGTTGATCAACCTCTCTGACGAGGAAGTAACTGGGGCGACAGGAATGGTTAGTTTACGATTTGGTCGTTTCTAGTCTATAGATTTTGATGATTGGATCAACAAAACACCCGCCTTATTGTGGCGGGTGCAAAGTATGAACGGAGGAGTTGGATTTATTTTATGATTACTTTTTTATTCACAACAGAAGATCCCTGACCCACTTTTAAAATGTAAACTCCTGTGGGAAGGTTACTTAGTTGGAACCGGTTAGGGCCATTTTGTAATTCAAAGTGGACGATTCGCTGTCCTGAGAGGCTCGTTAACGTAGCCTTGGAAGCTTCTCCAATCCCTATAGCCGTTATCGTCATAAAATCGTGAACCGGGTTAGGAAATAGTTGTATTTCCGGCCCATTGACTTCTTCTTCTACACCATAGATAGGGAGTATGTTATTAGCCGTTCTTGCATTGGAAGCAAGGTTTACAGCTAAAGACGTACAGCTGGACGGGTCAATAACTTTGACATTCCTAAAGAAAGAGGTATTATCAGCACCTGCGTCGTTATCGTTAATAAAAACGATTCGGTTGATGTCTCCTGTATAAAACGACCCTACGGGTATGGAATAGGAACGATACGAACTTCCTGAGTAATTGTCATAGTTGGTGACTCCATAGTTCTGAGTTCCATGTACTTTAAACACTCTTGAAGAAGTCAGTGTATTGTTATTTTCCAAGGCAATACCGTGTATTTCTCCCTCAGAGGTACTACCAAATTCAAACGTTATGATCGTCGATGGGGTAATGGTATAACTAACACTGATGGATTTCCAGGTGTTGTCTTCCATGTAAAGGGTGGTACCTCCCCCTTGTATTTGATAATTTCCTGCAGCGTCCTGATTGGCAAAAGATGAGATGGTAAAGTCGTTAAAATCGACCTCTATGCAATCTCCGTCCGGAGGGTTGGAACCATCTAAATCCATTGCATCCCAAAAAGGACTGATTGTGGCCCTTGCCCCGAAGTTTGCCCCACTTCCATTGGTGCTGCATCCTCCATACGCGTGTACGCCGACAGCATTACCCGTAGAGGTTTCTATGATAGGACTTCCTGAATTTCCTCCTTCAGTATCCGTCTGGTAATAAACACGCGTCCCGGTAAAACGATCTAAAGGACCCGTATGTGTCTGCTGTGTCTGGTTATCTGAGCCCGTGTCCACTCCAAAACCTGTAATCGTGATACTACTTCCCGGGCTACTTTGTACCACATTATATGAACTCCCTTGAGCAGCGATGGCACTCAGTCCCTGAGAATTAGTACTGGTCTCAAACACTGCCCAGTCGGTATCTGGATTTCCTCTGACGTATTGTGTGATAAAACTGCTCTGGATGATAGGAAATTGACTTGCTATCGGAGGGTGTACAATGCTCCCGTTGGAGTTGGATTGCGGTACATTAAATTCCAGTACCTGTGCCCTGCTTGAAACACAATGCCCTGCCGTTACCAATTTCCCATTTCGAATAATCCATCCTGTACATCCAATAGGTACGATGCGACCGATGGCAGGATTATTTGAGTCTGTTCTGTTGTCCACGCTTCCACACTGAGAACGTGTGGTCGGACCTAAGTCAAGTTCACCAATCTCCAATTCGTAAATGGCAACACCCGCGCTTCGATCATTGGATTCGACTTGTACACTTACTTCGTTGCCGTTGAAGTATGCACTGGAGTTATTCCATAACTTCATTGCTGTTTCATCCAAAATTTGTGTAGCGCCATCAAGTTTGGATGTAATAACGACGTGGCTTCCTTTGGGAAGGACAACATCCTGGAAGTAAAGACGAAGCCATATGGCACCATCTATAGATACAGTATGAGAAATGTCACTTTTAGTAGATAAGGGTTGGCTTTCAGAACTCCAAGAATAAGATTCGTACCTTCTTGGTAACTCATCTTGAGCTTGGACATAAGTAGTTACAAATAGCAAAATAGATGCTATGTAAAAGAGTTGCTTCTTCATAGTAGATCAATATGATTATGTGAAAAAATGTGTTATAAAGAAGTACTTCCGAGATTAAAATTAGTAGAAAATTTTATAATCAAAACATTATTTGAAATAAAATTTAGTTTGCCTTCTTTTATTCGTTTTGAAGGAATTAGGAGTGGGATATTGCTATTGAAGTATTGGTTGAAACGAGCGTCTCTATAAAATGAACCGTTTATTCTAAGTAACTAATTTAGTTGTTTATCAGGTCACCTTTCATTTCACCATCCGAAGTGCTTGATTTCCGATATGATTAGTAATGGCCTTTCTGTAGTCCAACGATTGCAAGTAGCCAGTATCAAAAAAATCTTTTATAATGCTCGCCCAATCACTTTTCAGTGGCATAGCGATCCCATATTGATCTGATGCTACATCGGCGATAGGATGACGTTTGATGGATTTCCTGTTTTCCAATGACCTGAGATAAAGGATGAAATCCACATAGCCAAAGCTGTTTTCATCTGAAGAGGCTTTATTCAATACATCTATAGGAGTTTGAACCGGTTTAATTACTAATGAAGGAAACGACTCTTTTTTAAGGGATTCAATGGTATGGTAGTACGTTGTAGACGGTATGGAATAAGCAGTTTTTCCTTTGAACTCACTATCTATTGTTTGCAAACTTGTTAAGGTTGGCACGTCTTTGTGCGTCACCATTACGTCTATGTTATTAAGGAAAGTTGGGCTGAAGCTCATTTGCTTTTTACGTTCATCAGTGATGCTAATGCTACTCAAACCAAATACACCACCGGCACTCGTTTTTATTTCGTTTAAAAAACCAGCGAATGAAGTAGCTGGATTTATGAACTTACTGGTGACGATAATTCCGTATTCTTTCTTTACGTAAGCTTCGAAAGCTTCAACAAGTGTTGGCAAGACACCTACGAACTCTCCATTGTTATTATAAATTAACCCGTTTGGGTACTCCTCTGAGTGGGTCAATGTCTCGTATATATATATGAATTCTGCTTTTTTTGTACGGTTGGCTTCGTCAAAGGAAGTTCCTTGTTGTTGGCTAAAGACGGACGTGATTAGGAAAGATGAAAAGAAGGTAAAGGTTAAAATTTTCATTAAATGAGGGTTAAGCATTCTAAGTTATTTGAAACCTCAATCATTCGTTGGTAAGAAACGACCAATGGCTGGTTATTTTCTATGGATGACACCTTACACCAGACTACTCAAAAATAGGAGCTCTAATCTCAAATTCATTTTGATAAGAAAAAATTGCAGGAGATGCAGACCTATTTTATAATTCTTTTTGCAATTACCAAATGAGGTTTATCCTTCAAACCCCTCATGCCAATCAGGAAATAGTCGCCACCATCTTTCAATTTGAATTTATGCTTTAGTTCTTTAGCATTTATTGGATAGTTTCTTGTGACCACATTGATCCTTCCATCTTGGGCAAAGCGTTTCAAAGCGGCTTTACTTGCCTTTGCCTCAATGAGTTTAAAAATTTTCCCTGGCCAATGATCGATACATCGATCCGAAGTATAGAGGTGTGTGTGCCTTGCGACTTTGCCAATTTCAAACCTATTTCCAATCAATTTGAAAGCACCTGCTTTAAGTATAGATGAATTAGCCTCATACAAATACGTTTTTAATTCTTCCACGTGCAGGTCTGCGTCGGTTTCTTCCTGAAATTGGAAGTCAAAGGTTTCTTCTTGTTCAGAGAGGTTTACGGTCTTAATAGTAGGGTGTTTGTTAGATCGAAAGTCGAGTAGCAAAAGCAGTTCCTTACACTCATTCTTTACCGATACCACATGTATTTCTCCAATATGGCTTACTTCATCCATGATCGATTTGAGGTCCAGGATTGGGGAAAGTTTTACCAGCACTCTTTTGCCTTTTACCTTTAGGATAGGGAGTAGTGTCAATAAGTTAGGAGAGCAATCGGCTAACTTGAATACTTTCTTCTTGGCCTGGTCTCTCCTTGCCGGATCCACGAAAAAATCGATGCCCTGGTCCGCTTTTAGTCCGCTTGCATAAGAAAGCGAATCATTGTTAACGACATCAATCGATTGATTAAAAACGCCTACGTTATGGGTAAACACTTCACATAAGTGTGAGTTTTCTTCCACATAAGTGGTTTGATTGAAGTTCTTGCTTAAGTGAAGGCAATCTACTCCTGCTCCACCGGTGAGATCAATCAGGTGCGTTCCGTTCAGAAGGCGCTCTTTATACTCAGCAGTCTTTTCAGATGATGCCTGCTCCACTGAGAGAGGGGGAGGAAAAATAAGGTCATGCTTTGACAGCCAATTGTTAAGTTTTCCTTTTGCTTTCTGCCTCGACTGCAATTGGTCTGCAATGAGCCTGATCTGTGATTTGAATTTAGGAGGATTGAGAATGAGTTTTTGAAGGTCTGTGCCTTCATTTAGCTTGATGAATTGTTGCACATCTTTTTGCTGCAAGAAAGCCAACCAATCCCTCATTCTCAACCCGAAGTCCGGGGTTAATATACCAGACTATGTTCTGTCATATACTCTGCAATCTGAATCGCATTAGTAGCCGCTCCCTTTCTTAGGTTGTCCGAAACAATCCAAATGTTTAAGGTCTTTGGTTGTGTTTCGTCCCGCCGTATTCTTCCTACGAACACATCGTCTTTGTTCTCTGCGTTTATTGGCATCGGGTACTCATTTTCAGATGGATTATCTACCAAAGTCACACCCGGAGCACTTTCCAAAATTTTATAAATTTCTTCTAACTGATACTCATCTTCAAATTCAATGTTGACGGACTCAGAATGCCCTCCCTGCGTGGGAATTCTCACACAGGTAGCCGTTAGGTGTACCGAGTCATCACCCAGGATTTTTTTGGTCTCATTGACCATTTTCATCTCTTCTTTTGTGTAGCCATTTTCCTGAAACACATCGATGTGGGGGAGTGCATTCATATCTATTTTATGCGGATACACTTTTTGGATGTCTTTCCCTTCCCGTTCGCCTTGTAGTTGATCTACGGCTCCTTTTCCCGATCCGGTAACAGATTGGTAGGTTGAAACAACGATTCGGTTGATAGTAAAGGCGTCGTGAAGTGGTTTTAATGCCACCACCAGTTGGATCGTAGAGCAGTTAGGATTTGCAACGATTCTGTCGTCAATGCGGAGGATGTTGCCGTTTACTTCCGGGACGATCAATTTTTTTGTTGGGTCCATCCGCCATGCAGAAGAATTATCAATGACCACAGCACCTGCTTCTGCAAATTTTGGCGCATGTTCAAGTGAGACCGATCCACCCGCAGAAAATAAGGCAATATCAGGTTTGGCAGCAATTGCGTCATCCATAGAAATGATGGGAAAGCTTTCTCCTTTGTATGTGATCTGTTTCCCAATGGATCTTTCTGATGCAACAGGTAAAAGGGTGGAAAGTTGGAAATTTCGTTCTTCGAGTATTTCCAGCATTTTCTGACCTACCAGGCCGGTAGCGCCAACAATTGCTATTTTCATACGATCAATAGTTTAATGATTCCTAAACAGATATGCAAATCTACTACATTTAATAGCTGATACGTGGCGTAGCTAGATCGCTATCTTCAGTTTTTATCGCATGAGACCAGAATTTTGACTTTGTTGAATCCTGGAAGATGCCCAAATAAGCTTCCGTTGAATGACATCAACAAGGCTGATGGCCTTAAGTTTTTTAATACATTTCTCATATTGATACCTTAACTCTTTTTTCTGGTGAGAGGATATGTCTAGTTGCTGATTTTTCCATTACCATTGAAAAACGATAACCTAAACATGTATGAAAAAATCATCAAATCCCCTACCTGTTTTTCTCATTTTTCTTGCGCTTGGTGCCACGGCTCAGAAAAAAAACATTGTTTTATTATTTGCAGATGATGCAGGCTACGCTGACTTTGGTTTTCAGGGGAGCAAGACGTTCCAAACTCCCAATCTTGACAAACTGGCATCAGAAGGAGTCGTATTCAAAGAAGCCTATACCACAGCTGCAGTCTGCGGTCCATCAAGAGCAGGCCTGATTTCGGGAATGTATCAGCAGCGGTATGGAATCGAGGAAAACAATGTGCCAGGGTATATGAGTACCTCTTCTAAACTGATGGGTGATGAAATGGGACTGCCTTTACATGTAAAGACAATTGCAGACTACCTTCAAGAGTTAGGCTATTCTTCTACTATCCTGGGTAAATGGCATCTGGGCAACGCTGATAAATACCATCCGTTAAATAGAGGATTTACCGAATTTTATGGGTTTAGAGGTGGAGCCAGAAGCTACTTTCCTCTGACCCAAAAAGAGGCTTTTGACCGACCTGAGAAACAAATAGAACGCGGGTTTGGTACCTATGAAAAAGTCGGTGAGTACCTGACGGACGACCTTGCCACAGAAGCGTGCGATTTCATCAAACGAAACCAAAAAAAGCCCTTTTTTATGTTTGTCTCGTTCAATGCGGTGCATTCTCCTCTGCATACAACCAAAGAAGACCTTGCCAACGTTCGTGGGCTAATCGGTAAACGAAAACAGCTAGCAGCGATGACCCTGGCCATGGACCGGGCATGTGGAAAGATACTCGATCAGTTAAAATCACTTGGGTTGGAAAAAAATACCTTAGTCGTATTTAGTAACGACAATGGTGGCCCTGATGGCACGATGACTTCTAACTATCCGTTGAGTGGATGCAAATCCAACCATTTGGAAGGGGGGATCAGGGTTCCCTGCGTGATGAAGCTGCCGGGAGTGATTAAGGCAGGGACCACATATGATCACCCGATGAGCATGCTGGACATGCTTCCAACATTTATCAATGCGGGTGGTGGTGAGGCTGCCAAAATAGAAGGGCTTGATGGAGTAGATCTCATTCCTTTTTTGACAGGTAAAAAACGTGGAGTGCCTCATGACGTGCTGTTTTGGAAAAAAGAAAACAGAGGGACTGTCAGGATGGGGGACTGGAAGTTGCTGCGTTTCCCTGACCGGCCTGCAGAGCTGTATGACATTTCAGAAGATGTATCCGAAAATAACAACTTGGCGTATGAGCACCCTGAAAAAGTGAAGGAACTGTTTAAAATCCTTTTTGAATGGGAAGGAGAGTTGGAACGGCCGTTATGGCAATTGAAACGACGCTACGAGACCAACGCCATGAAACGGATGGATGAAAAACGTAAGCCCATAGTCGATGAAGTAAATAAATGAGGTAAAATAGTTTCGCTGATAGCGAGCGATGGAACAGGTAATAGCTATTTTTAAGTTGAAAGGATACTCCTATGAAGAATAATGCCTGATAGATAAGGAAATTTTAGGACTCCAAACTTCATTATAGCCCTGACATGATACGAATATACCTGTTTGTAGTACTTGTCTATAGCTCTACCAGAACGAGTGCACAACTCACTGAAGACTTCGAAGATGGAAATTTTAAAGATGGAAATCCATTCATATGGACGTCCTCTCAGCAATCTGGTGGAGATGATTTTATCATTTCGAGCGGAGAGGTACAATCAAACGGCCCTGCTGCCCAATCCACTGTTTTTCTGTCGACAGATTTTAGCGTTGACTACAACAATTTCGACGTTACATGGACCTTTAAAGTAAGGTATTCAGGAGGCGCTCCAAGTGCGAATAATAACGTGTCGGTTTTCCTGCTAAGCGACAGGTCCGATCTTACCAATTCTCCCGAGGGCTATTACATTAAGATGGGGGAGAACCTATCGAATGATGGAATTGACTTGTTTAGTACTTCAGGTGGGAAAATCATCAATGATGAAAACGATTTGGTTGCTTCATCCCTGAATGTACACGTTCGGGTCACAAGGACATCTTTAGGCCTGTGGACCCTCGAAGCTGACAATACAGGGGGAGACAGTTTTAGTCTGGTCGGTACGGCAAACAACACGGATTTTAGCGTCGGAAGTTTTTTCGGGTTCATTGTCGAGCACTCCTCTACCAATAATGACAATTTTTTCATTGATGATTTTACGCTGACTACGACACTGGTCCCGGATACCGAGCCGCCGCTCGTTCAATCCGTCTCTGCCGGGTCCAGTACAGAGGTTGACATTCGCTTCAATGAAGAAGTAGATGCCCTGACTGCTGAAGTCACATCAAATTACGCCATATCAGGTGGAGTTACCATCAGTTCGGCAACCAGAGACGGAGTAAACCCATCGTTGGTTCGGCTGGTAGTATCCGAATTTTTTAATGGTGAAACGTACCAGCTCACCATTAATGGGGTAGCAGATATCAGCGCCAATGTCATCGCTACCAATACCATCTTCCCTTTTCAATACCTGGTTACTGAAGCGGCTGATTTTGGGGATGTAGTGATCAGCGAATTCCTCTCAGACCCTGAAAATGATTCTGACGACTTTGTCGAGTTGTTTAACCGGTCGGATAAGTTCATCGATCTTTCAGGATGGAGCTTGTCGGATGGGAGTTCTACTTCTGAGGGTTTTAGGTCGTTTGTACTGCACCCGGATCGTTATGTCATCATTTATGATGACGGTGCGACCATCGATTACGCATCCTTTGGAGACGCCATATCCATCAATAGCCTGACACTTAATAATGATGACGATCAAATTGAGCTTTCAGATGATAGCAACAACCGGATAGCCTTTCTTGCATACACCACCACACCGGAAGAAGGCGTTTCCTCCGAATTAGTCAACCCTAACGATGTATGCATTTCTTTTGACAGCTACAGGGCGGCCGTCAACGATGAGAGTAGCACTCCCGGCGTACAGAATTCGGTGTTTGATGATACTCCCGATCTTGTTTCTCCTCTTATATCTACCTTCAATGTCACAGATCGCCTACAAGTAAATTTCTCTGAGACGATGGATGCCAACAGCCTGATGAACGGAACCTATGAAGTCCCCGGGCTGACCATCGATCAAATTATGCCGGAAGGAGATTTCCCTCGCTCGGTGCTCATTTCATTTATTGAAAGCGTTCAGCCCGGAACCATTTATACCTTGACAATTTCCAATGCTTTCGATTGTTCAGGAAATGAACTAATAGCAAACACACTCGAATTTGGCCTTGGTCGACCTCCTGTGTTTAATGAACTATTGATGACGGAGATTATGTCCGATCCTGATCCTGCGGTGGGGCTTCCTGAGCGTGAGTTTATTGAGCTATACAACAGAACGGATGAGTTGCTGTCACTAAATGAGATCACCCTGGCAGATGCTACTTCTCAGGTGGATTTACCAGACATAACGCTGATGCCAAAATCGTATTACGTTTTAACCAGTACATCAGGAGCCTCGGAGTTTTCAAACAATAGTCTTGGAGTACCTAACTTTCCCTCGCTTAATAACATGGGTGAACGCCTCATCCTTTCCAGAGAAGGAGAACGGATCTTTTCCATCTTCTATGAGCGAACATGGCATGACACGCCAAAAATGGATGGGGGATACTCACTGGAAATGAAAGACGTGGCGAATCCGTGCGCGGGTAGCATCAACTGGGGGAGTTCTGTGGCCGTCGCCGGAGGTACACCAGCTACAGCAAACTCCCTTCGGGAAACCATCCCGGACAGCTTTGGGCCTGAAGTGGTCAATGTAGTAGCGATAAGTCAAGACACCATTCGGATAGATTTTGATGAAAAGATAGATCTGTCAAGATCGTTTCAACTTCGTGTAAACTTAGCGCCTTCCCTACCAATAAATGCCATCGAAACCCAATTGACCTGGCCGGAATCACTTTTTATCATCCTGGACGAACCTCTGGTTGAAAACAGCCCGGCCACACTTTCGGTCTCGGGGGCCTTCGATTGTCTGGGAAATGAAGTAAGAGATCATCGCATCACTTTTGCCCTACCACGGCAGGCAGTTCAGGGAGAGATCCTTCTCAACGAAGTGTTATTCAACCCAAGGGTCAATGGGGTGGATTTTGTCGAACTAGTGAACAGCACACGTGATTTTTTAAGTGTAAAAGGATGGCAGTTGGCCAGAATGACAGATGTAGGAATAGCCGATGGAGTGACCATAAGTACGGAGGAACTGGTGATGGGCCCCGGAGCTTATTTGGCCATCACGACAGATACCGATGTTTTGTTCAACAATTATCCAAATGGTGTTTCCGAGCGATTCTTTCAAATCAGTTCACTTCCTGTTTACGCCAATGATACGGGAAATGTGGTGTTATTGGACCATGAGGGAGTGCTTCAAGAGCGATTCAGGTATGAGGAAGCGTTTCATTATGACCTTTTAGAAAGCTCGGATGGAGTTTCGTTAGAACGAATTTCGCTCAATGCGTTGACCAATGATCCGAACAACTGGAGGTCTGCGGCAAGTACAGCGGGTTTTGCTACTCCTGGCGATGTGAACTCTCAGTCCATTTCAGGCTTACCGGCATCTGGAAGGATCCAGGTCGACCCCAAAGTCTTTATTCCGGGAAATATCGGTTCCGGGCGTGACTTTACTACCATCAACTATGAGTTTGACCAACCGGGCAGGTTTGCGGATGTGACGGTCTTTGATGGAGCAGGCAGAGTGATAAAACGTTTACTGGAAGGAGCACTCCTGGCCACTTCCGGTTTTCTAAGGTGGGATGGGTTGACAGACTCCGGGACCATCGCCAGGTTAGGTTACTACTTAGTGAAGTTTGAGGTGTATGATAGTTCTGGAAACTCAGAAGAGTATCAGGAGACCGTAGTGGTCGGTCGGGATTTTTAGTTGAGATATGAAGAAAAAAATGGCTAGAAGCCCTCGCCTCGGCACGTGTCTTTCCGTGTAGGGAAAAAGAGTTAAGAAGACACAACTCAAGGCGGTAGTATTATTTAACCTGAGTTATGCTTTTGCTATTTCTATCTACTAGAGAAACGAATCGATAAAGTTTTGTGCGGTTATTGAAATCGTGGGCTTTTCATCAGTTAATGAAAATTTTTCGAATTCGTACCAATCGTGATCCATCTCGGGATCAAATTCGTAGCTTTCCAAGCGAGGTACTTGAACCTTATCTGGATAGAAAAATTCACCATCAATTAACAATCGTTTGATTTGTTTTGTAGCTGTTTCGGGTTTTATATCAGTTGGGTTTCTTAATACAAGACAACCGAATTGCTTGTAATTACCTGAATCTCTATATAAATATTCAAACTTGAGATTATTTTCTAAATCGTTCATCATTATGATATTTTAGGAATTTAGGGTCTGGTAAAAATTTAGATGGAAGTATTATTTGCTTTTTATCGTAATGTAAAAAATACTTTAAAATGGATTCGTTTTTATTTTTCTTCAATTCAGTAGAAACAATGATTTTATAATCCGGGGAAATAGTGATTAATCCA